>NZ_JBYSWU010000067.1:0-44708 GCF_058781505.1 Paraburkholderia sp. FW306-2-2C-D06C | reverse complement strand
GGAAAACTCGACTTCTCACGCTTTAATGAGCATGCCCGATGAGCCCCGTTACCCACTCCGTTTTCAAAAGAGCCTCAAAAAAGTGTAGGCTTTCCGAAAGTTGTGCGAGCATCTTTCGGCAGCGAGGTTGCTGCGATGCAATGTCAGTCGCACGCGGGGTCGGCACGCTCGTCGGCACGCTTTATTGCGAATCGCGTGCCGCGCCACGATATCATCCGGTCACGCCACCCGAGCAATCGAACCTGGACGGCGCACAGCGCGTCCAGCCCCGTCAACACAGCACGGCGCACGGTGCGCGGTGAGTCCGCCCGAGCCGCTGCCCGATATGGATCGCGTATGGTCGAAAGTCTGATCCCGGACATTCTGTTTGGCTTTACCGGGCTGATCAGCATCATCAACCCCATCGGCATTGCTTTCGTTTTCCTTGACCGGACTGCCTCATTGACCACGGAGGAGCGCACCGCACTCGCCAGGAAAATCGCCATCAACGTGCTGTGCGTGCTGCTGGTGGCGTTTTTCGTCGGTACGCCGATCTTGCATTTCTTCGGTATTTCGATACAGGCGCTGCGCATCGGCGGCGGCCTCGCGGTGGCGGTGGGGGGCTGGCAGATGCTCAACGCGCCCGATACGCAACCCACCGAGCAACCCGTCAAGCGTGTGGATGCGGATAACGCGATGTCAAAGGCGTTCTTCCCGCTGACCGTTCCGCTGACCACCGGGCCCGGCTCGATCGCCACCGCCATCGCGCTGACCGCGAACCGCACGCACAAGCTGTCCGACTTCGTGGTGTCGAGTATCGCGTCGGTGGTGATCTCGATCGTCGTGGCCGTCGTCGTCTACCTGATCTACAGCCGCGCGGTGATCTTCGCCAGGTATCTCGGCGTGGAAGGGACCAAGGTCGCAATGCGGGTATCGTCGTTTTTGCTGCTGTGCATCGGCGTGCAGATCATGCTGACCGGCTTCTCCGAATTCCTGATTCCGATTGCGCAGATGCAGCCCGTGGTCAAATAGAGCGCAGCGCCACGCCCAGGCCGCGTCAGGTCCGTCGAGCGTGCCCGCCCTGCGGCTGGCGTAGCGGGTCAGCGCGTCAGCAGCATCGCGCTCAACACCGAGAACACTGTTGCCGGCAAGTCGGCGAGGCGGCTCACCACCACGTTGTGCGGATAGAAATCCTCGACGGCATCGGTCAGCACGCCGATGCCCACCAGTTCGATGCCGCGCTTGCCGATCGCCGCGACGCGTTCGCGCAGATCGCTGCGCAATACGTGCGGATTACCGTCGCCGGTCGACGGATAGCCGTCGGAGAACACGATCAGGATGCGCCGTCCGGCCGGATGATCGGCGAGCCGGGCGGCCGCCCAGGCCAGCGCCTCGCCGTCGGGATTCTCATGGCCGCAGTCGATTTCCGCGATACCGCTCGGATCGGTCGCGCCGAAGCGTTTATAGACTTTCAGATCGAGCCGCTCGACGAAGCGGTTATAGCGCCGCAAATCCACGCCCGCCGACACTTGCCGCTCATACAACTGCTTCATCGGCGCCGATTCGAGCGAGCAATAGCCGAGCACTTCGCAATCGAACGACAACTGCGTGAGCGCATCGCACAGCGCGGACGCGCAGAGCCGCGCGAGTTCGATCTTGCGCCCGGCCATCGAACCGCTGCGGTCGATCAGCAGGCTCACGGCCACATTGCGTCCCTTGGCCGCCCGCTGCGTGCGAAACGGCGTGCGGTAACCCGGTGACGTCGCCAGTTTGGCGAGCGACGTGCGGTCGATTTCGCCGCGCTCCTGTTCGCGACGCCAACGCGTGCGTTCGTCGGCGCTCAATGCGCGCTCGAGTTTCTCCTTGAGCGGCGCGGTTTCCTCGCGGGCCTTGGTGCGTAGTGCGCGCCACGTTGCACCGTCGCCCTGGCCGGTGAGATCGGTGATTTCGTCGAATTCGGTGGCGAGCGGGATCGACAGCAGTGCGCGTACGGAGTCTGCCGCCGTGCCTGCTTCGCCTGCGCAGCGTGCCGACGGCTGCTGCGCGTCGGCTAACGATTGCCCCATGCCGATTGCGTTTTCAGCCTGCGCGCCGCCGCTCTGATCGGCAGGCGGTGCGGTGGTGTTGTCCTGATCGGGCAGGGCGGCGGCGTCGCTGAACGGTTCGGACGAGGTCGCGGCAGTTTCCGTGTCGATGTCTTCGAGCGGATCCGCGCTGAACATCATGCTGTTGACGTCGCCCGCCGACAGCGCCCGCACACGTGCCACGAAGTCTTGCGCCGCCGCGATGCTGTGCGCAGTCGAGCCGCTCGCACGCGCCTGTTCGAGCAAATCTTGCGCGGCATGCAGCGCGGCCATCAGCGAATGGCTCGCCTCGGTCGAGCCCGGCGTTTCGTCCCACAGCGCGCGCTCCACCAGCCAGACCAGCCGGTCGCGCCAGTGCAGCTTCGGCCAATGCTGCCGCGCCTGTTGCGCGGCGTGCGCGCGCAGCTTGCCGATGAACCAGCGCGCACCAGGATATTCGTCGAGCAGTTGCGCGCACACGCGGCGGTCTTCGATCACCTGCGCCAGCTTTGCCGCGACGCCGGACGGCAACGCCGCGAGTTGCACGAGCGACGAATGCTTGGCGCGCGCCACCAGCAGATCCAGATAACCGATCAACACGTCGCGCTCGACGCCGCCGCTCAGCTCATAGTCGGGAATCACGATGCGGCCGGGTTCGACACGCGGCCCATCCGGACTGAACGCGACCGTCACGCCGTATTGCCCGGTGAGCACGCGCGCCACTTTGCCGAGCGTCGATTCGAAGGCGAAGCCCCGCGTGTCGCGCGCTGCGTGCATCACGCTCACCGTCAGGCGGCCGGCGCAATGTGATGGCGCACGATGCCGCGAATCAGCGCCGCGTCTTCCGGGCTGATCTTCGCGTAGATCGCCGGTCCAGCGGCGCGTTCGGGGTCGCCGGTGCGCAGCATCAGTTCGGCCCAGTCGAGCAGCCGGCGGGTCGAGAACGCGCTCGACAGATCCTCGCGGGCGAATGCCGCGCGGCAGTCGGCGGCGATTGCCGCGAGCGTGTCGGCGAGCGCGCGCGTCATATGTGGCGCGAGCGTGCGCATCAGCACATCGGCTTCTTCGGCCGGCGTCAAATAGTCGAGCAGATAGACGCGCCAGCGATCGAGAAACGCCTCGTTCATCAGATTCGCGCCCTGGTAGAGATGCCGGAACTGGCTCATCGCGCCGACCGCATTCGCGGTGGCGAACAACCGGAAGGCCGGATGCGGCGCGACGATCTCGTTGCCTTTCTCCTTCAGCACGAGGCGCCCATGCGGTTCGAGCACGGCGGTGAGCGCCGCGAGAATCGACGGCTCGGCGAAATCGATTTCGTCGACGATCAGCCAGAGCCCCTCGCGCATCGCCGTGGGCAGCACGCCGTCCACCCAGATCGTTTCGCCGCCCTTGACGGTCCAGAAACCGACGAAATCGCCGACCGTGGTCTGGCCATTCATGTTCGAGCGCAACACGCCGTGACGCGAGCGCGCCGCGACCTGTTCGATCAGGCTCGTCTTGCCGGCGCCGGTATGGCCGATCAGCATCACGCGCCGGTTCTCGACGATATCTTCGACGATGTCGTTGACGCGCCCGGAAAACAGATACGCGGGATTGACGCGCGGCACGAGCGGGTTGCCGCCGCCGCATGGCACGTCGGTACGGCCGATGCGCACGGTTTCTGGCGCGTGCTCCGCGTGCCGATGTCTGGCCGCCGACGCCAGCGCGGCCACCCGTTCAAGCTCCGGCATGAAGGCCACGCGTTCGAGCGGGGTCTGCTCGCTCGCGGCGTCGCCCGCGTCGATTGCAAAGCCTTCGCGGCGCCATTTCTTCAGCTTCGCGCGCAGATTCTCCGCGTCGACCACCAGATCGATATCGACCGCCGCAGCGCCGTTGCCGTCATCGACGCCGTGCTCGAGCCGGTAGTTTTCCGGGCGGTCCGCGATGCTGACGCGCCACCATTCCGCGCCGTGTTCGGTCGCGCGTTGATAGAGGCCAAGGTTTTCGTCTTCGGTCAATTCAGGCGCGTTCATGGCAAATGGCGAATATTGGAGTAGCGAATCACGGCAAATAGCGAGTTTTGATTTGGCGGATGGCAATTCGCCGCCTATCTTATCGTGGGTGCCTTTCGATCTGCCGAATCGGCGTCTGATCTCCAATGTCGAGCGCACTGTCAGCAAAAGTTTATTGCGTCAAGCGGAATAGGCTATCAAGCGTCTATCACCTATAGTTCGACACGCGAAGCGTGTAGTTTCACAACACCATCATTTGCAATTGGGTAAAATCCCGCTTCCCCGACGTAGGGCGGTATGCGTAACAGGTCATTGCGAATACCGTCCAGACGCCCGCAGCCGGGTCCGTTGCGGCCCTTGCGTCAAGATTCGCGGCCGCGCAGCAGAAAATCGCGGCACGCTGCGTCGAGTAGTTTTGTTTCATTCGCGATCCGCTTTGCCCAACATCGCGACAGAAAAAATTCACGGCAAACAATGAGACTACGTACGAAATTAATGGCTGCCTTAGCGGTGGCAAGCCCGCTGGCTTACGGTCAAACCAGCGTGACGTTATATGGCCGCCTCGACGGCGGCGTTGAATACCTGAATCACGTCAGCAATGGCGCGGGCGGCAGTTCGAGCCGCTGGAGCGCGGAAGGCGGCGATTGGGGCACCAGCATGCTTGGCCTCAAAGGTACGGAAGACCTCGGCGGCGGATTGAATGCGATCTTCAACCTCGAAACCGGATTGCAGGTGATGAACGGCACCACCAGCGGCGGGCGGCTCTGGTCGCGGCGCGCGTTCGCGGGTCTGTCCAGCAAGGAGTGGGGCACGCTGCAGGCCGGGCGCAATCTGTTCATCGACAGCGACGGCGTGTGGGAATTCGATCCGTTCGTGCAGCAGGCGTTTTCATCGGCTTCGCTGGTGCGCGGGCGCAACTGGCAGCAGACCAATAACAACGTCGAGTACCACAGCCCGGTGTTCTGGGGCTTCGACGTGCAGGCGCAGTACGCGTTCGGCAATCAGCCGGGCGCGTTCAACAGCGGTGCGGCCGGCGAATTCGGCCGCTCGGACGGCATCATGCTCACGTATCACTCGCCGCTTTTCGACGTGCGCGGCATCTATGACGAACTGCGCGACAGCAACGGCCGGTTCAGCAATATCTTCCAGAGTTCGCGCGAGTATTTTGTCGGTGCGAACCTGCACTTCGACGCGGTGAAGATTCAGGGCGCCTATACGCATTACGCGGCGCCGGATTCGCCGGCCGGCGTGGCCGACAGTGCGGATCACTATTGGCTCGGCGCCACCTATAACTTCCAGCCGCGCTGGGCGGTGACGGGCGGCGGCTATTACGTCAAGGTCGGCGACGGCGCCGGCGATGCGTCACATGATCCGTCCGGCCACGCGATGATGTACGTGCTCGGCACCACCTACAACCTGTCAAAGCGCACCTTCCTGTATGGCACGGTCGCTTACGTGCGCAACAGCGGCAACGCGAGTTTCTCGCTGGAAGCGTCGCCGCGTGATGCGTCCAGCAACACGAGTCCGCTCGCGGGCGAGTCGCAAACCGGCGCTTACGTCGGCATGCTGCATCAGTTTTGAAGCGGTTTCAGAAAGAGATCCGGCAACACCTTCGGCAACACGGATAGCCTCGCAGTACGTATTGAACGCATTGAACGCATTGAACGCATCACAAGGGATAAACAACAATTGACTCCACAAGACACTCACGAGGCGCCCCCCCAGGGGACTTCCTTCGGGGCGCACTCCGCGAGCGGTGAAGCGTCGGGCATGACGCGCCGCCGCTGGCTCCAGGGCGCGCTCGCGTTGACGGCGGCCGGTCTCACCGGCTCGCTCACGCTCAAAGCGCTGGCCGACGACACAACGGCCGTGCCGCTCGATGCCTTCATGACTTTGTCGCAATCGCTGACGGCCAGGTCCGGTCTTGATCGCGATGTCGGCACGCGCCTTCTGGCCGCGTTGCGCAAGTCCACACCCGATCTCGCGCAGCAATTGCCGAAGCTGGCCGGCGCGTTGGCGGCCGGTTCCGCCGATGCCGCGCAACAGGCGCTCGCGCTGAAGATCATGGAAGCCTGGTATCTCGGCACGGTCGACAACGTCGTCGTGACCTATGAACAGGCGCTGATGTTCGGCGTGGTCTCCGACACGCTGATCATCCGCTCGTACTGCCCCAACAAGCCCGGTTTCTGGGCGGCAAAACCCATCGAAAGGCAAGTTTAAGCAATGGCCGACACACAACAAGCCGATATCGTCGTCATCGGGTCGGGCGTCGCGGGCGCGATCGTCGCGCATCAAATGGCGCTCGCGGGCAAGTCAGTGATCCTGCTCGAAGCAGGGCCGCGCATGCCGCGCTGGGAGATCGTCGAGCGCTTTCGCAATCAGTTCGACAAGTCGGATAACTCAGCGCCGTATCCGTCGAGCGCATGGGCGCCGCATCCGGAATACGGCCCGCCCAACAACTATCTGATCCTGAAGGGCGAGCACAAATTCAACTCGCAGTACATCCGGGCAGTGGGCGGCACGACGTGGCACTGGGCGGCGTCCGCGTGGCGCTTCATGCCGAACGACTTCAAGATGAAGACGGTGTACGGCGTGGGCCGCGACTGGCCGATGCAATACGACGAACTCGAGCCGTACTATCAGCGCGCCGAAGAAGAACTCGGCGTGTGGGGCCCGACTGACGAAGAGCTCGGTTCGCCGCGCAGCCAGCCGTACCCGATGGCGCCGCTGCCGCTGTCGTACAACGAGCAGACCATCAAGAGCAAGCTGAACGGCTTCGACTCGCGCTATCACGTCGTGACCGAGCCGGTGGCGCGCAACAGCCGTCCCTACGACGGCCGGCCGACCTGCTGCGGCAACAACAACTGCATGCCGATCTGCCCGATCGGCGCGATGTACAACGGCATCGTGCACGTCGAAAAGGCCGAGCAGGCCGGCGCGAAGCTGATCGACAACGCCGTGGTCCACAAGCTCGAAGTCGGTCCGCAAAAACGCATCACCGCAGCGTTGTATAAGGACCCGCAAGGCAACGAGCATCGCGTGGAAGGCAAGTACTTCGTGCTCGCCGCGAACGGCATCGAAACGCCGAAGATCATGCTGATGTCCACCAGCCACGACTTCCCGAACGGCGTGGGCAACAGCTCCGACATGGTGGGCCGCAACCTGATGGATCACCCGGGCACCGGCGTCACCTTCTACGCGGACGAAAAGCTGTGGCCGGGCCGCGGCCCGCAGGAAATGACCTCGCTGATCGGCTTTCGCGACGGTGCGTTCCGTTCGACCGAAGCGGCCAAGAAGATCCACCTGTCGAACCTGTCGCGCGTCGATCAGGAAACCCAGAAAATTTTCAAGCAAGGCAAGCTGATCAAGCCCGCTGAGCTGGATGCGCAGATTCGCGACCGCTCGGCGCGCTTCGTCGAGTTCGACTGCTTCCACGAAATCCTGCCGCAGCCGCAAAACCGCATCGTACCGAGCAAGACGGAAGTCGATGCGATCGGCATTCCGCGCCCGGAGATTACCTACGCGATCGACGATTACGTGAAGCGCGGCGCAGTCCATACGAAAGAGGTCTACGCAAACGCAGCGAAGGTGCTGGGCGGCACGGAGATCGAGTATCAGGACGAGTTCGCGCCGAACAACCACATCACGGGCGCGACCATCATGGGCAGCGACCCGCGCGATTCGGTGGTCGACAAGCATTGCCGCACCTTCGATCACCCGAACCTGTTCATTTCCAGCAGCGCGACGATGCCGACCGTCGGCACCGTCAACGTCACGCTGACCATTGCCGCACTTGCACTTCGCATGGCAGACCAGTTGAAGAAGGAAGTTTGAACGTGCTGAAAAAGACTTTTTTCTGGCTGCTGGCCAGCGCGCTGACGGTGCCTGCTCTGGCGCAAGCCGATGCGGGCGTCAGCAGCAACGACACCGCGTTGATCAAGCGCGGTGAATACCTCGCGACGGCAGGCGATTGCATGGCCTGCCATAGCACCGCCAGGGGCAAGCCGTACGCCGGCGGCCTGCCGCTGAAAGTGCCGATGCTCGGCACGATCTATTCGAGCAACATCACGCCGGATCTGCAAACCGGCATTGGCAACTGGACGCTCGCCGATTTCGATCGCGCGGTGCGCAAGGGCGTGTCGAAGGACGGTCATAACCTGTATCCGGCGATGCCGTACGTGTCCTACGCGAAAGTCAGCGATGACGACGTGAAGGCGCTCTACGCTTACTTCCGATACGGCGTCGCGCCGGTGAAGCAGGCCACGCGCGCAAGCGCCATTCCGTGGCCGCTCAACATGCGCTGGCCGCTGACAGTATGGAACTGGGTGTTCCTGAAGAGCGGCCCGTACGAAGCCAGGCCGAACCAGAGCGCCGCATGGAACCGCGGCGCGTATCTCGTGCAAGGCCTCGCACATTGCAGCACCTGCCATACGCCGCGCGGCTTCGCGATACAGGAGAAGGCGCTCGACGAAACCGGCAGCGGCTTCCTCAGCGGTTCGGTGCTGGCGGGTTGGGACGGCTACAACATCACGTCGGCGACCCATGGCGGGATCGGCGGCTGGACCCATGCGCAACTGGTGCAGTACCTGCAAACCGGCAGCGTGCCGGGCCTCGCGCAAGCGGCTGGCCCAATGGGCGAAGCGGTCGAGCATAGCTTCTCGAAGATGACCGGCGCGGATATCGATGCGATCGCCACCTACGTTCGCACGGTGCCCGCGGTGAGCGACGGCAGCTCGCAGTCACGCAGCTCGTGGGGCCGTCCTTCGACGGATGTTGCGCGTTTGCGCGGCGTGGCGATGAACGACGGCACGCTCGATCCGGCGCGGCTGTATCTCGGCAACTGTGCGACGTGCCACCAGGCGCAAGGCAAGGGCACGCCCGATGGCTACTATCCGTCGCTGCTGCGTAACTCGACGGTGGGTGCGTCCAATCCGGACAATCTGGTGCAGGTGATCCTGCACGGCGTGCAGCGCAAAACCCCGGGCAACGACGTCGGCATGCCGGCGTTCGCCACGCAACTGAGCGATGCGCAGATCGCCGCGCTCACGAACTACGTGACGACGCAGTTCGGCAATCCGGCGGCGACACGTGTGAGCGATAAGGACGTCGCGAAACTGCGCTAAGCGTGTAATGAGCGGCACGTCGTTCTTTACGACGTATAGCAGGACCACAAGGCGCGCCCGGGCATCCCGGCCCGCCTTTTTCGTTCCGACCGCCGCATCGCCAGTCTCCCCCACGGACCCGATCGACGGCGCCCACGGCCCGCTTGCCGAACACTGGCTGCGCGCGGCTTGATCGCGGCGAATACGTGCATTGCCTGCGGTTGATCCCTTCCGGCTTTGCGTCCCGTCAGGGCCGCAAGCCGTCTGAAAGTTCAGCCCCTGACTGGCGGCCCGGCATGGCGCTTGCACGTGCCTGTCTGTAACGCGCCGTGCAGATTTGCGCGCATCGGCGCATCATCGGCGAGGTTGGCAGCGGTTCCTGATGAGTTCTTCCTGACGAGTTCTTCCTGACGAGCACGGTTCGCCGGGCATGCCGATGCAGCGCGTCCCGGCGATGTTCTCAACCGCCGAACAAGGAGTGTCCCCATGCAAAACGATCCCGCCCTCGATCAGTTGTGCATCAACACGATTCGCACGCTGTCGATGGACGCCGTGCAAAAGGCGAATTCCGGCCACCCAGGCACGCCGATGGCACTGGCGCCGGTTGCCTATCATCTGTGGCAACACCATCTGCGTTATGACCCGGACGAACCGTTGTGGCCGAACCGCGACCGCTTCGTGCTGTCGGTCGGGCATGCGTCGATGCTGCTGTATTCGCTTCTGCATCTGGCCAACGTGAAGGCGGTGGACGACGAGGGCAAGCCGACCGGTAAGCCCGCTGTCTCGCTCGACGATATCCGGCATTTTCGCCAGATCGGCAGCAACACGCCGGGCCACCCCGAGTACCGCTTGACGACCGGCGTGGAAACCACCACCGGGCCGCTCGGCCAGGGGCTCGGCAACAGTGTCGGCATGGCCATGGCGGCGCGCTGGTATGAGACCCATTTCAATCGAACCGATGCGCCGCTGTTCGATTACCGTGTCTACGCGCTATGCGGCGACGGCGACATGATGGAAGGCATTTCGCACGAAGCGGCGTCGCTCGCCGGCCATTTGCAGCTCTCGAACCTGATCTGGATTTACGACAGCAACCGCGTGACGATCGAAGGCCACACAGACCTCGCGTACAGCGACGATGTGGAAAGCCGCTTTCGCGGCTACAACTGGCACACGCTGCACGTACGGGACGCGAACGACACCGCGGCGCTCGAAGCCGCGCTTGTCGAAGCGAAGAGCGTCACCGGCAAGCCGACGCTGATCGTGGTCAACAGCATCATCGGCTGGGGCGCGCCGCATAAGCAGGACACGGCGTCCGCGCATGGCGAACCGCTCGGCGTGGAGGAAGTGGCGCTCGCCAAGCGCGCGTACGGCTGGCCGGAAGACAGGTTCTTCTACGTGCCGGACGGCGTGCACGAACGTTTCGAGCAAGGCATCGGCGCGCGCGGCGAGGCGGCACGCGAGGCATGGCAAGCGAAGTACGAGGCGTACGCGCAGAAGTACCCGGAGCTGTCGCGCGAATTCGCGCAGATGGAAGCGCACGAATTGCCGGCGGGTTGGGACAGCGACATTCCGGCTTTCGATGCCGACCCGAAGGGCATCGCCTCGCGCGATTCGTCGGGTAAGGTGCTCAACGCGATTGCCGCACGCGTGCCGTGGATGATCGGCGGGGCGGCCGATCTGGCGCCGTCCACCAAGACCAACCTGAAATTCGAAGGCGCGGGCAGCTTCGAGCACGACAACTATGGCGGCCGCAATCTGCACTTCGGGATTCGCGAACATGCGATGGGCGCGGTGGTGAACGGCCTCGCGTTGTCGAATCTGCGGCCGTTCGGCTCGACCTTCCTGATTTTCAGCGACTACATGAAGCCGCCGATCCGCCTCTCCGCGATCATGGAAGTTCCGGCCATCTTCGTGTTCACGCACGATTCGATCGGTGTCGGCGAAGACGGTCCGACTCATCAGCCGATCGAGCAACTGGCGTCGCTGCGCGGCGTGCCCGGCTTGACGCTGCTGCGTCCAGGCGACGCGAACGAAGTGGCACAAGCGTGGCGCGTGGCGCTGTCGCAGCCGCGGCGGCCGTCGTGCATCGTCCTGTCGCGCCAGCCGCTGCCGACTTTCGACCGCAGCCGCTATGCGTCGGCCAAGGGCGTACAGAAGGGCGCTTACGTGCTGGCCGATGCGCCTGACGGGCAGAAGCCGCAGGTGCTATTGCTGGCCACAGGCAGTGAAGTGTCGATATGCGTCGACGTCTACGAGAAGCTCGGGAGCGAGGGGATTGCGGCGCGCGTGGTGTCGATGCCGTCGTGGGATATCTTCGAGCGTCAGGACGACGCGTATCGGGACTCGGTGCTGCCGCCGGACATCGACGCGCGAGTGGCCGTCGAACAGGCTGCCACGCTCGGCTGGGATCGCTACGTCGGGCGCCTGGGCGCGCAGGTGGCGATGCATACTTTCGGTGCGTCCGCGCCGTTGAGCGATCTGAAGAAGAAATTCGGCTTCACGCCCGAGCATGTGTATGAAGCGGCGAAACAGCAGATCGCGCGGGTTGCAGCGGCTTTGCGCGGCGACGGTTAAACGCGCTGCCGGCTCAACACGCGCTGCCGGTTCAACACGCGCTGCAATTCGCGTGGATCGACGGGCTTGGTGAAATGATGGTCGAAGCCGGCCGCCTCGGCGGTCTGCTTGTCCTGCTGTTGACCCCAGCCGGTGACGGCGATCAGCAGAATGCCGGCGCCGCGATGATCGCTGCGAACGCGCCGCGCTACTTCATAGCCGTTCAGAAGCGGCAAGCCGATATCGAGAATCACCACTTGCGGCGCGAATTCGCCGATCAGGGGGTGTAAGCCGGAACCCCAGATTTGTTGGGAGTCTTTTTGATTCAGATAGTTAGACGTTATTTTCGGGCGGTAAAGGCCTGATCCCAACCCATGCGCTCAGGCGCGCGTACCGCAGCGGTATTGCGACGGAATCAGCAGCGGGCATGGCCGGCACTTGCACAGACACCAGTCACCACTGAGCGCCGACTGACGCCCACCCGGTCCACGGTCGGGCAGGCGCTCGCCCACGCAGACGATTTTCCCGCTCGTCTGGCATTTCGGACACCACACCGCGTCGCCTTCATACGCAACCGCAAGACCGTCCAGCGTGTCACCGGGCGACGTGGCGATGACCCGCCCGTCGGCCGTCGTGCTATCACCGTGGCGAATATCGTAACGAGCTTTCAAGCTGATTCCCCTGCTATCACGTCGGTGGGCCAGCGCGGCACAAAGTGCCACTGGCCGGACTCCGGGTCAAACAGCGCGACCTGCGCGCACTGCGTCACGTCGCCCCTCGCCACCCCGATTGAAGCCAGCGCCTGCGCGACCACGCGGGCAACCCGGTCCGGCTTCCATGCCCGCACCACCTCCAGCGTTTCGCGCCAGGCGAACAGGCCCGCCCATTCGTGCAGGCGGGTCACCTCGGCCAGCACGACCTCATCGAATTCGAAGCGCAGCGGTTCATGCGCCCAGTGATGCATCATCCTGCCGTAGCCCCCGAGCGCGCCGGCGGGACGCAGCAGCAGCCGGCCATTCTGGACCGGCCAGCCCAGGTGGACATTGGCGATCAGCCCCCGGCCGTCAGCATCGCGCCACCGCTCCGCAGGGACCAGCTGCGCCGGCATGACCCCGTACTGCGTCCCGAGCATCTGGTTCAATTGCAGCACTTCGATCAACGCGTCAACGGGCGAGAGGTAGCAGGTCATCGCGCGCCCCAGCTCGACTTTTTCCGTCACGACGCGCAGGTCGCCCGCCTCGTCGTGAAACGTCATGACATAGGCGGGCAGTTCCGCGAAGAATGGCGAGAGCGTAAAGCCATCCCGGTCCGGGTAAGTGTCAGACGGCTGCATGATCAGGACAACGCCAGTTGCGGCGCGGCCACGGGCTGCGCGACGGTCTTCGGGGTGCCGGATGGCTCGATGAGCTGGCGTGGCCTGAAGTAGCCACTGCTGTCGATGCGCAGGAACCCGGCGCGCGAGTCGTGCACATACTGGTCGAAGAAGCGCACCAGCTCCGGCGACAGCGTGGGGGGATTCAGCCAGGCCTCCCAGTAGGCGGCCTCCTCGTCCGACAGCAGCCTGTTCATCCCGCTACGGCCGCCGGCGGTTGAAATGGTGCGATCGTATTCGCTGCGGTCGGTCTTCCACAGGTCCGTTAGGTACTTGCGCCAGTTCATCGTGTCCGCGTCGATCTTCAGGCGGTCATGGAACTGCTGGATGCGTTGCAGTTGCGCATTCACTTCCGGGTCGGTCGAACACACGCCCTTGTAGAGGTCACACGGCTTCTGTCCGAAGGTCACCTTCAGCCACCCATAATAAAGGCGCATGTGCGCGAAAACCTGCGCCTCCAGCGTGCCGCCGGTGCCCACCACCCCTCTGTACTCGTCGGCCAGCGCCTTGACCTCCTCGTCGTACTCGAACAGCGCATGCACGTCCTTGGCGGCGAGCGACGGCGCGGTGAACGGCACACCGCTCATCGCGCCCTCCAGGCGCATGCGGTTCAGCGCGATACGCGCAAGCTGGTCAGAGCGACCCTGCTCGCCGGGACGATAACCGCCGCCGATATCGGAATGCACGCCCGGCCACACGAGCTGTTCGCAGGAGGCGCTGCCGTTGCGCACCGGCGTCAGCGGAAAGCAGGCGCGCAGCTCGTGGCCGGCCGCAATATGAAAGCACCGTTCGACCTGATCGGGGATATTCATCAGCATGCTGCTGTTCAGGTTATGCGCAGGCAACCCGACCGACTCCACCGTGTCGAAGATGCCCAGAAACCGGAAGTGCAGCGGCGCGGACTGGCCATCGAGCGCCGTGGGACACGGCCAGCAGGGCACGCCGTCCTTCATCTCGCACTTCTTCAGCAGCCGGTTCACGAACGCACGCGCGAGCGCTGCGCCGCGTGAAAAACCGAACACCGCAACGTCGATCCGGCTGACCTTATGATTGGACGTCAGAAAAAAACGAAAATCGTCTTCTGCCTTGGCTAGCCGTACATCGGAACCGAGTCCGGCTCCACTGCCCAGCGCCTCGCTATCGCGGATCTTTTCCCACCAGCTTGCGTCGCTCGCGTCCAGTGGTGTACCGACGCCGGGGTAGTAGAGCTTCCAGATCAGTGGTCGTTCTTCGTCGTGTCCCTCGTAGAGCCGGGCGACGTTCGACATCTTCTGCTTCGGCTTGTCCAGATCGCGGTTATTTCCCGTTCCGTCGAAAAAGAAGCTGAACCACGGCTGCTGCTCGCAGGTCGTGCAGGTCATGAACTCCTCGGCATGCAACTGCGTGGCGGTCTTGAGCGCCTGATGGAACGTATCGTGGCCATCGGTAATCCAGTCCTGCATCGTCATTCTCCTTTGTGGCGCATCACGCGCTGACCCAATAAAAGCTGATCGACTCTTGGATTTCGCATACCGCGTGGATCGTCTCCAGGAACGAATTCCGCTTCAACCTCATGGTTCGGGAAGAACCGGACAATTAGATAACTATGGCGAGCGGAGTCCGTCGACGTAGCTCCTTTTACGACTACATCCTGGCTGTAGGTTTTGTACTGGTCGGCCGCATCGTTGAATCCACCAACCCTCAAGTCCACGTGGACGGTTTGGCCGACACCAGGAAGCCGCGCACAACAAGCAGTGCCCCCTGTACCACCTTCCGAAAACGGTTTTGCCTCCCCTCCGATGCCGAGGTTCTCTCCCGATGGCGACATCAACGTAAAGTCGATGTAGTCGTTCGTATAGTTGACGCCCATAACGGCGGCGTCTGTTTTGCCTTGCTCTATTGAAGATGCCGCACACGCGCTAACCATCAACGCGATCGATACCAGCAATATCGTGAGCCGTTTGTGGTTATCGGTAATCCAGTCCTGCATCGTCATTCTCCTATGTGGCGCATCACGAGCGGCCCAACAAAAAACAGCTTGTCCACGCGGGGATTTTCGGGGCCAACATCACCGTCGCCAGCTAGCAATTCCGCCTCGACCTCATGATTCGGAAAGAACCGGACAATCAGATAACTCTGAAGCTTGTATTCCGGCTTCGGCATGGTCCCCGTCACGACCACATCCCGACTGTAGGTTTTCCACTGTGCCTCGTCGTCGTTGTGTCCACCGATTTTCCAGACGATGCGGATCGTCTGGCCCACACCAGGAATCAGCGAACAGCACTCTCGCTTTCCCTTTCCTCCTTTCGAGAACTCACTAACCTGAAGGCCTTCAAGTCCCGTGTCCTGGCCGGCTGCCGTTTGAATGTTGAATTCGTAGATGTAGTCTTCCGTGTAGTTGGCGCTCCAGGCCGTTGCCAATACATAACCGCGAGGCTGTACCGTCGCGCACGCGCTAACTAGTAACGCGATCGATACCAGCAATATCGTGAGCCGTTTGTGGTTATCGGTGATCCAGTCCTGCATCGTTATTCTCCCATCTGGCGCATTACGCGCTGACCTGAAAACAGCTTGTCAACGCGGGGATTCTTGGGTTCAAAGTCGGCCGATGGAATCAGTTCCGCCTCGACCTCATGATTCGGGAAGAACCGGACAATTAGATAACCATGATGATCGGAGTCTGTCGGCGTAGCTCCTTTTACGACCACATCCCGGTTGTAGGTTTTGTACTGGTCGGCTGCATCGTTGAATCCGCCGACTCTCAACTCCACTCGGACAGTCTGACCGACACCGGGCACCATCGCACAGCAAACCCCACCGCCTGTGCCACCTTTTGAAAACGGTTCAACGCTTCCTCCAGTGCCAAGGTTTTTCCCCGATGGAGACATCAACGTAAAACGGATGTAGTCGTTCGTATAGTTGGTCCCCATAACGGTGACGTTGGCTTCACCTGACCTCATAGAAGATGCCGCACACGCGCTAACCAGTAACGCGATCGACACCAGTAATATCGTGATCTTTTTCATTCGGATGACTGACATTTATCGTGTGTTATTACCATTGCCGCGCCGGCTTCGGCTCCTCGGCATACATGTGCACATAGACGCGGAAGTTGCGGGCGAACTGCACGATCGCCAAGCCCTCGCCTTCAGCGCGGGGCAGTTCCCCCGTTACGACGACCTCATCGTCCGAGCTTTCCCATCCGGCCGGGCTGATCCACTTCATCACGGCCTGGGTGCCGGGTATTGGGATGTTCACGGCCGGTACGTCAAGCTCTGCATCCGAATACACCCCGCCCGGCAATTCGTCGGCCAATGCCGACTCAGAAATGATGTTGCCGCGCTCCACAATCAGCCGGACCTTTTGCCTGCGGTGCTCCGTGCGGTTGATGATCCGTGTGCGCACCTTGGCATAGCCGTATTTGCGCAACTTGTCCTGATGCGCCTGCGCGGCGGCTTCGGCGGCTCGCTGCCGGGCGGTTTCCCGCACCTCTTTCCACACGCCACTACCCAGCGCGGCATAGGCGTCGATCAGCGCTGCGTCAGCAGCGCGAAACTGCGTGAGCACCCCTTGCAGGGCGGGATGATCGTCGTACTGCGGGCCGTATTGCAGGCCGTGGGCGGCATACACGCCGAGATCGGTCTTGCCGGTGATGCCATACGCAAAGGCTTGTTCGGCAAGCGGCGTGAGCTGCTGGAGCTGCGCATTGGCGCTATTTTGATCGAGCAGGGCCGGCATGGCTTTTTGCAGCCAGGCGCGCACCTGGGCCGGTGCGCCGGCACGATGGAGGGCGTTGACCACTTCTTCGGGCACGGGGAACGCGTCCCATGCGGCGGGCAGCGGCAGGTTTTCGCCGGCCAGCTCGACCAGCTCGCCGCGCGGATCGAGACACCACCATGCAAGGCACGGCCCGAACATGTAGCGACGTGACGGCTCGGGCAGCTCACGGTGCAGGACGGGCAGGTAGGCCGGCTGATGGAAGAAGAACCACGCATCCCCGTCATCGGGACCCAGCCGCGCATGCAGCAGCGTTTGCAGATGGCCGATGAGCGGTTCGATATCGTGTGTCGTCCACAACCACGACACGAACCGGTGATCGCTTCGGGTCAGACCGTTAAGCGCGTTGTACAGGGCTCGGGTTTCGACGCCTTCCGGCTCCGGGCAGGCGATCAGGAACGGGCCGGTTTCCGACAGGTCATCAAGCCCGGTATCGCTGTACAGCGCAAAACGCGGCACGGCCTTCAGATCGGCCAACAGATGGCGTTGCCAGTTGCCTGACATGGTGGCGAAATCGATCAGGGCATACAGCCGCACCTGCGGATGCGCCACCTTCAGGGTGGCGTACTGGCTACGGAAACGCTCCAGTAGCGGGTCGGTTCTTTCAAGTGACATGGGGGTACTGTCCGTGTAGCGGCGAGGTGCTAGAAACGCGCGAACGGCACGCCAGAGCGGCCGGCACGCAATGCGCATTCCGTGTCGGCAGGCTTGGGCAACACGGGAAGCGCGGCCGGCATGCTGGCCGGTCCCTGGCGGGCGTAGGCGGCGGCCTTCCACTTGCGATCGCCCGGTGTCGCATCCTCGATGCCGGTACTGGTCATGCGGAAATACGAGCCGCCGCACTTGAACAGCAGTTCCGTCTTCGCCTCGATGACGACACGCCCGTTTGAGCTGGTGATGGTGGTGTCTTTTTCCGAAGCGATGTTGATCTCATCGCTCTGCGCCTGAATCTGCACCTTGCCGCGTGCCGCGAACAGCTTAATGCCGAGCCGGTGGGCGAACAGGGACAGCACATCGCTAGCGGCTACGACCACGTTTTTCAGGGCGCTGACATTGAAGCCCGACGAGGTCGCCACGCTCACATCCTTACTGGCCGACACCAGTACACGATCGGGCGTCGACAGACCGATGCCGTGCGGCGCGGACAGGGCGATAACGGCCTGCTTAAGGCCCGCCAGTTCGTCCTTGAGCCACTGGTTTTCAGCCTTCACGTTGGCGACCTCCGCCTGGGCCGCGCGCGCCACATCGGCCAGCTCCTGCGCAGCGGCCTGCGTCGCGCGCATCTGTTCGAGCGCGGCGCTCATGTCCGTCTGCTCACCGGTCGCGCGCGACTGCATGTCCGCCGACACCAGCACACCGCCGCCGGCGCGCACCGCACCTTTCAGGTCCGTGCGCAGCTCGAAACCATTGCCCCTCAACTTGAGGTTGCGGTCCACCGTATGGCCGAGATTGAGCTGCGACTTGCCCTGCTCGGTGGCAACCTTGATGTGTTCTTCGCGCGGGAAGTCCTCGAACTCGATCGTGTTGTTCGAGCGCGTGTGAATCGTGCTGCGGCTGTTCCATCGTCTGCCGCTGACGATCGGGTCCGGCTCGCGCGCGTTGTGGAGTACCTGACTGATGTAGGGAAGGTCGGGATTGCCGTGATGGAAGCCCACCGTGACCTCAGTGCGGTCCACCAGGCCGAAATGCAGGCCACTCTGGTTTGCGCCGGCGAAGGGTTTGGCAAGCCGCATCGGACAGCTATCCAGACCCGGTGTGCGGCTGTCGCGATCCAGATGAAGGTTGACTATATAGTTGCCGTGTTCGTCGACGTAGGGCTGGGGATAGTCACCGGGCGAAGCGATCCGCCCGGTAATCGTGCCGTGAATTCTCGGCCACGTATGTTCAAGCAGCGGCAGGCGGTAAAGCCGGTCCGAAGGGATCGCGGTGAATTCAACCCGATACGGCTTGCTGCGCGAGGCGCTGCACTTCACCGACACGGCCAGCAGTCCGTGTGAGGCCTCGGGCAGTACGCGGTTCGAAAGCTTGAGCACGCTGACAGGCGTGAGATCCAGCATGTCGCAGGTGCCGCGATACTCGATCTGTGCGGCCAGCGCCGCCTCGCGTCGCAGGAGCGCTTCGCGCTGCGCCTCGTCGGCAGTGAGATACGGCGTGCCCCAGGTATAGGTTTCGCCATACGTGGTGCGGTCATCATGAATCACGTTGGTCGCGTCGATCGGCTCGGGCGCATGCTGGGGGTTGTACGAGCGCACCATGTAACGCGCCGGCACGGTTTTCGCGCGCATCTCCAGACCGACTCCGCGCCGCTAGTCTCCAGGCCGCTGCGTTCGCGGTAAGGCACGCTCAGGTTCGGGTGACGGCGATAGTGTGTGAAGTCGTCACCAAAGCGCACTGCCTCGCAATGCTCGCCCTCCTCGCAGACGAACCAGATTCCCGAGCGGCGGCACAGGCGCGTGATGAAGGTCAGGTCATCTTCTTCCCACTGCATCACGAAGGCGCGCTTGCCATAGGTGCTGTAAAGGTTGAAGTCGAAGCTGCCGTGAATCCGGTCAAAGCCGTGCTCGCGCAGGATCTGCCCAATGATGTCCGGAAAGCTCTTTTCGAGAAAGAACCGGCATTTCGGTGCGTTGCGCAGCAGCGCGAGGCGCGATTCCAGCACGACCTCATAGGTCGTCTGGTCGCGGTTGCTGGCAAGCTGGGCAAAACCGGTAATCACGCCCTGGACCCGTCGCGGGGGTTCCGGCTCGCGCATCCTGGCCGGATCGAAAGGCGGCTGGATCTCGAACGTCGCGGGCTTGTTCAGGTACTCGGTGCGGGACAGGTCGGGCTGCGGATGGGTGAAGCTGATCACGTACTTCGTCGGCGCACCGATGGCCCGCTCACCGTCGAAGGCGAACACGTCGGCCAGGGCGGAACTGCGGGCCTGCGGCACGTCGAGATGGTAGTGGCGGTGTACGGCGCGGTTTGCTCGCCCGGACACATCGATTTCAGCGGTTTTTGGACTCAAGAACGCCCCCTGGTTATCGTCTGCGGAATATCCCCTTAGGACTTTAGCTGACAATCCATCTTGAAAAAGACAAGAGTTGTCAGGGATTTCGATCCTGCATGAAACATTTTTGAAAGGAAATTGCCGCCGCGTCTGCGGTGGTGCGATAGACGCGCACGGGACGAAAAAAAACCGACCGGGTAAGCGGTCGGCTGAAGGATTCTGGCTTATTCCGAGGGCCGCGCCAGAACCTGAGAGGCGGGCATTGTCGCACGGCAATCAGTTGTCGCCGGCCGGCGGCCCGTCATGGTCGTCCACTTTGCTATCAGCGGCGCATGAGCGCACTAACACTCGTGTCGTGCTTAGTCGAACACAACCACCCTGGCTGGCGCATGCTCGGGTAAGCGCGGCGGCACGCGCGCGATGCCCCATGCCGTGAGCAGCGCATCGAATAACGGGCCGGCGGTGCCTTGGGAAGTAGCTGGTACCGGTCGGCCAGTCATCCGGTACTGGACCCGTTCGTTGGGTCTGGCACCAGGCCGCCGGATGCGTTCGATGACGCCATGCCGAACGCCGTACTGCACCGCATCGGATGCATCGCGCGAATTCATCACGCCTGCGGCAGCGAGTTCCGCAACGGTTGTTGGCTGCGGGTGCTGACGCAGATAGTCGATCAACCGTTCAGCGTTATCGCGGGTCTTCACTTGCTGCTACTCCGGTTCCGCGACGCCCCGCGATGCTGGCAGTGCTGCGCAGCCAGTTGCCGGATGCGCGGGTTAAAGTCATCAGGGCGCAGGCACTCGATCGGCGCGCGCTCGGGCCACACCTTGAGGATGTTGGCTGGCTGTTCTTTCACCGGCACCTGACCTAACGGGCGGGGATGGCGAACCGGCAGCGAAGTGGTGGCGCTGCTGCCTTTGCCGAGTGTTGTTTCCAGCAGCTGGGTCAGTTCCCTGCAGATCGGGTCAAGAACCCTTCTGCGCTGCACACCCCAAGGGCGACGTGCACGACGGACGTGCGTTCCATGACCCGCCGCGAGATCCAGTGCATACGTTGATGGATCGGCGCCCGCAATCCAGCGAGCAGCATGGCGCACTGTAAGCTATGGTTGAAAAGAAAAGCACCGCCCAGCAGCGTGTCGGCCGGAACTGAAACAAACGCCAGAAGAATCGTCGACCTTGACTGCGCGGCGGGAGCGAATCTTGCGCGCGTATTTCGAAGGTGCCCGCTAGCGGCACAAGGAGAGGATGGTGACGCCCAACGACGGAATGGACGAGAACGACGACGTCGTAGTCTGGCGGCCGATTCGATATGCAATGGCCTCGCACCGGCGCGTCCTGGTGGTGGACGATTATCGTGAAGCCGCCGAAGCGTTGCAGATGCTGCTGAACGCGGACGGCTTCGAGTGCCGCGCACTTGACGATCCTCTGGCCGTTTGTGAAATGGCCTGCGAATGGCAGCCGTTTGCAGTCGTGCTGGACATCAAGATGCCGGGCCTCGACGGCTTCGAACTGGCACGCCGCCTCAGGGCCAATCCATTGACCGCGCATATGTTGCTGGTGGCCTGCACCGCGTTTGCATCGCGTGAGGATCGGGCTCGCGCCAAAGCAGTGGGTTTTGATGCGCACTGCGCCAAGCCGCTGACACCGGAGCGTCTGTTGCGCGTGCTTGAATCGGCCGCTGCGTTGCGTGTGGCGGGGCCGCCGTAAAGCTGCATCGGGGTTTGAAAAAATGCGTCATCCTTGAACGCGAGCCCGCGCCGCGAAAAGTACGCGTGGGCTGATGTCGGCGGACTCCACAGGAACCACTATGTCATCCCAGATCAATTACTCGACGCGCATTTCGGAAGGCACATCCTTTCCGCTTGGTGCGACGTGGAACGGAAGCGGTGTCAATTTCGCACTGTTTACTGCGCATGCAACCAAGGTAGAACTCTGTCTGTTCGATGAAACGGGGCTGACGGAAATAGAACGCATCGAGCTGCCGGAGTACACGGACGAGGTCTGGCATGTGTTCGTGCCCAATCTGAAACCGGGCGCGGTTTACGGCTATCGCGTGCATGGTCCCTACGAACCCGAAAATGGCCATCGCTTCAACCCGAACAAGCTGCTGCTGGACCCCTATGCCAAAGCCCATATCGGCGATCTCCAGTGGGCGCCGGAAATCTTCGGCTATACGCTCGATTCGGAACAAGGCGATCTGTCATTCGACGAGCGCGACAGCGCCCCCTTCGTGCCGAAGTGCAAGGTGGTCGATGCGAATTTCTCGTGGACTCATCCGGAGCGCAATGCGTTGCCGTGGGAGCGCGTGATCTTCTACGAGACCCATGTGCGCGGGTTGACGAAGCGTCATCCCGGCGTGCCGGAAAATCTGCGCGGCACGTTCGCGGGGCTCGGGCAGCAAGTCGTGGTCGACTACATCAAAAGCCTCGGCGTCACGTCGGTCGAATTGCTGCCGGTTCAGACCTTCGTCAACGACAGCCATCTGCTAGAAAAGGGGCTCACGAACTACTGGGGCTACAACACGATCGGCTTCTTCGCGGCCGATCCGCGTTTCTTTGCGTCGTCGATCGATTCAGTCGGCGAATTCAAGGGAATGGTGGACAGCTTTCATAACGCCAACCTCGAAGTGATTCTCGACGTGGTCTACAACCACACCGCCGAAGGCAACGAGCGCGGCCCGACCATCTCCTTCAAAGGCATCGACAACGCGTCGTACTACCGGCTGATGCCCGACGAGCCGCGCTATTACATCAACGACACGGGCACCGGCAACACGCTGAACCTGTCGCATCCACGCGTGCTGCAAATGGTCACCGACAGCTTGCGCTACTGGGTGACGGAGATGAAAGTCGACGGCTTCCGTTTCGACCTCGCGACGATTCTCGGCCGCGAGCCGCACGGTTTCGACGAAGGCGGAGGCTTTCTCGACAGCTGCCGGCAAGACCCGGTGCTCTCGAGCGTGCGGCTGGTCGCGGAACCGTGGGACTGCGGCCCCGGCGGCTATCAGGTGGGCGGCTTTCCGCCGGGCTGGGCCGAATGGAACGACCGCTTTCGCGACACCGTGCGCGGATACTGGAAGGGCGACGAAGGCGCGGTCGGCGATCTCGCCAAACGCCTGACCGGTTCGGGCGACAAGTTCAATCATCGCGGCCGCCGTCCGTGGGCCAGCGTCAATTTCATCGCCGCGCACGACGGCTTCACGCTCAACGATCTGGTCTCGTACAACGACAAGCACAACGAGGCCAACGGCGAAGACAACAAAGATGGCCATTCGGACAACAAGACGTGGAACTTCGGCGTTGAAGGTCCAACGGATGACCCCGAGATCCGCCAGCAACGCGAGCGCCAGAAACGCAACCTGCTGGCCACGCTGCTGCTCTCGCAAGGCACGCCGATGATGCTCGCCGGCGACGAATTCGGCCGCACGCAGAACGGCAACAACAACGCGTATTGCCAGGACAACGAGATCAGCTGGGTCGATTGGGAGCGTATCGACGACGACGGCCGCGCATTGATCGAGTTCGTCAAGAATCTGACCACGCTGCGTCATCGTTTGCCGGTGTTGCGGCGCGGGCGCTTTCTCGCCGGCGAGTACAACGAAGCGCTGGATGTGACCGACGCGCGCTGGCTGTCGCCTGACGGCAGCGATCTTTCTCCTGAACAATGGGACGATCCGTCGATGCGCTGCTTTGGCCTGGTGATCGACGGGCGCGCGCAGGCGTCCGGCATTCGCCGGCCTGCGTCCGATGCCACTTTGCTGTTGGTGCTGAACGCGCATCACGACGTGGTCAACTTCACGCTGCCTGATATTCCGGAGGGCGAGCAGTGGACCTGTCTGCTCGACACCAACATGCCCGTGCGGGCGGAGTTGCCGGAGTTCCGTGCTGGTGATGCTTACCAGGTGACAGGACGTTCGTTGTTGCTGTTCGCGCTTGAAGCGCCGAGCCGGGCGACGCAGCGGGTGTTTGAAGGTTTGCAGGTGCAGCTCACCACCGATGAGAGTGTCACCTCCGGTCAGTGACGGCGGCTGGTCAGCAATTCGCATGCCCGAATTCGTCCGACGATACGCGCGACGATATGCACGACGACCCGCACGACGACCCGCACGACGACCCGCACATCATTTCCCTGCTCCGGCAGGCTAGGGAGAGCCACGGAAGTAAGGTACATTCCGACGGAATGGGCATTGGCGCACAGACGGCGCACGGACGCCGCGCGGAACATGCGAGACAATCCGCGAAACGCGGTGCAGCGCTCACCCCGACCTGTTGCCATTTTTCATGGAGATCGTGACCGTGCAGCGTGCGGAACGTGTCGCAGTCGATTTCCCGATGCCCTCGCGAAACTTCGCGGCGACGCGGCGCGTGCTGCTGATCGTGCTTGCCGTTTCGATTGTGTTTCCGCTGGCCTGCCTCGCGGGCTATGGCTATTTCGACTACCAGCGCCGCATCGCGGATTCGAACGACATGATCGACAGGCTCGCGCGCGTGGCTGAGGAACAGGCCGTCAAGGTGCTGGACCTCAATCAGCAGATGGCCTCGCGCATCGTCGAGCTATTGGGCGATGAGGACGACACGGGAATACGCGCGCATGAAGCCGCATTGCACGATCGCTTGCGCGAAATCGGCGGCGATTTCCCACAGGTCGCGTCGATCGCGGTGTTCGGCGCGGCCGGCGATCTGCTGGTGTCGAGCCGCGTCTATCCGGCGCCGGCGATGTCGGTTGCGCAGCGCGAGGACTTCACTGCGGCCAAAGCAATGCGTCCACACCCGTATTTTTCGCTGCCGATGTTCGGGCCGCTGTCGCGAACCGATGTGTTCAACACGGCGATTGGCCGCTCGGGTATCAACGGGCCATTCCTCGGTGTGGTGTCGGTCGCGCTACGTAATGAGTATTTCTCGCGCTTCTATCGTGATCTGACGAGTGGGGATGCGTCGCTGTCGCTAGGCTTATACCGCCAGGACGGCAATCTGCTGGTCCGCTATCCGGCATGGCCCGCGGGCGCCCAGCCAAAAGCGCAGAGCGCGTTCATCGCCGCATTGCGCGACCAACAGCTGTTCGGTCACATCCGCCTGACCTCGACGGTGGACGGCGTCGAACGCTTGCTGGCGTTTCGCCGCGTCGGCGACTATCCGCTCTACGTGATGAGCGCTTACGCAACCGCGTCGATCACCGGCGCGTGGCGCGGCCATTTCATGCTGATCGCGGCGATCACGGCCGTGCCGTGCCTCGCGATCTGGCTGCTGGTGTTTTTCTCGCTGCGTCGACTCGAAGGGGAGCGCCGCGCGTGGGAGCGCTGGCAGGGCGAAGTGGCGATGCGTCTTTCCGCCGAGGCATCGAGCCGGCAATTGCAGCGTATGGGCGCGCTCGGCAATCTGGTCGCCAACGTCGCGCACGATTTCAACAATCTGCTGATGGTAGTGTCGGCGAACACCGAGCTTGCGCGGCTGAAGCGCTTTAACAACCTCGAAAAAGAAGTGCTCGCGGTGGAGCGCGCAACCGCCACCGCTGAATCGCTGACGCGGCGTCTATTGAGCGTCGCGAAAAAGCAGCCGCTCAAACAGGAACCGCTCGACTTCGCCCAATGGCTGCCCGCAGTCGTGCCGCTGATCGACGCAGCGCTCGGCGACAACGTGGAAGTGGCGTTGAACATCGTCGACAACGTCTGGCCGGTGCTGGCCGATCCGACCGACCTCGAATTCGCACTCGTGAACCTTGCTGTCAACGCGCGCGATGCAATGCCGCGTGGCGGCCGTTTTGTGATCCGCTGCCAGAACAATCGGCTGGTGAGCAGCGATACGTTGCTGCCGGACGGCGAATACGTGCTGATTGCCTGCTCGGACGACGGCGAGGGCATGCCCGAAGCGGTTGCGCGGCGCGCGTTCGAACCGCTGTTCACCACCAAACTGCGCGGCTCGGGCAGCGGCCTCGGTCTCGCCCAGGTTCTCGCGATGTGCGAACAGGCGGCGGGCGCGGCCAGGATCGACAGCGTGCCGGGCAGCGGCACCACCGTCAGGCTTTATCTGCCGCGCTATCGCGAGCGTCATAAGGCGGCGCCCGGCGCCGAAGCGGCGTATCAGCCGGCGCCTTCGTCGCCCGGCATGGTTCTGCTGGTCGAAGACAACGAGGACGTGGCGGCGGGTGTGGCCGCGGTGCTGGAGACCTTCGGTTGCGAAGTGCGGCATGAACCCACCGCCGATCAGGCGTTCGACGTGCTGAGCGGCGGCGCGAAGTTCGAACTCGTGCTATCCGACATCCAGATGCCGGGCAAGCTCAGCGGTATCGACCTCGCGGAAAAAGTACGCAGCGCGTGGCCGGCGCAGAAGATCGCGCTGATGACCGGCTACGCCGACGAACTCGAACGGGCGCGCCGTCTTGGCGTGGCGATTCTCGCCAAGCCGTTCAATATCGACGAACTGCACGCGCTGGTTGCGTGCGAACCGTAAGCTTGCCGGCCGCCATGCACGGCGCGGCCGGGCCGCCACGACCTTATATGTCCCGGCATGGCGGACCATCGGTTGCCGCCCACGTTACTTCTTTTCCTGCGTCGTGTCGTACTGGCCGAGCGCTGCTGCGCCATTCAGGCGCGCACGCTTGAGCAAGGCCTTTTGCGCTTCTTCGACGTGGCTTGCCTCGCCTTTCCACGTTTGCAGCGGCGGTTCCTGCAACGCCCGTCCATATGAAAAGCTCAGATTCCACGGCAGCGGCCCGAGGCGATTCATCGCGTCGAGATTGGCCGTGGCTTCTTCCGGCGCTTGGCCGCCGGACAGGAACACGATGCCCGGCACGGCGGACGGCACCGTACGTTTGAGCACCCGTAAGGTTTGCGCCGCGATCTCCGCAGTGGTCGATTGCTGGGCATGATCCGCGCCGGCCAGCACCATGCTCGGCTTCAGCAGGATGTGTTCGAGCACGACACGATGCCGATGCAGCGCGTGAAAGACCTCGTGCAACACTGCCTCGGTCACTTCGGCGCTGCGCTCGATGGTGTGATCGCCGTCTATCAGCACTTCCGGTTCGACGATCGGCACGATGCCCGCTTCCTGGGAAATCGCCGCGTAACGCGCCAGCGAATCGGCATTCGCTTCGATCGCGAGCCGGCTCGGCAGACTTGCCGTGACGTTGTACACCGCGCGCCATTTGGCAAAGCGCGCGCCTTGCCGCTTGTAGTCGACGAAGCGTTTGGCGAGGCCGTCGAGGCCTTCGGTGATTTCGTCGCCGGGGGCGAGCGCAAGCGGGATCTTGCCGAGGTCTACCTTGATGCCCGGCACGATGCCGTTCCTGACGGCCAGCTGCGCAAACGGCGTACCGTCGTTCGCTTTCTGACCGAGCGTTTCTTCGTAGAGGATCACGCCGCTGATGAACTCGCCGAGACCGGGCGTGGTCAGCAGCAGATTGCGGTACGCACGGCGGTTTTCCTCGCTGGATTCGAGGCCGATCGTCCTGAAGCGTTTGGCGATGGTCGGGCCGCTTTCGTCGGCGGCGAGAAGGCCCTTGCCGGGTTGGACCATCGCATCGACGGTAGCCTGCAGTTCGCTATGGGTGCCCATGAGATGTTGCTCCCTTTAAGCCGGTTGACGGATAAAGCAGTGCAGCAAACGCATTTGCAGATATCTGCTGCCGGAGTCTGCTGTCTGCTTCGACAGCGCCGGCAGCAGATCATTCGCCGATCAGGTGCAGCACGATATCGCGCGGTTGCGTGCGACGGCGATGTTCGAACAGGTAAAGACCTTGCCACGTGCCGAGCACCATCTGGCCGTGCTCGACCGGCACCGACAATTGCACCTGCGTCAACGCCGTGCGAAGGTGGGCCGGCATATCGTCCGGTCCTTCGGCATTGTGTTCGTAACGCTCGGCGTCTTCGGGCGCAAGGCTCGCGAAGTAGCGTTCCAGATCTCGTTGCACGGCAGGATCGGCGTTTTCCTGGATCAATAGCGAAGCTGAAGTGTGACGGCAGAACAGCGTCAACAGGCCGGTGCCGATCGCCTGTTCGGCGACGAAGCGGCGCGCTTCGTCGGTGAACTCGACGAGTCCGCTGGTGCGGGCTTTGACGCTCAAGTGATGGATGGCTTGTCGCATGATGGGTTGTCGCTTACGCGTTGCGGCGGGGCACGCTGTGATCGCGCCCGGATCCGCGCGCGGATCAGAGAGACGTGAAGGCTTCGGCAATCTCGGTCGCGTTGGCGGGGCGCACTATGCGTGCGACTTCGGCTCCATCGCGCATGAAGATCAGCGTTGGCCAGAATTTGACCTTGAAGGAGCGGCCCAGCGGGCGGCCGGGTCCGTCTTCAATCTTTAGATGCCTAATGCCGGTGTGTGGTTCGAAGGCCTTGCTGATCGACGCCTGCGCGCCCTGGCAGTAGCCGCACCAGTCTGTGCCGAATTCCAATACCGTGGCGCCCGGGAGGGTGTCTACCTCGGCGCGCGAGGGGGCTTTCTGTGAGTAAGCTGTTTGCGTGGCCATCGTGACTCCCGATGTTGGTTGCCTCTTCAGGCGAGATATTGTTGATAATTGCGGATTTGGTAAGAAAAATCACCTGGTACATTGCGCAACAGCTTCAGCAAGGACATCTTCCCCAGCAGGATTCTGAAAAAACGCCTCGACACTCACGTGTTGCTCATCGGCGAGCGCTTGCATACAGCGCTCGTTATTGCTTCGCACGCTGCCGGGTGCACAAGCAATCGCGATACCCAGCAACACGCAAAGCGAAACACCTATCAAGAGACCAAAAATCCAATCGACCGATAGCCGCGAGCGGGCACTAAAGCGCCACAGACCCTTGCGGCCCGGGCACGGGGGAGTCGCCAGATCTTTCATTCCTTCCTCTCTTTTTATAGTTAGCAAGACAATCATTGGATTGAAAAAAACGCGCCTCAACCAAGCGCCTTCCGTACCCCGTGCATCGACGTCACGGCCGATTCGAACAATTCGGCCCCGATCTTCGCACGCAGATTCTTGGCGATTTGCGAGCTGGCCTCGTTAATTGGGCGTTCCAGCGCCTTGCCTGCACGCGTGGCGTACACGCACCACTCGCGGCCGTCCGTTTCGCCTTGACGGCGCTCCACCAGCCCCTTGTCGCTCAGGTTATCGATCAGCCGCGTCGCGGTAGGGCGCGCAATACCCAGCAAGTCGGCAACCTGGCTGCTCAGGCAGCCGGGCGTGGCCAACACGACGCGCAGCACAAAACCTTGCGGCGGCGTCAGCCCGAATTCCGCGTACACCGCACCCCATTCGCGCTCGACAAGCCGCGCCAGCGCGGATGAATTGAAGTAAAGGCAATGATCGAACATGGGCTCCATTGAAGCGCAATATGGTTAGCAAGGCAACTAATATTTTGCAGATACCCGGTACGGCGTCGTTCATGATCCGCACGCGTTCGATGAAAATGTAGGCAGACACACGTTCTTGCCAACCGGGCGTGTTAAACATCATCATTTGCCGCAAAGCAGCGGCGTGTCATCGCGTTCAGGAAAGGAAATGGGAGAACGAATCTATCTGCATTACCCGGGCAAGGACGAAACGGTCGCCGTCGCCACCGGCTTCAGCTGGGGCGCGCTCCTGCTCGGCTTCGTGTGGGCTTTGTCAAAGAGAATGTGGTTTGCCGCTTTCGTCATGCTGGCGGTCAATATCATGCTTTTCTTTGCGGGCCTGTGGGGCAGTGCGGGCGACCTGATCGGACTGGCGCTGTCGATCCTGTTCTGCATCGCTTGCGGCGTCTACGGCAATCAATGGCACCTGCGGACGCTCGAAAAGCGCGGTTACGTCGTTCTGTGACGATGTAGCGGCGAGGGCGGCAAAGCGGGAGCGAATCTTGCGAGGCATCCACCGCGCTAATGCACGTCCCGAAGCACGTCCGCCGAAGCACGCCCGCCGAAGCAATGCGCGCAACGGACGGCAAGCAGCGTTTTCCTCGTTGCGAGATCGTCAGCGACGGCACGCTACGCGAATTTGGGACGCGGGGTACACGGGTTTACGCGCAAGCGAGGTCGGCCGATAATGCTCCGTCGATCCGGCCATGCATTCCTTGGCGCCCATGGCGCCTGGCAGCGGCTCGCGTTCCCTGACCACCGCCACCCGTGCTGAAGACCTCACGTTTTTTCGATCTGCTGCGCATCCCTGGCTTCAAGCCGCTGGCCGCCGCCACCCTCATGCTCGGGGTGGCGATGTCGTTTACCGCTCCGTATCTGTCGCTGTTCGGCGTCGAACGCGCCGCCATGACGCCGTTCAGGCTCGGCGTATTCATGACGCTGATCGCCGCCAGCGGCGTGCTCGCCAGCACCTTGGCCGGCCGCTGGAGCGACGCGAGCGGACGGCACCGGCCCTTGCTGCTGGCGTCGCTGGTAGCCGCCGCGCTCGGCTATCTGTGTTTATGCGTAGTGCGTGATTACCGGCTGTTGCTGGCGGTCGGCATTGCCTTTATCGGCGCGGGCGGCTCGGCCATCTCGCTGGTGTTCTCGTTCAGCCGCGCGGCGCTGCCGGTGCCGGACCCGGCTGAGCGCGCGTTCGCCAGCGCGACCTTGCGGACCATTCTGTCTGCGGCATGGGTGTTCGGTCCGTCGGTGGGCGCGCTGGTGCTCGCGGCGAGCGGTTTCTACGGGCTCTTTCTGTTCGCCGCGGCAAGCTTTGCCGCCTGCGCGACGATCGTCTGGCGGATGCGGGAGCCGCAAGGCCATCTGGGCGATCACACGGTGGAGGACACGGCATCCGAGCCGTCGGCGTCGATCACGGTGCCGCCATTGACCGCCCCCGGCGAAGATGCGCACGAGGACCTGCCGGGTGTCGCTTCGCCGAGCGACATTCGCCGCGCGGTAGCCGCGCTCACGCTGCTTGGCCTCGCCGCCAACGCCACCATGATCGTGCTGCCGCTCTACATCGTGCATGGCCTGAACGGCACGCATCTGGACGTGTCGATCATGCTCGGCCTCGGCGCATTGACTGAAATCCCGATGATGCTCGCGCTCGGCGCGAAATCGTCGACGCTGCACAAACCGAACTGGCTGGCCGCATGCGCTGCGGTGCACGCGGTCTATTTCATCGCGATGTCGCTGGCCGGGCACGTCGACGTGCTGATCCCGATGCAGATGCTCAACGCCTTCGTGGTCGCGGTGACCTCGTGCCTCGGCATGACCTACGTGCAGGATCTGATGCCGGATTCGCCGGGCCGCGCAACCGCGCTGTTCTTCAACGCGGCGCGGCTCGGATCGATTCTGTCGGGCGTGTTGTCGGGTTTGCTGGTGCAGGCGTTCAGCTATCGCGGCACGTTCCTGTTCTGCGGTCTGCTGGCGCTCGGCGCGCTGGTGCTGTTCGCGGTGCCGGGCTACCGCTATCCGTTGATGTGGCGAACGGTACGGCGTTTTGTGCGGACGCAATATGGAAAGCTTCAGGTGCGGCGGCAGTAGCGCCAGGCCGTTGAAAAGAGGCGTATCGCCTTTTCGATGAGCAGTAATTCGGCCGCGGACGTTACTGTCGAGAGGATTGGGGAACTCGCCGGTGTCGATGTCGATTTGGAGTCATTCTGTTCAAATCACGCGCACCGGGATCTGCCCCGTGGGCAATCAGCAGATCGACAATCGCCGTGCGATTGAACATGGCAGCGACCATAAGAGCAGTGCGCCCATCCGGCGACGCACCCTCGACATCCGCGCCATGCACAAGCAATACCTGAATCACGGCGTCAAAGCCCTTAAACGCGGCGCCGGCAATGGGTGTCTGCCCATTATCATTGCGCAGGTTCGGATCGGCGCCATGCTCAAGCAGCGTCCGCACCGCATCCACGTGACCGTGATAACTCGCCAGCATCACGCGACTGTCGCCTTTGTCATTGCGCAAATTCGGCGGCACGCCTTTTTCGATCACCGCGGCGAGCATCGCGGCATCACCGCGTCGTGCAAGTTCGAAGACTTCGTGCGCGAGTTCGAGCAATGCCGGATCGATCTGCGGCTTGGAGGATGGGGAAGAATCAGCGTGGTCGGTCAATGGCATCTCCTTGCGATGACCCCGGTCGCCTCGGCGGCGCCGGGAACATCGGTGAGGATACACATTTTGCGCCGCTGACGCCTGCGCAGGGGCGCGCCCAAGGCCGAGTGTGAGCCGGGTGCCCGCGATATAGGCTATATTTGGCGGCACTGCCAGATTTCACTTTTCCAGAGGAGAACGCCGTGCCCGCTGTCACAACGCTGCTTGCCTTCGGCCTGGTTTCGCTCGGCATGGTGCTCACGCCTGGGCCGAACATGATCTATCTGATCTCGCGCTCCCTTTGCCAGGGGCGTCGCGCGGGGCTCATATCGCTCGGTGGCGTCGCGCTCGGTTTTGTGTTCTACATGTTCTGCGCCGCGTTCGGCATTACCGCGCTGCTGTTGACAGTGCCCTATGCGTATGACGCGTTGCGTTTCGGCGGCGCGCTCTACCTGCTGTATCTGGCGTGGCAGGCGGTCAAACCCGGCGGACGCTCGCCGTTCCAGGTGCGCGATCTGCCGCACGACAGCCGCCGCAAACTGTTCACGATGGGACTCGTGACCAACCTCGCGAATCCGAAGATCGCGGTGATGTACTTGTCGCTGCTGCCGCAATTCATCTCGCCGGGGCACGGCAGCGTGCTGGCGCAGTCGATCGTGCTCGGCTGCGTGCAGATCGTGGTGAGCGTTACCGTCAACGCGCTGATCGCCAGCATGGCGGGTTCGATTGCCGTGTTTCTCGGCGGCCGGCCGGTGTGGCTGCGGGTGCAACGCTGGCTGATGGGTACCGTGCTCGCGGGGTTGGCGGTGCGGATCGCGCTCGATTCGCGCCGTTGAACGCATAACGGCGGCAAGCGGAGAAGGCGGCGCGCAAGGTACTTTCAAATCTTCGAAAGCGGCCTGACAGCGAACCGCCGATGCTTTCTCAAAGCGCCTTGTACATGATCGTTGTCGAATCGAGCCGCTCTTCGATCGTATCGCGGCAGAAGCCCGGAATCACGCCGACCGTCCGGTAACCCAGCGATGCATACAGTGGCTCGGCCTTGTCGCCGGTGCGCGTGTCGAGCGTGAGCAGGCTGCGCTGCAACTGGCTTGCGCGGGCTTCAAGTTCGGTCATCAGCGCCTTGGCGATCCCCTGGCGGCGAAACTCGGGATGGACCAGCAGCTTGCGCACTTCGGCGCGGTGACGCTGGTTCGGCATCGTGTCGTAATCGAGTTGAACCGTCCCCGCGATGCGGCCTTTGCAGCGTGCCACCAGCAGCACGAGCGAACCGGCTTGCAGCGACGGCAGCACCTTGGCGTTCCAGAACGCCTCGCTTTCCTCGACCGTGCAAGGCAACACGAAACCGATGCTGGCGCCGTCATGAACGCAGGCGCGCAGCAGCGCGCCGAGTTCCTGGGTATGGCGAATCAGATCGTCGGCGGAGAAGCTCATCGGGGTGGTTGCAGTCATGCGGGCTCACACGATGAAAAGAATGTAGCGGGCGGCGCAATGTGCGGGCGTCACGAACGCGCTGGGACCGAACAGCTGGTAACGCAGACAGTCGCCGGGTTGAAGGTCGTGGCTTTGCCCGCCGACAGTGATCTGCAATTGTCCTTCGAGCAGGATCAGGTGATGTTCGAGGCCCGGTCTCGGCGACGCGTCGTAAGTGATGCGCACGCCGGCGTCAAGTTCGCACTCGAGCGCTTCGCCGCTCAGCGCCTGCGCCGGCGGCGACGCCGAGCGCCGCCGGAAGCCGACGCTGGGATCGCTCCAAACCGGCTGCGCGCTGCGCGGCACCAGCGGCGCAAAGTCTTCCTCGACCATATGCATCAGACGCGACATCGGCAGACCGTAGGCGACGCAGAGTTTGCCCAGCACGCTCGCGGTAGGGCTCACGGCGGCGTTTTCGAGGCGCGATAAGGTCGCGCGGCTGACGTTGCCAAGCTTCGCCAGATCGTCGAGCGACCAGTTGCGTTCGGCACGCAGCGCCCGCAAACGCTGGGCGATACGACGGTCGATGACGTTGTCGTCGGTGATTGAATTTTCCATATTCGAGAAATTATCTCGAATATGGAAAATCGTCAACGAAACAAAAATCCGGGCGGAAGCTCCGTCGGGAATGGGCTTTGTGCGGCGGCATGCGTCGTGCCGCGTAGCGCCGCGCGCGGCGTGTTGCTGCGGAGATTCATACACCGAGGGTGCCTGGGCCGTTTATCATAGGGCTCACAAACTAAAAACTCCGCCCGGCTGTGCGACGCTATGCACGCCGGTCCACGCGACCCGGCGGCGTCCGCCGTGACATCATCTATGAACTCCAATCCTGACGCTTTTTCCCGCCCGTCCATCCGTGCTCTGACGCAACTCGAAGGGCGCGTGCTCGGCGTGCTGGTCGAAAAACAGCACACTGTGCCGGACAGTTATCCGCTTTCGCTCAACGCGCTGACTTTGGGCTGCAACCAGAAAACCGGTCGCGCACCGGTGATGAGCGCCACTGAAGCGGAGGTGCTGACTGCCATTGACAGCTTGAAGCGTCTGAGCCTGGTTCTGGAGGGCAGCAGCAGCCGTGTGCCGCGGTTCGAGCACAACATGAATCGCGTGCTTGGGCTGCCGGGCCAGTCGGCTGCGTTGCTGACCACGCTGCTGTTGCGCGGCCCGCAGACCGCGGCCGAGTTACGGCTGAACAGCGCGCGTTTGCACGGTTTTGCGGACATCTCGTCGGTCGAGGCGTTTCTCGACGAACTCGCCGTTGGTGAACCACCTCGCGTGGTGAAACTGGCCCGCACGCCGGGCGAGCGTGAGAACCGCTGGATGCATCTGTTATGCGGGGAAGTCAGCGCGAGTGAAATCGCTCAAGCGGGAGGCGATGAGGATAGTGCGCCGTTGTCGGCGTTCGAGGCTGTTAAGGCCGAGCAGAAGAGGCTCGCTGATGAAGTGAGCCGGCTTCACGTGCTGGTTGCGCGTATGGCCGCGGAGCTCGGGATCGATCTCGGCGATATCGAAGGGCGGTCGTAACACCGCAGGCACAACAAAAACCCCGCCTGGCAGGGCTAAAACCGATAATTCACCGAGGCGAGCGTATCTAGCTCAAACCTCCGCTCGGTAATCGGACTATTAGCCGCGTTATGCTCCAGACGTCCAAACGTTGCCGACACCGACCCAACCCAGTGTCTGGAAATATCGTAAGTGACGACCGCATTCATATGAATGTCCCGCACACCGGCGCTGGTGTTGTATACCGGCAGCCCCGAAGCGGCGCTCTGCTGACTCGACACGCCAAAGAACGTCCGCGTATAGGTGCCATTCGCCCAGGTCAATCCGGGCCCCACCGAGAACAGCCATCCACCGACCGGCGCGGAAGCGACCACGTCCGTGCTCACCGTCGTGCCCTGATGATGTCCGGCGATATCCTGATAGAGCGCGACCGAACCCGTGAACGCCCACACCGTGTAATCGGCGAATAGCTTGAGCTTGGGGCCGCTGTGCACGTCGCCGAGACCGTGCAGACGCGGATCGTCGGATTCCTTGCGGGTCTGGAAATCGAAACTGAGCGCAGCGCCCAGGTGATACGCCGGCCCTCGCAACACGTTGATGCCGAGCACGTCGGGACCTTGCGAGAAAATCCGGTCGTCGTAGGAGATGTCGAGCGCAGGGAAGGGGAACACGCTCAACTGGCGCGAGCCCGGATACTTGGGCGTGACCATCACGCCGGGCCCGAGCGCGATCTTCCATTTGCTGTCGGCGCTCGCGTTCGCGTTCGCAGGCGCCTGCGTGTCCGCAGCCGGACTCTGATCGTCAGCGCGCGCTACGCTTGCCGCAAGGAGGCAAGCCGCCGCAAGCAGCAGCGGCGCGCGAGCCGGTTTGCCGAGCCTGAGCGTCATGCGCGCTCCTTGCCGAGCGCCGCGAGTTGCCGCAGGCGCCGCGCCAACGCCTTCGATACGACCTGCGGCCTCTCGCCGTCGCTATTGCTGTGGGCCACTTCACTTTCGCGCAGAAACAGCACGGTTTCGCGCGCGACGATCTCTCGCTCGTTGTCCGATGTGATCATGTGATACGAGTCATCCAGCCAGATGGTGCGTAAAAAAGCGGCGCCGATATTCCCGGCGACAAAACGGGCGTTGTGCGGGCTCGACGTTTCGTCGTCGATTGCGTGGACGATCAGGCAATCGGTCTTGATGTCGCGCACCAGCGTGCGCACGTTCGCGGCCAGCCGGCTCGCCTGGTGCAACGCCGGCAACGAAATGGTCGACGGGCCGACTTCGCTGAAGTCGCTGCGCTGCATGGCGCGCGCGATCTTCGCTCTGAGCGCTTCGTTGCGCAGACCGAACGGCGTCTCCTCGCGATAACGCCAGCGGTTGCGCAGCGGCGTGAAGTACGCCCAGTCGAGCAGAAAGCGATACCAGGGGATCGCCCAGCCGTCGTAGGACAGCGTCAGCGACAGCAGCACCACGGCTTGAGCTTGCGGGCGGCGGTGCGCGAGCGCGAGCGCCAGCGCCGCGCCAATCGAAAGGCCGCAGATCGACACGCGGGCAAAGCGCGCGGCCAGCGCGTCGTACTCGCGCACGGCGGCGTCGAGCCAGACTTCCATGGCCGCTTCGTCGAAACCTGCACTGTAGCCGACGAGAAGCGGCGCGCTGGTCGTGAAGCCTTCGGCGTTCAGATGGCGCGCGAGGAAACGCAATTCAAGCGGCGAGCTGGACAGGCCGTGCAGCATCAGCACCGCATGGTCGTCGCCGGGATAGAACAGGCTGGTCGGTCCACTCATGGCTCAGGTTCCGATCCGCAGCACGAGGAAGTCGCCCGCATGCGTGGTGAAGCGTTCGCACACGCACTCGGTCAGTTTCGACCGGCCGTCGCCGCTGCTCAGCCGGACGCGATGGCTGCCGGGCCACAATGCATTGCTGAGCCGCTGGATATCTTCGGGATGGACTTCGGCAAAGCGCGGGCCGGGTGCGATCTCGTTGGGCAGGCGCGGCAGCGTGCCTTGCGGTTTGATGTCGTCCGCCTGGTGCAGCGCGTTGCGCTCGAGTGCCTGGATGAGGATAAAGGTCTTGTGATGATGCGACAGATGCCGCAACAGCCGGTGTGTTTCGTCGACGGCGCGGCGCGCGAGCATGCGTTCGTTGTCATGACGCAGCAGCATTTCATAGCGCGATTGCGCGACCGATGCGATCAGCTCCGCGCGAAACTGCGCGCGCCGCAGGCGTTCGACCAGCACGATGACCAACAGCGTGACCAGCGGATAGGAGACGAGCAGGATCACGTCTTCGCGATCGAAGACGGCAATGGTCGCGTAGGGCGGAACGAACAGATAGTCGGCGACACCAAGACCGAGCAGCATCACTGTCAATGCCGGTGCGAGACCGAAATAATATTCGACCAGTGACGCCGCGATGCAGAACGCGGTGCCCGGCATGATCGGGCCGATGAGCGGGTGAAGCAGCAGGCGCACACCGCTGGCGATCGCCAATGCGGCGGCTGCGGCAAGCCAGGCTCGCTTTCCCCGTGGTGCCCAACGGCGGGCGTTTTGGACTTCCATAATATTTTTTAGGGAGCGATTACGCTTCCCGATAAAGCGTGGCAATGAGCTTTAGAGCGTCCGGCGGACAATACCATAATCGGGCGCGGGCGAAGGCCGTTGCAGGTGTAAATATTGCCCGGCGGGCTTGGCCTGCTGCGAATTCTGTACGGAAAAATATGCCGAATTGGGCTGGCGCAGCGTCGTACATTGTGCGGGGTGCGGCCTTAAATGAAGCTTAAGCGCCGTCTGGGACCCTGGACGCGTGCTAACGTCGAATCCACACTAACTTTGTGGTGCGTTCATTCACCGCGGCTTCTTTCGGCGTCGCCGGACAGGGTGCGTTGCGTGCGATAGAAAACCGCCGGCGGCACGTTCGGCGAATCTTCCGCCAGCCGGTCCAGTTCGTCGCGAATCGCGGTGAGATAGTGGCCGTCGCGCGCATCGGTGTCGCCCGCAAAGACCGCTTCCAGCCGGCGCCGCACCGCGCCGTACCTCGCTCCGGCGGCGCGATGCTTTTCCGCGCGCTCCGCAAATCGGAAGAAGGTTTGCAGCGCGGCGGAGACCGCGGCCGTCACGCTCACGAGACCCACGATGATCCTGAAAGCCGGAGAGACGGCCGCCGCATTCAAGGACGCAAACACCGCCGTGCCGACAAAGGCGGTCAGCGCGGTCACCAGCCAGCCGACGCGGCGGTCCCGCGCAGACAGCAGGTCGGCCATGTCGTAATGGCTCATCTGGGATTCGCGCACGCGCCGGATCCACTTCATCAAAAGCGCGTCTTCGTCGACCGGGGGTTCGTACGCAGTCAGGTTTTTCATGTGGCTGTGATCGTTGTCCAGTTCCGCAAGCGTAACGCTTGCGCTCGACGATACTGTGCCACATGCCGCGTTCGTGAAATCAAAAACTCAAGCAACCGTGCGCTTTCGCGCCAACCCCCTCACGGCAAGCAGGCACAAACCCATCACAGCAAATGACAAAACCGTGGTCATCGTCCCAAGCGCGTAAATCACGGGCGTAGTCACCGAAGTGGTAAGACCCTGCAGCTCGAGCGGCAAAGTATTCTGGTCACCGATCGCCTGCGAGGTACGAGCAATCTCATCCCATGAGAGCGTGAACCCGAACATGGCAACGCCGACAACCGAAGGGCCGATGATCGGCAGAACGACATGCCGGAAACTCTGCCACGGCGTGGCGCCCAAATCCCTCGAAGCTTCTTCGTAAGCCGGATTGAACCGGTTAAAAACAGCAAACATCACCAACAAACCAAAGGGCAAAGTCCAGGTGAGGTGCGCACCAAGCGCAGAGGTCAACAACCCCATCGAAGTCGTATAGCTGTCGGCAAGAGACTGATATCCCCATGCGGCAGCGAGGTACCTGATACCGTTGTCCAGCAACCGGAACGTCAATCCGATTCCAAGCGAAACGATAATGGAAGGCATGATCAGACTGGCAACCGACACATAAAACACCGCCGTATCGCCCCGAAAGCGCCTGCGAAAAGCCAACCCCGCTGCCACGGAAAACAGCACGGTAAGAACCGTCACCACCAAAGCGAGCCGCACGGATCGCCCAAACGCGGCCCAGATATCGACGTCGCCGACCCCGTCGCGCAGCACGGCAAACCAGTGCAGCGAAACGCCGCGCATCGGAAACGTCAGCCCGCCCTCGGGTCCCTGAAAGGACAGAATGAAAATCGTGATGACCGGGCCATACAAAAACAGCACGAACAAGCCGAACAGCAATGCGAGCCAGTAAAAACTCGCCGGCCGGTGCTCGCGGTGTTTGAGGCGATTGGCCTGCATATCAAAGCTCCTTGCGGATATCGACCACCCGCGTCAAACCCCACACGATCATCAGCACAACGGCCAGAAGAATGATCGCGTTAGCCGCCGCGGCGGGAAATTGCAGGTAGCTGGTCTGAACCTGAATGATCTTGCCGACCGATGCAATCTGCTGGCCGCCCATCACGCCAACGGTCAGGAAGTCGCCCATGACGATCGTGATCACGAAGATCGAACCGATCACAATACCGGTCTTCGAGAGCGGCAACACCACGTTGCGAATGACCTGCCAGCCGCTCGCGCCGGCATCGCGCGCCGCTTCGAGCAAGGAGCGGTCGATGCGCATCATCGCGTTGAAAATCGGCACGATCATGAAAAACGTGTAGAGGTGCACGAACGCCAGCACCACCGAAAAATTCGAATACAGCAGCCATTCGAGCGGCTGGTCGATCAGATGCGCGCCCAGCAGCGCCTGGTTGACGAGTCCATTGCGGCCGAGCAGCGGCATCCACGAGATCATCCGGATCACGTTCGAGGTCCAGAACGGAATCGTGCAGACAAGGAACAGCACCGTCTGCATGCTCGTCGTGCGCACGTGGAACGACAGGAAGTACGCGATCGAAAACCCCAGCACGAACGTGACGGCCCACACGATCGCGCAGAACTTGAGCGTGGACCAATATGTCTTGAAGGTCACGCAGACATCCGTCATGGACGAGCAGCCGTTGAAAATCGCCGCGTAGTTCTTCAGCGTGAAGGCTGGAATGATCTGGTATTCGTTGAAGTCCCAGAAGCTGACGATCAGCGTGATGACGAGCGGCACGATGAAGAACAGCGCGAACGTCAGCGTGAGCGGGGTGGCCTGCAACCATGCCGGTGCGCGCCGGTGCCTGGCGGGTTCGTCCTGCGCGTGGGAGGGGAGTTCGATCGTTGCCATGGGCGGTGTCTGGGGAATGACTGCGGAATGACTGCGGCGGAATTACTGCGGTGGAATGACTGCGGTGGAATGACTGCGCTGCCGGAAATGCAGCGGCTGCCGGCGTGCGATGCGCCGGCAGCGTGTCAAACAGCTGCGTCAATCAGGCCGCGATGAACTCGTTCCACTTCTGGATCATATAGATGTTCTCGTCCATCACCGCATTCCAGCAGGCAATCGCGCCCATGCGCTGGTTGTACGAGCCGCCGTCGCGCACGGTGCCGGCCTTTTCGAGCAACTGGCCGTCCGGCGCCTTGATGTCCTGGGTGGCGGGTTTGCCCTCGATCCAGTAGTCCCACTCGTAAGCTTGCATGTGGGTTTTCGCGGTTTCGAGCACGCCCGAGTAGTAGCCCTGGCGCATCAGGTAGGCGCCGGCCCAGCCGTTCTGGAACCAGTTGACGAACTCATACGCGGCATCGAGCTTCTTGCCTTGCAGCGAGCGCGGAAAGCCGAAGCCCGATGCCCACGAGCGATAGCCTTCCTTGAGCGGCTGGAACGTGCAGGCGACACCCATCGTGCGCACCTTGGTCACTGCCGGCGACCACATCGACTGGATCACCACTTCGCCGGAGGCCATCAGGTTCACGCTTTCGTTGAAGTCCTTCCAGAACGCGCGGAACTGCCCGGCGCGTTTGGCTTCGATCAGAATCTTGATGGTCTGGTCGATCTCGGCCTTCGTCATATTGCCTTTGTCGCCGTACTTGACGTGACCCATCGCCTCGATCGCCATCGCCGAATCCATGATGCCGATCGCGGGAATGTTGAGCAGCGCCGCCTTGCCCTTGAACTGCGGATTGAGCAGCTCGGCCCAACTGTTGATCGGGCGCTTGATCAGGTCGGGGCGAATGCCGAGCGTATCGGCGTTATAGGTGGTGGGAATCAGCGTCATCCATTCGGTGGGCGTCGCCGAAAATTCGGTGGAGCGGGGGCCGGTCAGGAACATCACCTTTTTCGGCGCGGTGCCCTGGTCGCCGATCTTCTTGCCGTTCACTTCGCCGCGCGTGAGCACCGGGGTGATCTTGTCCGCGAGTTTGATCCGCTTCGCGTCGAGGCCCGCGAGCGTGCCGGCCGGAATCAGCTTCTTGAGCGCAAAATATTCGGTGTCGACAATGTCGAACGAGTTCGGCTGCGTGATGATGCGCTTGGCGACGTCGTCGGTGGTCACCGGCACGTATTGAATCTCGATGCCGGTGTCTTCCTTGAATTTCTTCGCGATGTCGGCGCTCTGGTTGACCGCCGTGCCGAGATAGCGCAACGTGATCTTCTCCTGCGCGTGCACGTACGGAAAACCGGCAATACCGGCCGCCGCCACCGCGCCCTTGATGAACGTGCGGCGCGACAGGCCTTTTTCCGTTAGGTCGGATGCGGCCGCTGCCGGGCTCTCGTTCGCTTCACTCATTGCTTTCTCCTCAGTTGGCGCTCAGTTGAAATTCAGTTCGCGCCCGGTTGACGTTCCAGATCAGTCGCTCTCTTCACGGCCGCACACGGCCGCATAACGCAATGCCGCGCAAACGCTCAGGCCGCCAGCGGGTGGGCGTCCTGTTCGTTCCACCAGACCACCACGCGCGCCTCGGGACCGAGCCTTGCCGGATCGTATTCGCCGTCGCTCACGAGCGAGATCAGTTCAGGCGAGCCGTCGAGCGGGTCGAGTGTCATGCGCAAATGGGTGCCCTGGTATTCGGCTTCGCGCACCGTGCAGGGCACACCGCCGATTCGCGCGAGACCGCTTTCGCCGCCCGCGGTCTGGACCGGCGTCACACCGTGCGGCACCACGCGCAGATGGTCGGCGCGCACGGTAAACAAGCGGCCGTTCGTGTCGAATACGTTGTGTCCGCCAAGAAAACGCGCGACGAACTCGGTGCGCGGGCGGTTGAAGACTTCATGCGGCGACCCGCTTTGTTCGATGCGGCCATGGCTCATCACGACCACCAGGTCGGCAAGCGCCATCGCTTCTTCCTGCGAGTGAGTGACGTGCACGAAGGTGATGCCGAGTTCCTTCTGCCAGCGCTTGAGTTCGGCGCGCATCTGAACGCGCAGGAAGGGATCGAGCGCGGACAGCGGTTCATCGAGCAACAGGCAGCCGGGCTGATTCAGCAACGCACGCGCGAGCGCCACGCGCTGCTGCTGGCCGCCGGAGAGCTGCGCCGGTTTGCGTTCGGCATACGCCGACATCGCGACGAGTTCCAGCAGTTCGCCCGCGCGTTTGCGGCGAACGTCCTTTGCGACGCCACGCATCTTCAGGCTGAACGCCACGTTATCGAGCGCGCTCAGATGCGGGAACAGCGCATAGTTCTGAAACACCATCGCGGTGCCGCGGGCGGCGGGTTCTTCGCGCGTGACGTTGCGGCCCGCGATCAGAATGTCGCCTTCGGTGACGGATTCATGCCCCGCGATCATGCGCAAGGTCGACGTCTTGCCGCATCCGGATGGCCCGAGCAGGCAGCAGTACCGGCCGCCCGCGATACGCAGATCGATAGCGTCGACCGCGAGTGCGTCGCCGTATTGCTTCGAGACGTGCACCAGTTCGATATCGGCGGCTTTGGTTTCGAGCACCGCTGAAGCAGGCTGAATCATGAAGGGGATGTCCTCGTGAACGGCGAAGGCTGGGCGCAGGCGTGGCACAAGCGTGATACAAGCGTGATACAAACGTGACGCAAGCGCCGTCTGCGCGAAACCATGCAAATGCAAGACATGTGCCATCCGTTGCGTCGTCACGCTTGTCGATTGCAAACGTGCTGCGGTGCTTAACGTCTACAAGTTGGCTCACATATTGCAAACGATCTGATGTATCGATCGTCGGCGATCAAATGGATTTATTTGCGCGATCGCGGTGCGTCTTCGATCCGTCACGGGGCATGATCCGGCCAACCCGGTTCATCCGGCGCGTTCCCGTCGCTTATCGTCACCCATGGCTTTCTTCAAATGAAAGAATCACGGAACATGCCAGCAGCGGAGAACCGCGCTCGCCAATTGCTCGCCACGCATGGCCGTTTTGCCTATCGGCCGATCACGGACAGCGATGGGTTCCGCTGGCCCGGCGACACGGGACTCGCCGTCTATCTGGGCTTTAACATCGAGCACTTTGCTTTCGGCGAAGGACTCGGCGCCGCGCTCGGGCCAATCTCGCCGCAACCGGACGTGCTGAATCACAGCTGGCGCGAGTATGGCAACCGGGTGGGGGCGTGGCGCTGCATCGAACTGTTCGATCAGCTCGACTTGCCGGCCGGCACGCTCATCAACACAGCGCTCTACGATCATTGCCCGGAGCTGGTTGCGGCTTGCGTTGCGCGCGGCGATGAACTGATCGGTCACGGCCATACGAATGCGCACCGGCAGAGCGATCTCGACGAAAGCGGTGAACGTGCGCTGCTTCTGCATTGCCGCGAGCGCATCGCCGAAGAAGCCGGCACGCCGCCGGACGGCTGGCTCTCGCCGTGGATCTCGGAGTCACATCTCACGCCCGATCTGCTGGCCGAGACCGGCTATCGCTACACGCTGAACTGGTGCCACGACGACCGTCCCGTGCGGATGGCCACGCGCGGCGCGCCGTTGTGGTCGATTCCGTACCCGCAGGAGCTCAACGATTTGCCGATGATGGTGGCGCGTCATATGGACGGACGCGCGTTCGCCGACATGATCGTCGATCAGTTCGACGAGATGCTCGAGCAGGCCAATCGTGGAACGAAGCCGCAGGCGCTCGTGATGGGCATCGCGCTGCATCCGTATCTGGTCGGGCAGCCGTACCGGCTGCGCCATCTGCGCCGCGCGCTTGCGCATATCGCCGCGGCGCGAGCGAAGGGCGATGTATGGATCACGACGCCGGGCGCAATCGCGCGTCATATGGACGAACTGGAACGGGAAGGCGCGCTGCGCCCGGCACTCGCATGAGCGCGAAAGCCGGCGTGGCCACCGCAAAGATGGCGCGCAAGGAGGACGCGGACGTCGACGCACGTATCTATCAGTCGATCTTCGACGGCGTCCTGAACCACCGCCTGACGCCCGGCACGAAGCTGCCGGAGCCCGAGTTGTGCCAGCTGTTCGGCGTGGGCCGCGCCGTCGTGCGGCGGGTGCTGGAAAAGCTCGCCTACGACGGCATTGTCGTGCTGCGGCCCAACAAGGGCGCGGTGATCGCCGCGCCGACGCCGGAGGAAACGCGCGAGATTTTCGAGGCGCGGCGCTCCGTCGAACGCATGCTGGTCGAGTTGGCCGTGCAGCGCGCGAGCAGCAAGGACATCGAGTTGTTGCGTCAACAACTGGCCGATGAGCACGAGGCGATGCATCGCTTCGATCAGCCGTCGTGGGCCACGCTCGCCAGCGGTTTCCACATGCGCATCGCCGTGCTGGCGGGCAATTCGATCCTGCAAAACTATCTGAAGGAACTGGTGTCGCGCTGCTCGCTGATCGTCGGCGTATATGAGCCGCCGGGCCACGCGCCGTGTGAACACGCGGAACACGCGGCAATCGTCGATTGCATCGAGGCACGCGATGCAGCCGGCGCGATGGCGCATATGGAAGCGCATCTGCGCGACCTGGAAGAGCGCATCGAAACGTCGCGGATGCGGGGCGAGAAAAGTCTCGGCCAGTTGCTCGGCATCACTGAATACGCTACCCAGACCTAGCAGGCTGTTGAATTTGGGTCCCGTGTAAACGGGGTTTGAGGGACGGGCGTTATGGATATCGTGTTCATGATC
>NZ_JBYSWU010000066.1:0-45866 GCF_058781505.1 Paraburkholderia sp. FW306-2-2C-D06C | reverse complement strand
AGCCCTTCACCACCATCAGGTTGGGCAGGGGACTTGCACCCCCAAGCTGTTGCGCATGCTCGGCGCACCGAAAAAAAGCCGTCGGAATCGACGGCTCGATGGGCGGCTTCCTGCCTTGCTACCGGACTGCGGATCAGTCGCTGGTTGCGGCTTCCTTTTCGGCGAGCGCCGCCATGGCGATGCCGGCGGTGCGCCTCACGTGTTCAAGCGAGGCGGCAGCGGCCGCTTCACCATCTTTCTTGGCGATGGCCGCGAGCAGTTTGTTCATCTCGCGATTCGAATCCGTGCCGCGCCCAGGCGATGAAATCGTCACCGAGCGTAACTGGTTGATTCGCGCGTTCAACGACTTGACCACCTGATGCATCATCAGCTTCTGGCCGCCGGTGAACATTGTTTCGTAGAAATTTTCGGTGTTGAGCAACACGCGCTTGAAATCCGCCTTGTCGAAAGCGTCCTCGATCTCCTTGCGGATATCGCGCAGTTGCTTCACCAGCGCAGGCGTGGCGCGCTCGGCGCAGGCGCGCGCGGCTTCGGACTCCAGCAGCGCGCGGATTTCGTAGATTTCCTCGACCTGCGCCGGATCGAGCCTTGCGACGATCGGACCGGAATGCGAGCCGGTTTCGACCAGACCTTCCGTTTCGAGATGACGCAATACCTCGCGCACCACCGTGCGGCTCACGCCGAGTTGATCGCACAGCGTACGCTCGATCAAGCGGTCGCCGGGCCGATAGAAGCCCTGAGAAATGGCCTCGCGCAATTTCTCAAGAGTCAGTTCGCGCAGCGTCGGCGCACTGCGGTCGACACGCATTTGATCCATCATGGCTCTCTCGTCTCCGGGCGACGTCCGGATATAGTGGTTTTTGGAATCCCATAGTATCGCATAGGCGACACCCGGCAAATCTGAAGTGCGCGGCACTCAGACCGGAAAGACCCGGGCGCTCACGCTATCCCAGTCGAGCCATGCTTGCGCACCGACCGCCAGGTTCACTTCACGCAAACCGGCCGGCGCGCGCACCGCGATCTCCTGCGCCCACGGCGTCGCCACCGAATAATGCAGCGTGTCGCCCAGATAGGTAACGTCCCGCACCGTCACCAGCAAACTGCCGTCGGCGCTTTGCACGGGTTGCGCGCGAATCCGTATCTGCTCGGGACGCAGCATCAAAGCACCGTCGCTGCCTGCACTCAACGCGCGATCGAAACTGCCCACCTGTACCGGCTTTCCGTTCGGGAACACCGCGTGCGATCCGCCATTGGCGCCCGCCAGCGTGACCGGCAAAAAATTCGAATTGCCAATGAAACTCGCGACGAAACGCGATGCCGGCTGTGCGTATAGATCCTCGCCGGTTCCGACCTGCTCGATACGCCCTTTGTTGAACACCGCGATCCGGTCGGACAGGCGCAAGGCCTCTTCCTGATCGTGGGTCACGTAGAGGATCGTCACGCCAGTTTGCTGATGAATGCGGCGCAACTCGGTCTGCAATTCCTCGCGCAGCTTCTTATCCAGCGCGGAAAGCGGCTCGTCCATCAACAGCACCGGCGGGTCGTAGGCCAACGCGCGCGCGATCGCCACGCGTTGCTGCATGCCGCCCGACAACTGTCCCGGCATGCGGTCGCGGCAATCGCCGAGATGCACGAGCTTGAGCATCTGTTCGACCTTCGACTTCACCTGGGCGTCGGGCACGCGCCGCACGCGCAGCGGAAACGCCACGTTCTCGCCGACGCTCAGATGCGGGAACAGCGTGTAGCGCTGAAACACCATGCCGATGTTGCGTCGATTCGGCGCGACCGACAGCAACGATTTGCCGTCGAGCAGCACGCGCCCTTCGGTGGGCGACTGGAAGCCCGCAACGATATAGAGCGTCGTACTCTTGCCCGAACCCGAGGGTCCGAGAAAAGTCATGAACTCGCCCTTCCTGATGTCGAGCGAGACTTGATCGATGGCCACGACCTGATCGTAGGTCTTGCGAAGCCGTTGAATCTGCAGAAACGGTGAGCTCACGATTTACCTCGCTTGAGTACTAGTCCCAGCAACATCAGCACGACGGTCAGTCCGACCAGCAGCGACGAAGCGGCGGCGATCACCGGCGTCAGGTCTTGCCGCAACGTGCTCCAGATTCGCACGGGCAATGTCTGGAGCGTCGGGCTCGCCATGAAAATGGACACCACCACTTCGTCCCATGAGGCGAGGAACGAGAAGATCGCCGCCGCGAACAGGCCGAGACGAATCGCGGGTAGCGTGACGCGCCACTTCACTTCGAACGGCCCCGCGCCGCAAATCAGCGCGGCATCTTCGAGCGTGGTGTCGAAGCTTTCCAGCGAGTTGCTGATCGCGATGATCGAAAACGGCAGCGCGATGATCAGATGCCCGATCACGAAGCCGACCAGCGTGCCGGTCAGGCCGATGCGCAGGAAGAAGGCGTACAACGCGACCGCGAGCACGACGACCGGCAACACCATCGGCGTGAGAAAAAACGCCTTGAGCAGCGCCCGTCCGCGGAAATTGCCGCGTGTCAGCGCGAGCGAAGCGAACAGACCCAGCGTCACCGACAGCACCATCACGACGAGGCCCAGCTCGATGCTGGTCATCAGCGAATCGAGCCAGCCCGGATCGGAGAGCAGCAGGCGATACCACTGGAGGGTCCAGCCCGGCGGCGGAAACATCAGCCATTGCGAATTGCCGAACGACAACGCGACGATAAACAGCACCGGCAGCAACAGGAACAGCGAGACCGACGCGCCGACGCCCAATAGCAGCCAACGCAACGGTCCGAGGCGATCGAAATCGAGCAGCATGTCAGTGGACTCCTGAAGCACCGGCTGCACGCCCGGAAACGCGCAACTGCAGGGCATAGAGCGACAGCGTGACGAGCAGCAGCACAAAGGCCGCGGCGCCCGCGAGCCCCCAGTTGAGCAATTGCTGCACGAGCTGCGCGATCAGTTCGGCGAGCATCATGTATTCCGGGCCGCCCAGCAGTGCGGGCGTCACGAAGTAGCCGAGCGCCATCACGAACACCATCAGGGCGCCGCTCGCAATGCCCGGCGTCGCAAGCGGCACCAGCACGCGCCAGAAAGCCTGCCAACGGCTCGCCCCGCAGATGGCGGCGGCCCGCAGCGTGGTGGGATCGATGGCGCGCAGGGTGGCGTGCAACGGCATCACGAGAAACGGCAGCATGATGTAGGTCATACCGATCGTGACGCCGGTCAGATTGTTGACGAGTGTAAGCGGCGCGTCGATCACTCCGAGCCCCATCAGCAGACGGTTGATCGGTCCGGTTTGCTGCAGCAGCACCATCCACGCGAACGTGCGCGCCAGCAGGTTGGTCCACATCGAAAGCAGCAGGATGGCGAACACCAGCCTGCCGATCCAGCGCGGCGCGATGGCCAGCAGCCACGCGGTCGGAAAACCGATCACCAGGGTCACCGCCGTCACCACCGTGGCCACGAAGAACGTGTTGCCGAATACTCTCAGGTAGGTCGTCGAGCCGAACAGCTGCGCATAGTTCTGCAATCCGGGGCTCGGTTCCAGCACGCTATGCAGCAGCAGCGACAGCACCGGCAACAGAAAGAACACCATCAGCAGCAGCACGGCCGGCAACACCAGCCGTGCGGTCCTGAATCCGGCGCCCAGTTGCAGCTTACCCACGGCAGGCTCGGCGACCGTACTCAATGCATTCGACATGACGACTCCCTCGATGTGTTCGGCCTGCAACCGCCTTATTTCGACTGCCACGCATACCAGCGTTTGGCAATCTCGTCGCGGTGGTCGGCCCAGTACTTCATGTCGAGATTGATCTGCGTCGCCTTGTACTGATCGGGCTGAGTTTTGGCGACATCGGCAGACAGCAGCGCCGCCGATTTCAGATTGACCGGCGCGTATCCTGTTTCAGCAGCGAAATTTGCCTGCGCCTGCGGACCGGTTGCGCTCGCGAGGAACTTCATCGCCTCGGCCTTGTGCTTCGCGCCTTTCGGCACCACCAGCATATCGGCGGCCGTCAGGTTCTGATTCCACGACACGCCGACATCCACGCCGGTCTGCTGCAACGCATGCAGACGGCCGTTCCAGAACACGCCGATCGGTGCTTCGCCCGAAGCCATCAGTTGCTGCGACTGCGCGCCGCCGCTCCACCAGACGATCTGGCTTTTGATCGTGTCGAGTTTCCTGAACGCGCGATCGAGGTCGAGCGGATAGAGCTTGTTCGGCGGGACGCCGTCGGCCAGCAAGGCGACTTCGAGCACGCCCGGCGCCGACCACTTGTAGAAGGTCCGCTTGCCGGGGAAACGTTTGGTATCGAACAGGTCCGCATAGTTGGCGGGACCGCCGCTCTTGAACGCCGCCTTGTTGTAGCCGAGCACGAACGAATAGTAGAAGCTGCCCACCGCTCCCGCCGACGTGAAGCGCGGATCCAGATCGCTCTTGTTCACCACGGAATAGTCGATCGGTTCGACGAGTCCGTCGCGCAACGCCGCATAGGCGAAGTCGCCCTCCACGTCGACCACGTCCCATTGCACGTTGCCGCTATCGACCATCGCCTTGAGCTTGCCGTAGTCGGTGGGACCGTCCATCAGCACCTGCACGCCGGACGCCTGGGTAAAAGGCTGAGCCCAATTCTTCTGCTGCGCGGATTGAGTCGTACCGCCCCAACTGGCGAACACGATCGGCGCGTCGGCGGCAAAAACAGGCGCGGCAGCCGCGACGATCGCCGTCACCGCCACTGCGCGGGCAAGGCCAGGAACCCGCCAACGTAGTACTTCTTTCATGAGGAATACTCCTTAAAATGAAAACGTAGCGATCCGGACAGGATCGGCAGTGAACGGCTTTTTATTTGAGCGGTGAGAACGGCGCAGGCTTCATGATCTTGCTCTCCATCGTTTCCAGCAGCGCCTGGATCTTCGGCGAGAACGCCTGCCACGCCGGATCTTCAGCGAGACGCTGACGGCGCGCCTCGCGTTCGTCGAGGCTCGGGTAGGCCCACATATGAACGATCTGGTTCAGCGGCCCGATCTCCGAAAAGAAATACCCCACCAGTTCGCCGAGATGGCGTTTCTGCAACGCGATGCCCTCTTCCTCGACGAGTTTCAGATAGGCTGGAACGGCGCCGGTCCTGATCTTGTACGTGCGGATTTCGTAATACATCGTGCCCTCTTCAACGCATGACGAAAGGATCGGCGATCGGCTCGTCCGAGGTTCGGATCCAGACGGATTTGGTGCGGGTGTAGTCGAGTACCGCGTCGAGCCCGCCTTCGCGGCCCAGCCCGCTCAGCCCATAGCCGCCGAACGGAACGATCGGCGAAACGGCGCGGTAAGTGTTCACCCAGACAATGCCCGCGCGCAGCCGGCGCGTGAGCCGATGGGCGCGCGTGAGATCGCGCGTGAACACGCCCGAGGCTAGCCCGTACTTTGTGTCGTTGGCGAGCGCGACGGCGTCGGCTTCGGTGTCGAAGCTCATCACGCTCAGCACCGGCCCGAACAGCTCCTGCGCCACGCTCGGCACCGTGGCGTCGGCACAGTCGACAATCGTCGGCTCGAAGAAAAAGCCTTTCTCGTGCGCCGCCGGGCGAGTGCCGCCGGTCAGCAGCGTGGCGCCCGCGGCAAGGCTGGCGGCGAGCACCGCCTCGATATGATCGCGCTGTCTGAGCGTGGCGAGCGGCCCCATCTCGGTCGCGACATCTTGCGGATCGCCGATCTTGATGGCTCGAGCTTTCTCGACGAGGCGAGCCACCAGGCGATCCCGAATGCCGCGTTGAACCAGCAGCCGCGAGCCCGCGACGCAACTCTGCCCCGTCGCCGCGAAAATCCCGGCGATCACGGCGTTGCTGACGCTTTCCACGCTGGCGTCATCGAACACCAGCACCGGCGACTTGCCGCCGAGTTCGAGCGAAGTCGCGGCGAGGTTTTCCGCCGAATTGCGCACGATATGGCGCGCCGTTTCCGGCCCACCCGTGAACGCGATCTTCGCCACCAGCGGATGACTCGTCAGCGCACGGCCGCAATCCGCACCGAAGCCCGTCAGGATGTTCACCACGCCCGCTGGAAAGCCGGCTTCATGCACGAGCCGCGCAAAAGCGAGAAGCGGCGCAGGCCCCTCTTCGGACGCCTTGATCACGATCGTGCAACCGGCCGCCAGCGCCGGACCGATCTTCACCGCCGAGAGAAACAGCTGCGAATTCCACGGCACGATCCCTGCGACCACGCCAACCGGCTCGCGGCGCAGAAACACGTCCATGTCGGGTTTGTCGACCGGCAAGGCGGCACCGTGGATCTTGTCGGCGATACCTGCGTAATAACGGTAGTACTCGGCGACATAACCGATCTGGCTGCACGTCTCGCGGATGATCTTGCCGGTATCGGTCGTCTCGAGTTCCGCGAGTTCCTGCGCGTTTGCCGCGACGAGGTCGGCAAGCCGGTATAGCAGCTTGCCGCGCTGGCTCGCGCTCAGGCCTGCCCATTCGGGCGCGAACAGCGCGCGGTCGGCGGCCCGCACGGCGCGATCGACGTCGGCGGCGCTCGCCGCGGGCATCGTGGCCCACGCTTCGCCGGTCGCCGGGTTGATGCTCTCGAAGGTTTCGGCAGCGTCGCTGAACTCGCCGTCGATGTAATGCTGGAAAGACTTCAACATGGAATCCGCTCCTCGTGGCTGGATGTCGTAGCGAAAGACATCCGGCTTCAGGCGCGAGACTCGAACGCGGGCATCACGTCCGAGATGAACAGTTCGAGCGACTTGCGCTTGCGCTCGAAACTCATGTTGCTGTCGAGCCAGAAACTGTATTGATCGAAGCCGAGTTCTTCATACTGTTTCAGCCGCTCGATCACCGCCGCCGGCTGACCGATCACGAGATTCTTGCGAATCTGTTCCGGCGCGTATTGCGGGAACGACGCGATGTCCTCTGCCGTCAGCGGCTCGATGAAACCTTGCTGGACCGGCCGCTCGTTCTTGAACCACTTGCTGAAATAGCAATAGAAGCGGCTCAGATCTTCCACGGCGGCGTCCACTTCGGCCGGATCCGCGCCCACGAAGGTGTGCATCAGCATCATGATCTGCGGCCGCGGCACGTCGGGATTCGCCTTGCAGGCCGCGTTGAAGCGCTCCATCAGGCTGACTACTTCGCCATCGCCCGCGGCCAGCGACGTGACCTGCACGTTGCAGCCGTTGCGCACCGCGAACTCGTGCGAATTCGGGTCGCGGGCCGCGAGCCACATCGGCGGAACGGGTTGCTGGACCGGGCGCGGCACCGGCGTGGTGGAAGGCCAGGACCAGAATTCGCCATGATGCGCGTAGTCGCCCTTGAACAGTTGCCGCAACGCGGGCACCAGTTCACGCATCCGGGCGCCTGCGCCGAATGCGTCGAGGCCCGGCAGCAGCCGTTCGTATTCGAAGGAATAGGCGCCGCGCGCGATGCCCAGGTCGAGCCGCCCATTGCTCGCGACGTCGACCATGCCGGCCTCCCCGGCGAGGCGAATCGGATGCCAGAAGGGGGCGATGACCGTGCCGGTGCCGAGCCGGATTGTTTCGGTGCGCGCCGCGAGATACGAGAGATTGATGAAGGGATTGGGCGCGATCGTGAATTCCATCGCGTGATGCTCGCCTATCCAGGCGGTCTCGAATCCGCCTTTCTCCGCGATCTGGACCAGCTGGGTGAGCTCGTCGAAGAGTTGCCGGTGCGGCGTCGCCGTGTCGTACCGCTCCATGTGCAGAAACAACGAGAATTTCATGATCGACCCTGTATGCAGGAAAACGACGAATCAGTCGTGCTGCGGGCGTGGTGGAGCTGGACGCACCGCTTCGTGTCGACCGCAAGAATGTCGCGGTTGGTATTACGGTATTCCATCAAATGACCCGGCGCAAGCGTTTCAATATTATGGTATTCCATAATATTGAAGGCGGATGCCCTACTGATCTGGCGCGGTTGGAGCGGGGGTCCCGGCCGAATTCGCAACCTTCAGGTCACGCGGACAAGATTTGCACTCCGGATCATCGAGCGGCGCGAACGGATCAACCCGGACCGAACTCGCCGGCAAGTTCTGCGAACAGTGCTTCCTGCGGCGACAGTTCGCCGGCGCGCAGCACCAGCCACATCGCGGAGCGCGCGCCTTTCTCGCGCAGCGGCCGGTACGCTACGCCATTGACGTTGATGCTGCGCAGGGAGGCCGGCACGAACGCAACGCCAAGCCCGGCTGCCACCAACCCGACGATAGTGGGCGCCTCCCGCGCCTCCTGCGCCACCTGCGGCGCAAACCCGGACTGCCGGCACAGGGCGACGATCTGGTCATACACCCCGGTTCCGCTCTCGCGTGGATACATGACGAACGCTTCATGCTTCAGCGCGCCCACGGAAAGCGCCGCCCGGCTCGCGGCCAGCGGATGTTGCGGCGGCAGCACCGCCACCAGGGAGTCTTCGAAAAGACGCGTGGCCTGCAGCGTCGGCGGCAGGCCCGGGAGTGTCACGCCGCGCACGAACGCGACCTCCAGCCGCCGTTCGAGCATCGCCGTCAATTGCTGCTGGGTGGTCAGCTCCTCCAGCCGTAAGTGCATACCCGGCAAGCGGCGCCGGTATTCGAAGATCAGTTGCGGAATGACGGTGCTGAATGCGGCCGAGCCGGTGAACCCGACCCGCAGTTCGCCGAGTTCGCCGCGCTGGGCCCGCTGCGCGACGATGCCCGCATGTTCGGCCTGCGCGACCAGCGCGCGAGCTTCAGGCAACAGAGCCTTGCCCGCCGCCGTCAGCGCCACGTGCCGGTTGCTGCGCTCGAAAAGCCGCGCGCCCAACTCTTCCTCGAGCACACGAATCTGCTGGCTGAGCGGGGGCTGCGCCATGTTCAGACGCACGGCTGCCCGGCCGAAATGCAGCTCCTCGGACAGCACGATGAAATAGCGGATGCGGCGTAGATCCATGATATGAATTATGTATCAATTTCTACGAAATCGATATTGGACGCCGACATGATGAAGTTCGATCATTCACGCTCGCAAGCCATTTTTCAGTTGGAGTGATCGAGTCATGCAAGAACAGAGCGTCGATGCGGTGGAGGCCGTGATCAAGGCCCCCAGGTCTATACCGCGCGAGGTGGTCGAGAAAATCGAACACGGCACGCCCGCATTCCGGCGCACCAATTTCTCCCTGTTTGCCGCCGGCTTCGCGACCTTCGCCCTGCTCTACTGCGTGCAGCCGCTGATGCCGCTGTTCTCCGCGGACTTCGGCGTGAGTGCCGCGGGCGCCAGCCTGGCCCTGTCGCTGACTACCGGCTTTCTGGCGGTGTCGATGCTGGCCGCCGGCGTGCTGTCGGAAGCGTGGGGCCGAAAACCGGTCATGGTGGTGTCGTTGCTGCTTTCGGGTGTTCTCACGGTGGTCTGCGCCGTGTTGCCACACTGGCCGACGCTGCTCGCCGTCCGCGCGCTGATGGGCGTGGCGCTCAGCGGATTGCCGGCGGTTGCGATGGCTTATGTCGGCGAAGAAATGCACCCGCGTTCGCTGGGGCTGGCGATGGGACTGTACGTCGGCGGCACAGGCCTTGGCGGAATGGCAGGCCGTCTGCTGACGGGCGTGATCACCGATATCTGGGGCTGGCGAACCGCCGTGGCGGTGATCGGCTTGCTCGGGGTAATGTGCGCCGCGATCCTCTGGCGCTTTCTGCCGGCATCGCGTCACTTCACGCGGCGCGAGCTTCGCCTCGCGCCGCTGTCACGGGCATTCAGCACGCACTTGCGCGACGGCATCCTGCCATGGCTGTTCGCGGAGGGCTTCCTGCTGATGGGCGCCTTCGTCACGGTGTACAACTACGTCGGCTACCGGTTGATCGCGCCACCGTTCTCGCTCAGCCAGACGGAAATTGGCCTGATTTTCGCGGTCTATGTGTGCGGTATCGTCAGTTCGGCGTGGATGGGCAGCCTGTCGGGATGGTTCGGCCGCCGGGCCGTGTTGCCGGTCACCTTGACGCTGATGCTGGCCGGAACGCTGATCACCTTGTCCAGCGAACTCTGGTTGATCGTCATCGGCATCGCCGTGCTGACCATCGGATTCTTCGGCACGCATTCGGTCGCGAGCGCGTGGGTCGGAGCCCGCGCGCAGACGGGCAAGGCACAGGCGTCGTCACTCTATCTGTTTGCCTACTACCTCGGATCGAGCGTGGTCGGCTCGCTCGGCGGCGTGTTCTGGAACCTGTGCGGCTGGCATGGCGTGATCGCTATGACAGGCGCGCTGCTGCTGGCGGCACTCGCCATTGCGCTATGGCTGCGCGTGCGGTTGGCGTGAGGCGCCCCGGACTGTGAATCCTGAAATGCCGGATGAGGTGGAAGGACCACAATTCAGACACTCGGCGACCTTGGCGAATAGGCGAATTGCGGCAAGTTGGTTCATCAGTCCGCAGCGGAATCACCGGAAGTCCGCGGCGCGCTCGCCGACGCAGAAGCGGTGCCACCGCTCTCCTGATGCCGGATAGCGTAGATTTCCCGATTGTGCGCGACGGTCTGGGCGCTCGGCGGATAGTCGTTTTTGGGTGCAGGCACCAATCCGTCCGCTTCGGCCTCGACAAGCTGCGCGTGAACTTCGGCGCGCGTGAGACCGGGTGTCGAGGTTTGTGCAAATGCATTGGCGCCGAACGGCAGACTGAGTGCCGCAAGGGCAACGGCGGTAAGCAATTTCATGATGCTCTCCTGGGAATCGTGGCTAAACACTCTTGCTACGGTTCCCATTGTTGGAGAGGCATCTTGACCCGACTCTTACCCCAGGATTACGGTTTCGTTATCTTGGCGACGAACCGCTACTGCGCGTCGCATCGCTCGCGGAAATCATCGACGATGGCTCTTCCCCGTTCGCGGGGGTTCGCAACAACCACTGCTTCGAGGTTAGTGTAGCCATCGGACTGCGTTCCGAAGTCATCGCCGGATGTCGCGTCTCTAAACCCCTTTGCAACTAAAAACAATGACCATCAGTAATATAGATAAAGGGAGTGCTTTTTCTCGAGTGCTTGCTTCCGAAGCGTTGAACACGACCGCCAGCTCAATACTGTTGGTCGCGACGCCACTCATCGCCATGACTTCTCTTGATGCGAGCCCGGTAGAGGTTGGCATCCTTGCGGCTGCCGGTACGGCTGCCCCGTTGATGCTTGGTTTATCGGCTGGCGCTCTGGCAGAACGCTGGGAGCGTACAAGGACTCTCTTCTGGTGCGGCATAGCCCGCTTGCTTCTGGTTGGAGTCGTGCCGCTTCTGTTTCTGTTAGATCAGTTGAGCATCGCAGCTCTATGTCTGGTTAGTTTTGGACTATCGGCGGTGAAGCTTCTTTTCGACAGCGTGGTTGCAGCGGTGATTCCCACGATCGTCCGCCGAGACAGACTAACGAAGGCAAACAGCTGGTTTGAGGCCTTAAACTCGACAGCGTTCGCGATCGGGCCTGCGATCGCGGGATGGCTCCTGCAGACGCTTTCGGCCAGTGCCGCATTTCTCGCAAACGCTGCCTTATATCTTGCCAGTACGCTAAGTCTTAAAGGCGCTTCTCTACCTGCCGCGAAGCAGGAGACGAACGAGAAGCACTCCCACATTTCCGACATCGCGGATGGTATTAAACTGCTTTGGCGAAGCGACATCCAGAAGGCGATTGCGATAGCCGCCGGCGCCTTCAATCTCTTCCACACCGCGTTTTTCACTGTATTCGCTTTTTTTGCAATAAAGGAACTAGGTTTCTCAGCAGTCTCGTTCGGCAGTCTCATTTCAGTCGTCGGCTTGTTCGGCCTGCTTGCCGCGCTCTGTGCGCCGAGGCTGATTGAGATGCTTGGGCCGCGCACCGCGCTAGTGGGTTCTCTGCTGATTATTGGCCCGCTAGGAGCGCCTGTTTTGCTCGCCGACCGACTCGCATTTCCTGAGCGGGCAACCGTCATCGCGTGCAGCCTGGCCGCGTGGGACTTCCTGATTGTCGTTCATCTGATTGTCGAACAGACAGTTCGCCAGGTCACAGTAGACAACCAGCACCTGTCTCGAATCACCGCCACTACCCGCTTTGTCAGCTGGGGCGTGGATCCGGTTGGAGCGCTGCTCGGAGGACTGGCGGCGAATTCGAGCATCGGGCCGCGAGGGACACTGTTTGTTTGTCTGCTGGGTCTGAGCTTGTCTGGCTCACTACTGTTGCTGTCGAAAGGAATTCGACAGCTGAACGGCAAACTGCTCGAAGCTGATGCGATTCATGCAGACGCGACACGATGATTGAGCAGAGAGGTGGCCCATGATTTGGCAGCTTGGCAGCAGGAGCCGGTCGAGACGGCGGCGGGGCCGCGCGTATCGCGGCCCCGTTGGTGGCCCACTTAGAGCGCTTTTAGACCCGCCCGCAAGAACAAGAGCATGTCGTCGAACTGGGTAATCAGTTCAAAACACAAAAGAAACGCCAACGTGTAACCAGGCCCGGGCGACCTGTGCATCCATCGCAGGATCGGCGCCGCATAGCGCGCTCTGACAAAGTCCCGGGTCGCGATATAGGTGATAGCGATGCCGAGCGCCGCTCCCGCGAGTACATCGGTCGGATAGTGCAACCCGAGATAAACGCGCGGCATGCAGACGAACACGGCTGTGTACAGCAGCGCGAGCGCACCGACCCGGCGACTGATGAGAAAGATGCCCATCGCAATCGACATCCACAGCAGCGCATGGTCGCTCGGAAAGGAACTCCATGTGCGCACCGCGGCCTCTTGCAGACCGACCGATGGAAAATCCAGGTGCAACGCGGGGTTATAGAGCGGCCGCAAGCGAAACGGCAAGCAGCACGCAAGAAGTCTGCCGATCGTGAGCGATAGAAGGCCACTCGCAATCGTCGCGATGACCATCTCGCGCTCCCATCCGGCACGCTGACTGGGCCGGAACCATAGCCAGCACAAGATGGGGATGAGCACGAGGCCCTTGAATATGGCCTGGCCCGCGATCACTCTTATCGCGTGATTCATCGCCACCGAGTGAAAAGCGTTGTGCGTCAGGAAAACCTGGATCCAGGTATCGAAACTGTTCATTTCAACACTTCCGTTTCGATTCGTCTCACCGTGTTCCGGAATCAGGTCATGCAGGACAGAGCAGGCGGTGTCGGATCGGCCGGCTCGCATATGGAACAGGCCGGCCGGCACCGCAAGCGGCCATGCCGGCATGCAGGCCTATCAGGAACGCTCCAACCGGTTGCCGTCAATCCGCACGCGGTCGCCCGGACGGAGATCGCCAGGATTGGCCACGTCGAAGGAGCGTGACGATCCGTCATTGAGTTGGACAACGATTCGGTACGCGCTCACGTTTGGACTGCTGTACTGTTGCGCGATCTGATTGCCGGCCACTGCGCCGCCAAGCGCACCCACTACGGTCGCCACGTCGCGGCCACGTCCGCCCCCAAACTGATTGCCGACCACGCCGCCGACGACAGCACCAACCACGGTGCCCATTACGTTGCCTGGGCTCATCGCGTTGGCTGTCGCGACAGGTTGAATTGCGGAGATCACCCCATACTGAAGTCCGTAACCGGAGCTTGCGGGAGGCGCATTTCCATAGCCGCTCGCGCTATCGACTGGCTGTGAATAGGCGGGTTGCACATAAGCCGGCTGGGAGTACGCGGGTTGCGCATAGGCTGGCTGCGCTGGATTCGAACCGTACGGCATGCCTGCGCCGGGCATCACGCACCCGCTCAGAGGCAAGGCCGCGCACAGCGCGATGAAGAAGATGGGTTTGGTAAATTGAGTGTTGTACATGATGCTCTCGACATCGTGGCGCCGCATGTCAGTTGGCGAAGTTGAGGTTCGGCATGGAGTATAAGGAACCATTTTCGAAAATTTTCACCGTGCCGCGTAACAGTGTGTAAGTTGTTCCACTGCAAACGCTCTACCTGCCTGGTGTTGCGGCAAATGTTGCCGCCAGCGAGACATCTCGAACAGTTGCCGCCATCACCGCAGGAGGCGATTCCCGGTTCGGCGACGACCCTGCGGCGGGAAGAAGCGTGGTTAGCGCAGCGCCGTGTAGCAGCAGCATGCACGACATCGAGGGGGCGCCGCCGCCGTCTCCTTTGTCGGGAATCTGGCGCCTAAGCCCGGCCCTTGCACGCGTACCGGGCGCAAGAACCGGGAGCAGAAACGCATCACATCCATAGTCGATCTTTCACACCTTCGGTTAGCACTCGCCCTTTTTCGCGTGCCCCGGCGGACAGTGATAGTCCCCATGCCCGTGATGGTGATGATGTTCTTCCCATTCGTCACGATCCCAGTAGCGGTGTCCGTCCCAGTAACGGTCGCCCTGCCAACCCGGCGATACGACGACTACCGGCGCCGGCGCGACCACGACAGGCGCCGGAACACCAATATTGATGCCAACCCCGACGTCGACAGCATTCGCCAGTCCTGACGCACCGATTCCAATACTCGCGAACGCTGCGGCAATGAAAATACGTTTCATGTTATCCCCCGAAAAAAGCAGCAATAAGCGCTGCCTGCTGGCCACGCCACGCGTAGCCGTCGTTTGTTGAGCGAAGGAAGTGTGGATCCTTGCCGTGCCAACTTCAACGCGAACTTGTAACGGATTGTTCTGCGGATCGCAAGCCGGCCGGCAAAGACCAGCGTCGTACGGAAACAACGCGTCCAATCACTCGATCGCTTTGACCGCCAGTGGATCAGCCATCGCTTTGCACCGCATTACGTAAGCGTTACTGCCAGTTACAAAGCTTTCGCGCAACCGTATCGGCCTAACCCAAGGTCCGAATCGAATTGCTGATCCCACGGGCGCAATCGATCACCGCCGACGCCAGACGTTGCTCCGCGTCGGCGAGCGTCCAGCGGCTGGTCGGCGCGACCACATGCACGGAGGCCACCGGCCTTCTCTCGCCGTCCAGCACCGGCGCCGCGATCGTCATGTCGCCGATGAACAGTTCCTCGCGATTCGACGTATAGCCATTGCGCCGTCCCTGCGCAAGAAGCGCCTCGATTTCCCCAATGTCCGTCACCGTGTACTGCGTGTGCACCACGCGCGCACTCGCTTCGAGCAGTGCACGCGCTTCGTCGTCAGGAAGCGCGCCGAGATAGGCGCGGCCTGAAGCGGTGCAATACATGGGAATGCGGCTGCCGATGGGCATCAGCCAGCGGCGCTTCGCACGGCAGCCGCAGGTTCGACTTCACTCGCCACAGCCGCTTCGCTCCGGTGGCCACCGCGTCACGCTACATCTCGTAGCCATAGAAGTGAACGCGCAGGCGGATGTAGAAGCGTTCGGGCGTGTGCATAACAGCGTGCTACGCAGTTTGCTCGCCGCGCAATGCCACGGCGACGGGCAGGCGGATGCTTTCCGCGCGTGCGCACAGGCTTCTGATCGTTTCGCCCGGACGCGTGCGATCAACGAAATGGCTGGCACGTTCCTGGATTCGACGCTCGCATGCCCTTTCATCTCATAAACAACGAGTCCAGAAGGTCTGGTAGGTTTACTGCTGTGTTGATATTGCCCGCGCGAACGTCGGCGCGGCTGGTTTGCTGAGTTTCAGTGCAACGCAGACCCACGCCGGAGTGCGTGACAAAAACGAAGCCAATAACAATGAGTTAGTTTCATGGCGAAATGCGATAACCCAAGGTGTCCGATCTGTTACCCGAACTGGAAAGAGGAGGAGGCCGCCGTAAAGAAGCGCGCCGAAGACGACAAGCAGGACTGCATCAATTGCTGGCGCTTCTATCAGAAGAAGGCTGAGGCCATCGTATCGGCGGATGATCCGGTTGTCCGCAATCGAAGTATCAACGCTGCCTATGCCCAATTGTGGCTGGATGATCACCGGTTCCAGTGGGCGGGGCTCGCTGCCGGCTGCGGCTTGCTTAACGCCGCAGAGATGATCAGTAAATCGAACCGGCAACGTCATGCCTACCAGCAATGGGAAAGAACCAGTTCGCCCCTGGAACGGCTGTCGCCTTATGGATCACCGCGTATGCCGGTCCCCGATCAGGCGTCCGGCGAGGGCGCGCGCAAGGTGTACGAGATGCTGGCAAAGGGCAATACAGCCTTGTTTCTCGATATCTGGCCGCTGCACATGTTTTACAAGAAATTCGGCTTGCAGCGGTTCAAGCGGTGTCTGCCGGAGCGGCAGCTTTTGCGCGGGTCTGTTGTCTGGCCGATTGCGAATTCCGTACTGTTCGGAACAGCCCCGCCAGAGATACTGAGCGGCTTTGCAGCGATCGACGCGGGAAATATCGACCAAGGTGTCGAATCTCTGGCGTGGCACGAACAGTCCAATATCCTGCAACCGGCCATGTACAACGATTCGGCATTTGCCCTGTTGATGCGGGCCAACCAGTTCGCGTGGGCGCTCAACATCCCAACTGGCTCGGCGCGAGAAATCCAATTAACCCTTGCCAATCAATGCACGGTCACTGGCGGTAACGCGCAGCAGGAGATATTCAGCAAACACCCGCTAGCCAATCTTACCGACGTTCAACAACGAATGGCGTTTGTGCTTCGTGCCGCGCATCGGTTCGGCGATCTGCTGCGAGATCCGATCCAGCGGCATTTTGTGGAAAATTCCCTATTCCTCATTGCACAGGGGGGGCGGTGATGGCAGGCAGGAACGCTCGACGGCGCTGGCGCGTGCTATGCCTGGGGCTTGGACTCGCCGCCGTATGGGGTGTCTACGTGATAGCCAAACCAACCGATGAAGTCGTGCTGACGATAGGCGAACCATACGAGCAGGTACGGCAGCAATCTCGCTCCACGCTGCCTCCGGCTGAGCCGAACGCAAATTGGGTTGGCGTTCTCCTTCGCCCTGCAAAATTTCGATTTACGGACCCCCAATATGGTTTCTCGATCCCAGCCGCGAAATTTTTTGCTGTGAGTTACGACAGTCACGGCAATGTCGCTTCGGTGAAGCTGTCGCCGCAGACAGAAGCCCTGCCCTTGGACGCCGCAATGGCGCTCCTGATTGATCTACAGGATCAGCTTCGGCGGGGAGGGTGGAAACCATTTCGAGCGGCGAGAAACCAGCCAATCGAAGACACGACAGCCAGGCGGGCCGAGATTCGGAAGTGCTCAGCGCCGACGAGCTACTGGCAGGCAGACGAGAAGTATCAGGTCTCGCTCAATATCCGCTGCTTCCGATCCGATGAGCGTCCGAACGACGAGCGTTATTTGATAACGCTTGATCTTGGCCGCCCCGTCTTCGACGACTACCCGGACGACTGAGGCTCTGTTCGGATACGGCGGCGACAATGAAGCGGCGGCGCTCGCAGCACGGTGAATCGCGCCGACGTGGGGCCTCATGACCTTGCATTTGACGTTGATGCGGTCGCTAGTGACGTATTGCCGCCTAACCCAAGGTCCGAATCGAATTGCTGATCCCACGGGCGCAATCGATCACCGCCGGCGCCAGACGTTGCTCCGCATCGGCGAGCGTCCAGCGGCTGGTCGGCGCGACCACATGCACGGAGGCGACCGGCCTTCTCTCGCCGTCCAGCACCGGCGCCGCGATCGTCATGTCGCCGATGAACAGTTCCTCGCGATTCGACGTATAGCCATTGCGCCGTCCCTGCGCAAGAAGCGCCTCGATTTCCCCAATGTCCGTCACCGTGTACTGCGTGTGCACCACGCGGGCACTCGCTTCGAGCAGTGCACGCGCTTCGTCGTCGGGAAGCGCGCCGAGATAGGCGCGGCCTGAAGCGGTGCAATACATGGGAATGCGGCTGCCGATGGGCATGTGGATCGGCACGAATTTCGTACAGACGAAGCGCGCGACATACAGCATCTCGACGCCGTCCGGTTCAGTGAGACTCGTGGTCTCGCCAGTCAGGTTCGTGAGTTCGGATAGAAACGGATTGGCGACGTCGATCAGCGTATCCGCGGCGACATAGTTAAAGCCGATCTGCATCACACGGGGCGTAAGTTGATAGCGCTTCGTGCGCGGGTGCTTGCGCACGTAACCCAGCTTTTCGAGCGTGTAGATCATCCGCTGCGCCGAGCTCTTCGTGATCGAGGTCGCCTCGGCCACTTCCGGCAAGCTCATGGTTCGGCGTTGCGCGATCAACGCGCGCAGCACCGCAATGCCCTTCTCCAGCGACTGGTTGAAAAGCGCGTCCGGCGCATCCGGCGCTTCGATCTCGTTCGCCTGTTCCGTGCCTTTGCCGCTCATGGAAATACCCGATTGTGAATAGCCATGTCCGACATTAGCATATCGAATATCGATACGCAAATAATGTTATTCGATATTTTTGACTCGAATATGATTCATAAACGCTGTCTACCGATATCTCAATCGCTGTCTTTTACCGTCGTGGAGAGTCTCATGATCCAGTTTGTGAAGCGTATTGCCGGCGCCGCCATGGCCGGATTGGTCCTTGCGGCAACGCCGGCTCTGGTGCACGCCGCGCCGTCGTACACGGTCGGCGCCACGGCCACCGGCGTGCCGTTCACCTTCCTCGACGTGAAGAGCAATTCGATCCAGGGGCTGCTCGTCGATGCGATCACGGCTACCGGCAAGGCCGCCGGTTTCGACGTGAAGGTGGAACAGACGACGTTCGCCGCGCTTATCCCGTCGCTCACCACGAAGAAAATCGACGTGATCTCCGCCGCGATGCTGAAGACGCCGGCCCGCCAGCAGGTCGTCGACTTCTCGGACACGGTCTATTCGTATGGCGAAGGTCTTATCGTGCGGGCCGACGACAAGAGCAACTACACGTCGATGGACGATCTCAAGGGCGAGGTTGTGGGCGCGCAAGTGGGCACGGCCTTCGTCGATGCGCTGAACAAGAAAGGCATCTTCAAGGAAGTGCGCACCTACGATTCGGTCGCCGACATCATGCGCGACGTCGCGCTCGGGCGCATCAAGGCGGGCTTCGGCGACCATCCGATCATCGCGTACCAGTTGCAGAAGAACCCGAACCCGCAGTTGCGTCTCGTTGAGGGCTATCAGCCGTCCGTGAAAGGCCAATTGTGCTTCGTCGTGAGAAAGGGCGACAACGAGACACTCGAAAAGCTGAACGCCGGCATCCGAAAGATCAAATCGGACGGCACGCTCACGCAGATCATCAAGAAATGGCAAGTGGAATGACACGGCCACCGGTTTGAAAGGGACACGCCATGTTCATCCAGAACGCGCTCGACTTCCTGCCGATCCTGCTCAAGGGCGCGGTCGTCACGGTCGAGATCACCTTCTGCTCCTTTGTTCTGAGCACGATGCTCGGCCTCGCGCTCGCGCTGATGCGCGTGTCGGCGAACAAGGTGCTCTCGAATGCCGCGGCCACCATCATCAACGTGATCCGCGGCCTGCCGATCATCGTGCAGCTGTTCTACATCTACTTCGTGCTGCCCGATCTCGGCGTGCAACTGAGCGCGTTTCAGGCGGGTTTCATCGGACTCGGCATTGCGTATTCGGCGTATCAGGCGGAGAACTTCCGCGCCGGGATCGAGGCGATCGATCAAGGGCAGATTGAAGCCGCGCAGTCCATCGGCATGCGCGGCGCGTTGATCATGCGCCGCGTGGTCCTGCCGCAGGCGTTTCGCATCGCGTTGCCGCCCTATGGCAACACGCTCGTGATGATGCTGAAGGACTCGTCGCTCGCGTCGACGATCACCGTCGCGGAAATGACGCGCGCCGGCCAGTTGATTGCTTCGTCGACGTTTCAGAACATGACGGTGTTCACGCTCGTCGCCCTGCTCTATCTCGCGCTCAGTCTGCCGCTCGTCTACGGCTTGCGGCGGCTCGAACGCCGCCTCGGCCTCAAGGGAAAACGATGATCGAAGTTCAATCCATTCACAAGCGCTTTCACGATCAGGAAGTGCTCAAGGGCGTGAGCCTCCGTGTCGGCGCGGGCCAGGTGGTGTGTCTGATCGGGCCGTCGGGGTCGGGCAAATCGACACTCCTGCGCTGCATCAACGGCCTCGAAACCTACGACGCGGGCACGATCACCGTCGAAGGCGAGCGCGTCGATGCGAAGTCGAAGCAGATTCACGAACTGCGCACGCACGTCGGCATGGTCTTTCAGCGCTTCAATCTGTTTCCGCATCGCACGGCGCTCGAAAATGTCTGCGAAGGACCGCTCTACGTGAAGAAAGAAGCGCGCGACGCGGCGCGCGAAAAAGCGCGGCGCCTGCTCGACAAGGTCGGTCTCTCGCATCGAATCGATGCTTATCCGGCGGAACTGTCGGGCGGCCAGCAGCAGCGCGTCGCCATCGCGCGAGCGCTCGCCATGGAGCCGAAGGCGATTCTGTTCGACGAACCCACGTCGGCGCTCGACCCCGAACTGGTCGGCGAAGTGCTGAGCGTGATGCGGCGACTGGCGGACGACGGCATGACGATGATCGTCGTCACGCACGAGATGGGATTCGCCCGCGAAGTCGCGGACCACGTGTGCTTTCTCCACGACGGCACGATCTGCGAGCAGGGCCCGGCTGCCGAGCTGCTCGAGCGCCCAGGCCACCCGCGCACGCGAGAATTTCTGCGCCGCATGCTCACCCCTGACAACGCAGCCGCGTAGAACTGAACAGCACGATGAAGATAGTCGAAGCAAGCCAGCCGTTGCCGCCCTCGCTGTGGGCCGCGACCGCCGAACCTGCCGTGCAGACGCCGCCGCTCGAGGCCTCGAAGCGTGTCGATGTGGCGATCGTCGGCGCGGGTTATACGGGCCTATCCACGGCGCTGCATCTGAGCGAACTCGGGATCGACGTATGCGTGATCGACGCGAACGAGCCCGGCTGGGGCGCATCCGGCCGCAACGGCGGGCAGGTGATTCCCGGCCTGAAATACGATCCCGCCGAACTGGTGCGGCGCTTCGGTCCGCGTGACGGCGAGACGATCGTGGACATGGCGGGCGGCGCCGCCGACACGGTGTTCGGTCTGATCGAGCGCCACGGTATCGCGTGCGATGCCAGGCGTGCCGGCTGGATCCAGCCCACCCACTCGACGAAGCTGCTGGACACGCTGCATGCGCGGGCGCGCCAGTGGGAAGCGCGGGGCGCGCAGGTCGAATTGCTCGACCGCGCGCAGATCACGCAGCGGCTCGGCACGGAGGCCTTCGTCGGCGGATGGGTGGACCGGCGCGCGGGCAGCGTGCAGCCGCTCAGTTATGCCCGCGGTCTCGCGCGCGCAGCCATGGCGCGCGGCGTGTCGATCCATCGCGCGACGCGCGCGCAAAAGCTCGAACAACGCGCCGGCGGATGGCGCATTCACACCGCAAACGGACCGGCCATCGACGCGCGGCAAGTACTCGTCGCGACCAATGGCTACAGCGATTCGCTCTGGCCCGGCCTCGCGCAGTCGATGATCGCGGCGAACAGTTTCATCGTGGCAACCCGGCCCCTGCCCGCCGATATCGGCGCGAGCATTCTGCCGGGGCGCGAAGTGGCGTCCGATTCGCGGCGTCTCCTGCTGTACTTCCGGCGTGACGCCGAAGGACGTCTGTTGATGGGTGGCCGCGGCCCGTTTCGCGAGCCGCGCGGCGCGTCGGACTGGGCGCATCTCGAGCGCGCGGCACAACTTCTCTACCCGCAACTGAAAGAGGTCGAGTACGAGTATCGATGGGCGGGGCGCATCGGCATCACGCGCGATTTCCTGCCACACGTGCATCTCCCGGCGCCGGGACTGACGATCGCGCTCGGCTACAACGGCCGCGGCATCGCCATGGCGACGACGCTCGGCAAACATCTCGCCGCGCATCTGGCGGGCACGGCGCAGGGATTGCCGCTGCCGCCGACGTCCATCAAGCCGATTCCGCTTCACGCGCTGCAGCGTTTTTACATCAGCGCCGGTGTCGCGTGGTACGGACTGCTCGACGCACTCTCCTGACACCCAGCATGCGGATCGCGCGGAGCGCGCTTATATGGCGCCGCGCGGCCGGTTGTCTTCCGTGTCCACGCAGCACACCAATACTTCGGCATCCTCCTTACTCAGGCTCAGATACACATGCCCGATCGAGCTGTCGAAATAGAGACTGTCGCCTGGCATCAGCTTGAACGCCTTGCCGTTCTCAAAACGCAGCTCCAGTTTTCCACTTAGGAGAAAAACAAATTCCTCGCCTGAATGCCGGATAAATTCGGGGAAATCGGCTACCGCGCGTGCGCGGATGTGAGCCCGCATCGGCACCATCCGCTTGCCGGTCAGATTGTTCGCCAGCATGCCGTACTCGTAGTTCGGCGTGTCGTAGATCACCTGCTTGCCGGACGCCGTGAACGATGGCTTCATCGGTCCAGCGGCCGCTTTCCGGCGCCGGCCGAAAATCGCATCGAAGTCGAGTTCCAGTGAATGCGCGAGCGCCGCGAACTTGTCGTAGGTCAGCGCGATATCGCCGCGCTCCGCCTTCGATATGGTCGACACAGCAATCCCCGAGCGCTCCGACAACTCCATCAGCGTCAGCCCGCGCAGCTTGCGCGCCTGGCGAATATGCGCGCCGACCGTTTTGTGATCGAGCGCCGGCGGCGCATCCTGTGTGCCCTCCGCCACTTCCGCCACCGCTGCTTTTGCCATCACGCCTGCTTCCAAAGTTCGATTTTTGTCGGATACGAGAATTTTATTTTTTCTCGTATATGATAACTCACACCGATTCCACCCTTTTCGACGAGGGCATATTGTGTCTACGCTCGTACTCAGCAAGTCTGGCCTGACGAAGAAACACGTTATCGCCGCCACGACCATCGGCACGGCCCTCGAATTCTACGACTTCACTATCTACAGCTTCTTTGCGATTCAGATCGGACAGCTGTTCTTTCCGGGCGCGTCGCCAGTCAATCAGTTCCTGCTGTCCATCGGCGTATTTGGCGTGGGGTTTGTCGTGAGACCGATCGGCGGCATCGTAATCGGCGCCTATGCGGACCGCGCCGGACGCAAGAAGGCGATGGTGCTCACCATCATGCTGATGGCGCTCAGTTGCGCGATGATCGCCTGCGCGCCGACCTATGCCGTCGCCGGCCTTGCGGCGCCGTTCATCGTCCTGACCGCGCGGCTGATCCAGGGATTCGCGGCGGGCGGCGAGTTCGGTCCGGGCACGACGCTATTGATCGAATACGCGTCGAACCACACCCGCGCCTTTTTCGCCAGCTGGAACTTCGCGGCCACGGCCGCGGGTCTCGCACTCGGCGCGGCCGTCGCGACTCTCGTCAACGTGCTGCTGCCCAAACAGGCCGTGCTCGAATGGGGCTGGCGCATTCCATTCCTGCTCGGCATTGTCGCAGCGCCGGCCGGCATGCTGATCCGCAAGCGGCTGGAGGAAACGCTTGTCGCTCATTCCACCGATGCAGCGCGGCCACAAGGCGCGCTGAAAGCCGCGCTGACCACTCACTTCAAGCTCACGATTCTCGGCACTTTCGCCGAGCTGGGCGGCTCCGTTTCGGTGTACATCGTCGCGTTCTTCCTGCCGAGCCATGCAGTCCGCGCGCTGCATCTATCGCCGACGACGGCCGTGACCTCGGGTATCGTCAGCTCGCTCGCGTTGTTCGTCGCGGCGCCGTTCGCGGGCATCCTTGCCGACTGGCTCAGCCGCAAGCGCGTGCTGGTCGCGTCGCGGATAGCGATGCTGCTGCTCGTCTATCCCGCGTTCGCGTTCGTCGGCGCGTATCCGTCGGCCATGTCGCTATGCGTCGTTTCCGGCATACTCGCAGTGCTCGTGGCGGGGCAGATCGTACCGGTGCTCGTCATGATCCCCGAGCTGTTCCCCAAGCACGTTCGCGCGACAGGGATCGCGCTGACTTATGTAGTCAGCGCATCCTTTTTCGGCGGCTTCTCGCCGTTTATCGCAAGCTGGCTGGTCGCGCAGACGGGCAATCCGCTGGCCCCGGCGTGGTACGTCGTCGCCGCCTGCCTTGTGTCGCTCGTCCCGGTGATCTGGCTCAAGGACCGCACCGGCGAAGCGCTCGCCTGATACGGAGATGATGCAATGAGTCATAACGACGAGCTGGTCGGCCTGAGCGCCGTGGAATTGCGGCGGATGATCGGAGCCAAAGAGATCTCGCCGGTCGAGCTGCTGGATGCGTGCATCGAACGGATCGAGGCGCTCAATCCCGCCGTGAACGCCGTGACGGCAACGGCTTACCCGGCGGCCAGGAAAGCCGCCCGGGAAGCGGAAAAGCAGGTCCTCGACGGTGCGCCGCTCGGCTTGTTGCACGGCTTGCCGCTCGGCGTGAAGGACCTCGAGGATACTGCCGGCCTGCTCACCACTTACGGCTCGCCGATGTCGCGAGGCAACGTGCCCACGCGCGACGTCGTGCTGGTCGAGCGCCTGCGTGCAGCGGGCGCGATCCTGACCGCCAAGACCAATGTTCCCGAACTGGGTGCCGGTGCGAACACGCGCAATCCGGTGTGGGGCGCGACCGGCAATCCGTTCAATCCGGATCTGAACGCGGGCGGTTCGTCGGGTGGTTCAGCGGCGGCGCTGGCGTGCGATATGCTGCCGGTCTGCACCGGCTCCGACACAGGCGGCTCGCTGCGGATACCCGCATCGAAGTGCGGCGTGGTCGGGTTCCGGCCATCGCCTGGACTGGTGCCGAATTCACGCCGCTTGCTGGGATGGACGCCGATCTCGGTCGTGGGCCCGATGGGCCGCACCGTCGCCGAGGCCTGCTTGCAGCTTGCTGCGACAGCCGGTGTTTCCGCGGGCGATCCGCTGACCTGGCCGCTCGATCCGTTGAGTTTCGCGTTGCCCGCCGCCGTCGATCTGGGCACGCTGCGGGTTGGCTGGACCGAAGACTTCAACTGTTGCGACGTCGATCAGGACATCAGGCAAGTCTTTCGCGAGCGCATGGCGGCACTCGCGCCGATGTTCCATACCTGCGAGGAAGTGAGCTTCGATCTGGGCGACGTGCACCGCTGCTTCGACGTCATTCGCGCCGAGAGCTTTGTCGCGGGATTGCGCGATGCCTACGCGCGCGACCCGAGCCAGCTCGGACCGAATACACGCTCCAACTATGAACTCGGCGCGAGCATGAGCCTTGCCGATAGCGCGTGGGCGCAGGTCGAGCAGACGCGCATCTTCAAAAAATTCCAACGTGCATTTGAACACTACGATGTGATTCTTTCGCCGACCACGCCGGTCTCGCCATTTCCGTGGCAGCAACTCTACGCCGCGCGGATCGACGGACGCGAGCAGGAAAATTACTATCGATGGCTCGCGCTGACTTATGTGGTCACCTTGACCACGCATCCGGCGATTTCATTGCCGTGCGGCGTCGATCGCGCCGGCATGCCATTCGGATTACAGATCATCGGACCGTTTCAAGGCGACCGGAAAACACTCGCCGTCGCGCATGCGCTGGAACAGGCCTTCGAGCCCTCTCCCATGTTGCGCCGGCCACGGCCGGATGTGTCGAAGCTCGCTCACGCGAATCCTTCACTGACTTCGATCGTTACCGCGCCTCCTCTCTTCATTCAAACCGACGACAGCCATAGCGGCATTTCAGCGGTCTAGGAACGTGACCGGGAGCACAATGAAATTCGATACTGTCGTACTCGGCGCGGGCATTGTGGGCGTGTCGGTCGCCGTTCATCTTCAGAAGCGCGGCCGCAAGGTGGCGCTTGTGGACCGCAAGCTGCCGGGCAATGAAACATCGTTTGGCAACGCCGGGCTGATCCAGCGCGAAGGCGTTTATCCCTACGCGTTTCCGCGCGACCTCGGCACATTGCTCCGGTATGCGCGCAACGAATCGCTCGACGTTCGCTATCACGCCGATGCCATGCTCAAGGTCGCGCCATTCCTGTGGCAATACTGGCGCAATTCGCATCCGGAGAAGCATGCGGCTATTGCGCGTTCTTACTCGACGTTGATCGAGCATTGTGTGAGCGAACACCGGGCGCTGGCGGCCGACGCGGGCGCCAGCGCGTTGTTGCGCCCCATCGGATGGATGAAGGTCTTTCGCACGGCCGGGAAACAGGACGCTGAAACAAGGCTTGCGGAGCAATGGCGCCAGGAATATGGCGTGGCGTTCGAATCGCTCGACGCAACCCGCTTGCGGCAGGCCGAACCCGATCTCGACACCGCTTTGCTGGGCGGATTGCTCTATCCCGAGTCGGATTCCGTCAGCGATCCCAATGCGCTCGTCACGGCCTACGCGAACTATTTCGAGCGGCTTGGCGGACGCTTTTTTATCGGCGATGCCGACTCGCTTCGTCCTCAATGGGAGGTCGATACGAACGAGGGGACGATCAATGCGTCGACGGCGGTGATCGCGTTGGGGCCGTGGTCGGATCACGCGAGTGCGCGACTCGGGTATCGCCTGCCGCTGGCCGTCAAACGCGGCTATCACATGCACTACGCCGCGCGCGCTGAGGCGCGCCTGAATCATCCCGTGCTGGATGTCGAAAACGGTTACCTGCTCGCACCCATGGCGCGAGGAATCCGGTTGACCACGGGCGCAGAGATCGCCAGCCGCGATGCACCCAGGACACCCACGCAACTCGCCGCTGTCGAACCGATCGCGCGCAAGCTGTTTCCATTGGGCGAGCGTCTCGACGATGAACCGTGGATGGGCCGCCGCCCCTGCACGCCCGACATGATGCCGATAATCGGACCGGCGGGAAATCACAAGAATCTGTGGTTTGCTTTCGGGCACGCCCATCACGGACTGACGCTCGGACCCGTGACCGGCCGGCTGATTGCTGAAATGATAACCGGCGAACCAACGTTCGTTGACGCTCATCCGTTCAGGGTGGAGCGGTTTTAGCGGCTGTTTCTGGCTGTTTCTGGTGGCTTACTGCTTTCTGCAATCCAGGCGACGTACCGGCCGGCGCGTGTAAGGCCGGCACTTCCGCCTATCCCGCCGACTTGCCGAAGAGGGAAAAATGTCTGGACGCCTGGCTCGGCACGTCATCGCCGATCTGACCGAACTCGACCGGAAAACGCACGTAGAAAACGTGCACGTTTTCCGCACGTACAAGGTCCAGTAGCCGCTCGGCCTCCTCGTCGGTCACCGCGAGAATGATCTGCTGCGGTTGGTCGGCAAGCTTGAGCATATGTGCCGCGTGGTGCGCGCCCGCGTGACCGATGCCTTCGGCGCAGTTGATGACGGTCGCGCCATGAATGCCCAACTCGCGAACCTGGTGCAACAGCCATTCGCAGACGGTCTGATGGCCGTGCCTCCGGTTCTGCTCGGTATAGAACGTCAGTTGATAGCCTTGCATTGCTCACCTCTGTCGCGCGCAATGGCCGCTTCCGCGTTCGGGCGTCTTGCAACGCCGTCATCGCCGACCACCTTTTAAATTCTAGTTCATGGAGAATCGCGAAGCGCGATGGTGCGGCGCAATACGTGCTATCGACGCAAGTGCTTTGGCGCGGACGGGCACTGTACTTGCCATTGAGGTCCGCTATTGCGCTCCCTCTGCTCCAAGCATTTCGTACTCGACGGGACAGCGCGTATAGAAGAGGGGAACGCCCCCGCGCTTGAGGCTTTCGAGCAGCGCATCGATGTGAGCGTCGTCCGCGGCGACGGCGACTGCCACCGGCTGGTCGACCAGTTCAAAGAAGCGGGCCGCGTGATACTTGCCGCGTGCGTCGATGGCTTCCGCCGCTTCAATGACCGTGGCCCCCAGAATGCCGGCCTTCTTCACCTCGTCCACGATCCAGTCGACCACCGGCATATGGTTTTTCCGGCGACTCTGGTTGGCCGCGAACACCGTCAGATGACTGCCTTTCATGGGGACCTCCGATCGGCCCGAAAAAGGCGCCGATTATCGCTGTGCACTCTGTCCGGGATATCCGCGCCGACGTTGCGCTCCGGCAACGTCTCGCGCGTGGGCGGTGCGCTACTCAGTCCCCCGGCAGGACCTGGATGCTTCACGGCCAGCGGACTGTTCTTCTTCATGGTAGCAGTCCGGTTGTCGGCTCGCGCAGGCTTGCCATGACTCCCCATGTGTATCAAGATCAAGTCACCTCGTCAGCAATCCGCTATCCCATGACGGACGATCCCGACCCCGATAAATTGAAAGGCCCAGGCGGCATGACGTTGCGCCAGATCCACGAACAGGTGCAGAAAAGCGTCGAGCGCGACCGGGAAGCACAGGCTGCGCGCAAGTCGCCCGCTCCGCCACAGAGCCGGTGGCAGCGTTGGGTGCGCTACGTGTGGGGCCGCAGCGGACGTCGGTAGTGTCGTGAGTCATCAATTCGTCGCATTGACGGTTCGCGCGGTTCGGGACGGCGCAATGCAGCCTGTCCTGCCCGGGGGCGGAAGCCGACGGATGCCGTGTTTGCTGGCTGACGCGTCAACGTGAGGTTAAACATGGATCAAACGAAATTGACTGCTCACCTGCCGACGGTCGATGTAGAGATCACGCGGCGCACGGTCCCCGAGCAACATGCCGAGGCCATCACCATTCACATCACCGCGACACCCTCATTCGACGCGGCGGCGCGATGGCTCGTCGCCGCGAGTCTGTTTCCAATCGCACCGCCGTTCTCTCTATGGGCGGACCTCATGCGCGCCTGGCAGCCATGGTTGCCGCCCGGCTCCCGATCGCCGCGATCTCTGCCGGAACCGGAATAGGCGCAGCCGCCTACCCGTTCGGGTGGTGTACTCCCATCGTCGTTCTGTCATTCTGGGTTCGTTCGCCGCCATTCGCGCGCACGGGATTTGCGCGCAACAGGCGGGATGAGGCACGCGTGAATTGCGTCGCAAATGACAGGCGAAGGCAGGAGAAATCACATGGAAACCTCAACATCCAGCGGCAATCCGTTGCAGGATCTGTCCGACAATCTGGCGCGAATCGTCGAACGAGTCGGACAAGGCGTCGTCGCGGTGCACGGCCGGCATCGCGTTGCATCAAGCGGGGTAATCTGGCGGCATGGCGTCGTCGTCACGGCTGCACACACGCTCAGACGCACGGAGGGGATCGAGGTTACGCTGCCCGACGGCCGAACTGTCGCAACCGTCCTCGCGGGCCGGGATACCGGCACCGACGTTGCCGTGCTGAAACTGGACGGCGTAGATCTGGACCCGGTCGAATCCGGCGATGCCCGCTCGCTCAAGGCCGGCCATTTTGTACTCGCGGTGGCGCGGGGCGACGGATTCGGCGCCAGTGCCGATTTTGGCGTGATCGGCAACGCAGGCGGCCCCTGGCGCACCTGGCGAGGCGGCCAGCTCGATGCGTTCGTGCGGCTCGACGGCGGCCTGCACCCGGGTTTCTCCGGCGCAGCCCTCGCGGATGCGAGCGGACAGGTCATGGGTATTTGCACATCGGGGCTCGTGCGTGGCGCCGGCATGGTGATCCCCTCGATGACCGTAGAGCGCGTCGCCGAGGAACTGCTGGCTAAAGGGCGCGTCTCCCGGGGCTACCTCGGTGTCGGCACGCAGCCGGTGGACCTGTCGGAGGCGTGGATCGAGAAAATGAACCTGTCCGCGAGGCATGGTTTGCTGGTCAATTCGCTCGCGCAGGGCGGTCCCGCGGAGCAGGCGGGCGTGCTCCTCGGCGATGTGCTGATCGAACTGGACGGCAAGCCTTGCCGCGATATCGACGACGTGCACACCGTGCTCGGCGCCGCGAGCATTGGACAGCCGCTGAAGATCGCGCTGATCCGGGGCGGGGAACGCACAGAATGTTCGCTAACCGTGGGTGAGCGCCCGCAACGGGATTCGTGGCGGTGAAGCCCAGGACGCGCTCAAATGTCGGGTGGACAGATGGCACAGACGGCACAAGCGGCACAAGCGGCACAGATGGGGAGCCCGGTCCGGGTTGCGATCATCGCTGATTCGCCGCAGGTGCGCGCGAGCCTGCAAGCGCTTGTCGAGGCGAGTCCGGCGCTCAGATTCGCGGGTAGCGCAGCCGACGCCCGCACGCTCGCCGACTGTCTTGCCGGTTCGGTCCCGGATGTGATCGTGATCGACGGGGAACCGGAGGCGAGCGACGCGCCCAAAGCCGGCTTCGAGATCGGGCACACCCCATCGGCGCTCGTCATGTTGACCGACGAGGCCGACAGCGAATGGATCCTCGACGCGTTGCCCGGCGACGCGACGGCTGTCCTGCCGCGGGACGCGATGCCTGGCGAAATCGTCGCATCCATCGAAGCGGTGGCCGCGGGCCTCTACGTACTCTCGCCGGAGATCCTCGGGCGATGGCTGGCCGGCCGGACGCCGCCGCGGCAGACGGCGACCGGCACGCCGGTCGAAACCCTGACGTCGCGCGAAATCGAAGTACTCACGATGCTTGCCGAAGGGCTCGGCAATAAGGAAATCGCGCGCCAGCTCGATATCTCGGACAACACCGTGAAATTCCACCTAGCCTCTCTTTTCGGCAAGCTGGGCGCGACCAACCGCACCGAAGCGGTGATGCTCGGCATGCGGCACGGCTTCGTCATGTTGTAGGCAACGTGATGAAACTGCCGCCGCCCGCGATCGCGTTGATCACGCCGCCGCACAGGCTGGCAAGGAAGAGAAAAGGATCGAATTCGAGCGCTCGCGTCTGGATGAACAGGCGAAGCGCTCGATGCGGATTGACGGTGCGGTGCACTGTCCTGTATGGCGGCATGGGGCCAAGGCGCGGGTTTGAACTTTCCCAGGAATTCCCTGAATACCCGGCAAGCGTATCGAGCACGTACACTCGTCGTTCTTCCCCGCGCTGAGAGAAACCGTGCCTGCCATTACCTGCATTGAAGATTTACGCGTGCTTGCTCAACGGCGCGTGCCGCGCATGTTCTACGACTACGCCGACAGCGGCTCGTGGACCGAGAGCACCTACCGCGCGAATGAAAGCGACTTCCAGCTCCTGAAGCTGCGTCAGCGAGTGGCGGTCAACATGGCCGGGCGCAGCACGCGCACGGAAATGGCGGGTCAGGCGGTCGCCATGCCCGTGGCGCTCGCGCCGACCGGTTTGACCGGCATGCAACATGCCGACGGAGAAATTCTCGCTGCGCGCGCGGCTGAGAAGTTCGGTGTTCCGTTCACCTTGTCGACCATGAGCATCTGCTCGATCGAGGACGTGGCTGCCGGAACCACCCAGCCATTCTGGTTCCAGCTTTATATGATGCGCGACCGCGATTTCATCGTGCGCCTGATCGAGCGGGCTCGCGCGGCACGGTGCAGCGCGCTGATGCTGACGCTGGATCTGCAGATCCTCGGCCAACGCCACAAGGACATCAAGAACGGGCTGTCGGCGCCGCCCAAACTGACTCCCGCGAACCTCGTCAATCTGGCGACCCGGCCGCGCTGGTGCCTCGGCATGCTCGGCACCCGGCGGCGTACGTTCGGCAACATCGTCGGTCATGCGAAGGGAGTGGGCGATCTGTCGTCCCTGAGCTCGTGGACCGCCGAGCAGTTCGATCCGGCGCTGAGCTGGGCAGACGTCGAGTGGGTCAAGAAGCAATGGGGCGGCAAACTCATTCTGAAAGGCATCATGGATGTCGAAGATGCGCGCCTTGCCGCCGACAGCGGCGCCGACGCACTGATCGTCTCCAACCATGGCGGCCGTCAACTCGACGGAGCGCCCTCTTCGATCTCGGTGCTCCCCGAGATCGCACGCGAGGTCGGTTCGCGCATCGAAGTGTGGATGGACGGCGGCATCCGCAGCGGACAGGACGTGCTGAAAGCCATTGCGCTCGGCGCCAAGGGCACGCTGATCGGCCGCAGCTTCCTTTACGGCCTGGGTGCAATGGGCGAGGCGGGTGTCGAGCAGTGCCTGAAGATCATCCACAAGGAACTGGACATCACGATGGCCTTTTGCGGCCATAACGATATCCGTCAGGTAGACGAACGAATCATTCTTCCTGAACGACGTTGACCGCAGCGCCCGTGCACGACGCCTTGCGCGTGCACGGCGTTCAGCCAGATGTCCGGCTCATGTCCTTAACCGCCGCTTCTTTCGGGGCGCAATCTTCCAGCGCTTGCAGAAACGTCGAACTCCACCAGTGCACATCGAACTTGCGGATCCGGCGCAGCAGCGCTTCATGCCGGTTGATCCGCTCGTCGAGCGACATCGTCAGCGCGCGTTGAATGGCATGCGCCGTACCCTGCGTGTCGTAGGGGTTGACCAGCAGTGCTTCCTTCAATTGCTCCGCGGCGCCGGCAAACCGCGAAAGCACCAGCATGCCCGGGTCGGCGGAATCTTGTGCGGCGATGAATTCCTTCGCGACCAGATTCATGCCGTCGCGCAACGGCGTGACGAGCGCGACCCGGCTCGCGCGATAGAGGCCCGGCAGACGCTTACGGGCCACGTTGCGATGAATGTAGCGCAGCGGCATCCAGTCCAGTTCACCGAAGTCGCCGTTGATTGCGCCGCACAGGCTATCCATCTGACGCCGCAGATCGTCGTAAGCGCCGACGTCCTCGCGGCTAGGCGAAGCGATCTGGATCAGCGTCGCGCTATCGCGGTTTTCCGGGTAGTAGGTCAGCAGCTCGCGGAATGCATGGATGCGCTGCGGCAGGCCCTTTGAGTAATCCAACCGGTCGACGCCCACCAGCAAACGCCGCCGCGAATATTCGTCGCGCATCCGGACGAACATGTCGCGCCCTTCCTTCGAATCGGCAAGACGAATGAACTCGTCGACGTCGATGCCGATGGGATACGCTCCGACCCGCAGCGTTCGATTGAACGCCTGGAGGCGATCCGGACTCAACCGTTGCGCCTGCGCTTCCGATTCGACGTAGTGAGAAAAATGCGTCAGGTCGGCTTCGCTCTGGAAGCCCACCAGATCGTATGCAAACAGCGAGCGCATCAGCCATTCGTGTTCCGGAATCGCCGCCATGATCAGCGGCGGCGGCATCGGAATATGCAGGAAGAAGCCGATGCGATTGATACATCCCATGGCGCGCAACTCGGCCGCGAGCGGGATCAACTGATAATCGTGAACCCAGATGAGATCGTCGGGCTTCAACAGCGGCAGCAGCTTGTGCGCGAATAACTGGTTGACCCTGCGATAGCCCGCCGCGAAGCGCGTGTCGAAATTGGCCAGGTCCAGCCGGTAGTGGAATACCGGCCACAAGACATCGTTGGCGTAACCCAGGTAATACGTGTCGTGATCCTCCCGGCTCAGATCGAGTGTCGCAAGCGTGACGTTGCCGGCCGTCTGGATGTGAACGTCAGCTTGACCGGGTTGTGCGGCATCCGCTGCTTCCCGGATCTTGCCGCTCCAGCCGAACCAGAGCCCGCCTGTCTGTTGCAGGCTTTCGCGTAACGCTACAGCGAGTCCGCCGGCGGCAGGCTTGCGAGGATCGGCAGTGCGATTGGAAACGACGACTAGACGACTCATGAGGTCCTTGTGCTGTTGCGTTCACATTGCGATATCCGGCGCGGCAAAGGGGACATGCCCTCCCCTGCCGGCGCACGGCGAACGTACGCGGTTTTTACTGAAGCCGGCGCAGCGGGGGCCGCGCGTTCATGAAGCCTCGAACTTGCGGCGTGGCCAGCCATGCCGGACAAGGGACACGTTCTGATGCGCCAGTTTACTATGTCGTTAACACATGCTCACGCCTGTGCTTCGCCTGCCTACTTCATGCGCGAAAAATAGAGCAGCGCCGCTGAAGCGGGTAAAACTCAGCTCTTTTTCGAGGTCATGGCGACAAACGGTGTCGGGACATGCTGACACGCCTCGCTTCCGCACTTCGGGCAACGCGGATGGGCATCCGCGTGTTCAGCGAGATGTTCCGCGTGCTCGAACAACTCGCCACACTTCTCGCAACGATATTGGTACGTCGGCATTGCGTTCCTCCAACATGAATCCACCTGTGCCGGCCATCTATGCGTCGTCGGCACGGTCCGGTACTGTGACAATCCATTCTAGTGCAGGAAATGCGCCGCCATGCGCCTCATCTCGCCCGACGCTGACCGACTGCGGCTGCGGCTGCGGCTGCGGCGACGACCGCAACGGCACGCCCGCAACGCGCGCCGCCTACGGACACGCGATGTCACATTGCCGCGCTATCAGCGGACCGGTGCTTCCGCTGACGGCGGTTTGTACTACGCTTGATTAACGAAGAAAGGCCGTCGCCGTCGGGCGCAAGCCGACGAATTGACATCCGCTGACGAAAGCAGCCTCTCCTCCGGTGTTTCTGGTACTACAGAGCGAGGTCCGATATGCATCTGCTTACGGTAACAATCGTCAAACCCGAAGCGACGAACTTCATCCTGGGACAAAGCCACTTCATCAAGTCTGTCGAGGATCTGCACGAGGTCATGGTCGGCACCGTTCCGGGCATCAAGTTCGGCTTGGCCTTTTGCGAAGCGTCGGGTAAGCGGCTCGTGCGCCAGTCCGGCACGGACGCCGACCTGATCGAGTTGGCGTGCCAGAATGCGATGGCCATCGCGGCAGGCCACTGCTTCATGATCTTTCTCGGCGATGGCTTTTACCCGGTCAACGTTCTGAATGCGATAAAGACCGTGCCGGAGGTATGCCGGATCTTCTGCGCGACATCGAATCCCACACAGATTCTGGTTGCCGAGACAGACCTGGGACGCGCTATCCTGGGCGTGGTCGACGGCTATCCGCCGCTTGGCGTGGAGAATGAAGAGGACGTTCAGTGGCGCAAGAATCTGTTGCGTGCGATCGGTTACAAAGCGTAGCTTCGGTCGCTCTCTTTTGGCGACATGCGCGTTTGCGACACGCGCATTTGCGACGTGCGCGTGTGCGACGTGCGCGTTTGCGATGCGCGCGTTGGCGAGTTGCACGTTGGCAAAATGCGCGCTTGCAGCATGCGCGCCGGTCTGGTTGACCCATGGAACATCTGCCTCTCCAGCCCGGCACCCTGTGGCCGGCCATTCTGCGTCAGACCGAGCATGCGCTGCGTCGTGGTGCACTGCGGCCGATCGGGACCACCCAGACCCTGATCGAAGAAAGCGGCATACGTTTCCTTGTCCGCCAGGTCTCGAGCCTCGCTCGCAAGGAGGCAGCCCGGCAAGCGCCTGAAGCCGATGCCGGCGCGCGCCGCGCGGTCAATCCGTTCCTGCCTTATGACCCGGACCTCTTCGTGGCCGATATTTCGGACACCCACGTCGCCTTGCTCAACAAGTTCAACGTCATCGACCATCATCTCCTGATCGTCACCCGGAGCTTTACGTCGCAGGAAACGCTGCTCGATCTCGCGGACTTTGCCGCATTGATCGCCTGCATGGCCGAGTTCGACGGCCTGGGCTTCTACAACGGCGGCACGGACGCCGGCGCAAGTCAGCCCCACAAGCATCTGCAGATCGTGCCGTTGCCGCTCGGCGAATCTGGTCCGCCGCTGCCCATCGAGTCCGCGCTCGCGGCCGCGCGCATGGAAGGTCCGATCGGCACGATTCCAGGCCTGGCTTTTCGGCACGCGTTCGCCCAGCTGGAACTCGCTCCTGCGGCCTCGCGGCATGCAGCACACGCGGCTTTGGATTGCTACCACGCGTTGCTCGAAGCCGCCGGTCTGCGAGCAATCGAAGCAACTGGCGAGCTGCATCACTCGGCGCCGTATAACCTGCTGGTCGCCCCCCGATGGATGCTGCTCGTGCCGAGGTCTTCGGAATGCGTCGAGGGAATTTCGGTGAATGCGCTGGGGTTCGCGGGATCGCTCTTCGTGCGCGGCGCGGCGCAGATGCAAATCATCAGGAATCTCGGTCCGATGACCGTGCTGCAGCGAGTCGCGCTCCCTGCCGTCCTGGAGCGATAAGGATAGGCCGTATCTGCAATATCCGCACCGTCTGCGTTTCAACGCTTGGGGCCCTTCATGCTTTCGGCTTCCTTCGCGGCATTCAGCTCCTCGCCGGCCTCGATGGGGTCCATATCATCGTCGATGAAAGCAGTCGCGCGTTCCGTCGCCGCCGTCTCTTCATCGACGGTGGGGTCGAATTCTCCGTCGTCGTCGCTCGGAGGTTCCAGCATGTCCCGAAGCATGGCCGCCAACTCCGGCGTGTCCCACGGCGCGCCATGCCGCTTTTTCATTTTTATGTAGTGTCTGACTTCCGCGTCTTGCTCCGGAGTCAAGGGAAGACCGCGAAAGGTGCTTTGGGGAGTAGCGTCGGCCATGGCATCGCTCCAGAATTTGATTCGATTTGAGTGTATCTCCGTGGTCGGCGGACCTCAACTATCGCTCTCTCGCAGCGGCTCCGGCGCAGATATCGGCGAATGCTGTCGCTATTTCTCCGGTCACCTAAAATACAGGCATGGTTCTGACCTCAAAGGAGGTTGCCATGACTGAGTCAATGATCAGTTTTGTAGTGGGACTCGCGGTGCTGCTGTGCGTCGTGGTATTTGTCGCGGCCCGCTACAGGCGGGAACACAAGGACCAGCCGGCTGCCCGTTGGCTGGACACGCATCAGATCAAAGACTGGTGGATGCGCCATAAACACTGAATGGCACGACAGATGATTTTCGGAAGTGCCGGGGTGCGTCGGCGCTATTTCTCGAGAACGTAATCGACTGCTCTAAATAGAGAATGGCGCTTGCACGCTACCCCGGCCTGCGCTGAGATTTCGACTCACACATCCACGATGACTTCGAAGCCACCGTAGATCAGCCGCTTGCCGTCGAAAGGCATCGGATTCACCTCCGGCTGCAGTCGCGGATCCGCCATCACCTTTTTCATGCCTTCATCCCGCACCTGACGCGACGGCCAGACAACCCAGGAAAACACCACCGTTTCGTCGTCCTTGCGTTTGACCGCCATCGGAAACGACGTCAGCTTGCCCTCCGGGACGTCATCTCCCCAGCACTCGACCACCTGCAACGCGCCGTTCTCCTTGAAGACGCCCGCGGCCATTTCAGCCTGTTTTCTGTATTTTTCACGGTCGACCGTGGCTACCGGCACGACAAATCCATCGACGTAAGTCATGAACGCGCTCCTTTCGGGTTGACAATCAAATAGGGGACGGAAAGCGGCGATGTTCAGACCAGCGTCGCCGCACCGCGTCCCTGTAATCACGACGAACGGCACACCGCGAAATCGACACGATCCTGGCGCGCCGGCGTACAGCGCGGTTGCCTGCCGTCGTTCTAGAATATGATCGCGGCGGCGCTGCGCCATTTCAATCCGCGCTACACGCCGCATCACGAAGGTTCCATCGAGCAGGCGCTCGCCTATCTTGCGGCCTCGCCCGCTGCGCAGGCCGCGGCGCACGGAGGCAACTGGGTGCGTGATGCGGGTTGATGCGGCGAAATCAGGACCATGACCGCGTGTCTGTGGCGCGGTAAAGCCGCCGCCAATGTGAGACGCTCGCCGAAACACGCGCTGTCTGGCATGATCTGGAGCGCCGCTCGCGCGGCCAATCTTCGTCAGACAAACTCCGCAATTCATGCTTCGATTCGAGAATCTTTGTAAACGCTACGGCGACCACATCATTTTTCAGGGACTGCGTTACAGCACCGGCGCAGGATGCGTGGCGCTCAACGATGAATCCGGCAGCGGCAAGTCCACCTTGCTCGGCATCCTCGCAGGTACAATCGAGGCCGACGAAGGCGAGGTGTGGCTAGGCGGCCATTCGCTGCGTACAGCGCCGCTCGAGGCTAAATCGACACTCGCGTCTATACCCGACGACTGCATCGCGTATCCGCTGCAAACCGGCCGCGCGTTTCTCGACCAGGTAGCGTCGACCAGACAAACGATAGTCGACAGCCGCACGCTCGACCTCGCGCACCGCTTCGGGCTCGCGCCACATCTCGAGAAACGCTTCGAGCAGATGTCGTTCGGCACCCGGAAGAAAATGTTCCTGACGGCGACCGCGCTCGGCAGGCCCGCCGTCATCATCGCGGATGAGCCGGCCGGCGGGCTCGACGCCGCCGCGCGCGCTGTGCTGATCGACTGGTTCAAAACGCTGGCCGAAGACCGCACGGTCTTTTTCTCGAGCTATGACACGGCGCTGCTGCAAGCGTGCAACGCGCAAACGATCAGTTTCGCCGATCTCGGCATGAGCGTTTAACACGCAACTGCAACACCACTGCGACACTGACGCGAAGCTACTGCGCGCCGCCGTCCTGGGTCATGGGTCATGGGTAAAGAGGCTCGGCACGATCCGGTCGCCTGTCGGCTAGCGGCCGGATTGGCTCACGCGCCAATGCGCCACCTTACTCGAGCGCGGCATTTTTATCCGCCCGGTGTTGTCCGGCAGCGGCTCCATCACTCGCGATGGCCCAGTTGATCGCAGCGTCAAACAGGGCCGTGCCGTCGGGACTGAGCTTTTCGAAAGTACGGTTACCCAGAAACAGCGCCACTCGCCGTGCCGGCGCGATGAAGTCATAGTCCATCGTTGCGCCCTTTTCGTAGGCAAACACCACCGCGTGTTGCGGCTCGCCTGGAATCGTCGCGATGACGGTCGCGCCCGGCGCCGGTTTACCCCAGCCCATTTCGTCATCGCGCGGATAGACCCAGCGCTTTCCCGCTGGCAACCCGCCCGCAAGCGGACTCGGTGCGTTCACCACATTGATGTAATGTTCCTTTTCGACCTCGCCGAAGTCCTCGCCTTTCTTCGCACCGGTAAAGCGCAGCGAATCGAAGAGATCCGCCTCCCAGGTGAGCAACGGCACGGTAACGTCCTTGTACGTGGTGCCCGCCATGTTGCGCGCACTGACCACCGACGAAATGATCACCAGATCTTTACCGAGAGCCGCGCTCGACGGCGTGGTCTCATCGACCATCGTCACGCTCATCCCGCGCTTCTCGAGATAGGCCCGCACCTTGTCGTCGATCACCCTGTCCCGATGCTGGAGACGGGTGACATACAGAACCTGCTTCGCTGCGATTGCCTGGGCCTCCTGTTGCTGTGCGCGCGCAACGGGCACGCACAACGTGCCGGCAAGCGTGCCCAGCAAGACGAGCCGGCGGAGTCGCACTTTGACAAAACCACGTACGGCAGAACGGCAATGCGTAAAGCTCAAATCAGCCATGAAAGCGATCCTGTGAAGTGATGCGATGAAGCCGGTCAGAATTCGAACGTCGAAGTCAGCGCAAGCGTGCGCTCCAGCCCGACGGCAAGCTGACTCGAACCCGCCGCGCTCCAGTAATGCCTGTTGGCCGCGTTCTCGAGATTGGCCTGGAACGTGGCCCGCTTGCCGAAGAGACGCGTCGAATAGCGTGCGCCCGCCGAAATCAGCGTGTAGCCGCCAATGGTCGCCTGATTGGCGTCGTTCACCGGACGCGGCCCGACGTAGTACACCCCGCCGTTGAACGACAATCCGGCGATCTGCGCAACACGATAGGTAGCGAACAGGCTGCCCGTCACATGCGGCGTGTTTTCCGGCGTTTTGCCGATCAGCGACGTATCCGACGAATCGACAACGCGTGCATCGAGCAGCATGCCGGTCGCGACCACGGCAATGTCCCGGGTCAAATCGCCCTGAAGCGAGAACTCCAGCCCTCGATAACGGGCGTTGCCATTGAGCGCATACACGTTGTCGGCATTAGTTCCGGCCGATGGCTGACGCAGGTTGAACAGCGCCACCGACGCCAGGGTGTTGTTACCGAAGCGATGCCGGATGCCGATTTCCTCCTGACGGCTGACGGCGGCCGGCAGCACCTGATAGGCGTTCGATGCCGTGGCCGGCGCAGCGCCGCTCGACTCGAGTCCTTCGATATAACTCGCGTACACGCTGGTCTGCGGCGTCACCTTGAAGACGAGGCTGGCCGACGGCGTGGTCTTGCTCACGTCATAGGTCGCCGTACCCGCTTGCGTGCTTCGATACTCCGAGCGTCGCAAGCCGGCGACGAACTGCCATTTCGGCGTCAGTTCGATTCGATCGAACACGTACACGCCGCGATTGTTGACGTGCTGCGCATAGAACTGCTTCGAGCCCGCGGCAGTCAGCGAGGTGATGCTGACCGGGTTGTAGAGATTCTGGCTCGCCGTGTAGTAATAGGTCGTGAAGTTCGGCTGGAAAAGCCAGTTGTCGACCGCACCGAAGATCACGTCATGGCCGATCGAGCCTGTCTTGAAGAGCCCGTTCACTTCGAAACGCACGTTCTTGTTCTCGTACATCTGGCCGTTCTGCTTGCTGCCCTGCAGGGTGCCCGCACCCGTGTTGACGTTGTACTTCTGGAAGACCCACAGCCAGCGGTCGCGACGGGTAATCGACTGGCCGACGGTGAAGCTCGCGCTCCAGTTTTCGGAGAACAGATAGTCGGCACGCAGGATCTGGCTCGTCGCGGTGGCGGTGGTCGGTTTGTCGTTCGGCGAGAGCAGGCGGGTGGCATCGGGCAGTGCAGGCAGGCTGATGACGCCGTTTTTCGCGGCGAGCGGCGTAATGCCCGCCTGCTCGACCACACGTTGCTCGATATGCTCCAGGTCATATTTGAACGACAGTTTGCGAGTCGCCTGCCAGTCGAGCGCGACGCTCGCGAACTTGCGATAGCCACGATCGCCGTCGATCGGCGTTTCCACGTGCTCGTCCATCGCGTTGACGCGAATGCCGAACTGATTGTCAGGTCCGAAACGGCGCGCGATGTCGGCATGCACGCCGATCGAGCCGTTGGTATCGCCCAGCAGGGAGACGCTCGTCACCGGCTCGCTGCCCGCGCGCTTCATGACCATGTTGACGATGCCGGCCGGCACAGCGAAACCGTAATACAGCGCGGATGCGCCCTTGAGCACTTCGACGCGCTCCTTGTCCTGCATCGGCATCCAGATGTTGTTGTCGATCGGCAGGACGCCGTTCAGGTAGTAGCTCGAACGATTGTCGAGCGCGATACCCCGGATTGCCAGGTTATCGTACGCGAGGCCGTTGAGTTGTTGCCGGGTCACGCCCGCCACGTTGCGCAGCGCGTCGTAGAGTCCGGTGTCGCCCTGTTCATCCATCACTTCGCGCGTCACGACATTCACCGTGGCGGGAACATCGAGCGCATCGAGGCCGCGATACGGCCCGGTCTCGACCGTGGCGGGCGCATAGCCGCTGCGATCCTTGCTTGCGGTTACGCGAACGGGTGCGAGTTGGTGTGCGCCCCGCTGTGCGCCCTGCTCTGCGCTCGACTCCGCGTCGGCTTGAACCGCCTCCGTTGCGCTAGCGCCGCCAGTCTGCCCGAATGTCGCGACAGGACATCCAACCCCAAAGAGCCCCACTGCTGCCAACGATCGAAATTCCTTCGACGTCCAGAATCGGCCTTTGATTCTGTTCAATTCACCACGCTGCATGACTTCCCCGCGAAGGGATGTTTCGTGCATGTCGAAACATCCTGTTGTTTTATCTTTCAATTATAAATGCGACTCATTCGCATTTATAACGTAAATGTTGGCGGAGTTCAAGGGCAATGAAATGGCGGGAAAGACAAGACGTGCGGGTCGCACCGGCGAGTGAACCGGCGCGCGATTTCTTGCCGACCGGCGCTCTCGAAGCAGTTCGAGCGGTATGCGCGAAATACGGTCGGGAAATCGGCTGACTGTCATGAGTCGGACCTGAACAGTGAACGGCATACCGCGAATCAGGACCACGTAAAACATCGATGTCGTTACCTTGTCACCCGGAAGGTGACCACGTCAGTCACCGATGCGGAACGTTGGCCGACCGTTTTAAGGGGGGCGCCTACGTGAGACAAATAGGCACCAAATAGAGACGTATAGGCACCCCATTGATCGGCAGGCATAGGTACGATTCGTGACCTCGAAGGGACGAGTTCGACAACACGCATGCCGTATTCGTTTCGGATGCATTCGCACCTTTCTATCTGGATGGTGCGGATGGTCCGCTCTCAGGGACGAAACGTCAGTGGGCCAGGCGTTTGACGAGCCGCGTGCGACGTCTGCTTTCCAGCGAAGAACATGTGGAGTGGTCGAATCGGAATTCAAATGAAATGCAACCACGAACCGTGCGCAGCACTGCCTCTGGTCCGTTCGTTTTGCCAAGCAGATACTTGAAGCGAATCGCTGTCGTCGAGCGAGACGGTTTCCCGGCATGCATGATGTATGCAACGCGCAATAGCATCGGTTCATCTCGGTCAAAAGGTCATCATGAAATATTGTTTGCTTCCAGTGTGCCTCCTGCTGCTTGTGGCCGCCTGCGCCCAGAATCCGTCCACGAGCGCCATGATGCGCATCTGCGACGACGGTGGCTGCTCGTATCGTCAGAAAGATCAGGTATCCGATGAATCGAACGACGGTCCGAGAGAAAAGGAAGACCCGCACATCACTGCGCTGAAGAAAAGCGCGGAGACGGAGCCGAATGCTGCTTACGACCTCGGCCTGCGCTACTTCCGCGGCGACGGCCTGCAGCAGGACAGCTACCAGGCGCTCGTCTGGATGCGTGTTGCCGCCGAGCACGGCAACTTGCAGGCGCAGAAGGCGCTGGGCGGCTTCTACCTGTTCGGGCTCGAAGAAATGGGCTCCGATCCGCGCGAAGCCGAGAAATGGCTGTCGGTTGCCGCAAGTCGCGGCGACCAGGAATCGATGCAACTGCTCCAGCAAGCGCGAGCGGCGAAGCAATCCGACGAAGATGATTACAAGTGGCGCACGCAATGGCGTGACGTCTACTACGGCTACTGGTATTCGGGCTATCCGTACCTCGGCGTCTGGCGACAGACGAACTGGTTCTGGTACTGACGGGGGACCGGCAGGTTCGCGGCCGTGGTGAGAGACCATCTTGTTCCGGCGACTCATCGAGGTTCGCGTGGACACGCAAGCCGCACATCGACTCTACTCAATCAATAACGTAACGACATGAAGACCATCCTTTTTAGCCGTCTCGCCATCACGTACGCGGCGACCGCCGCCATCGCCGCCTCTCTTTCCGCATGTGGCGGCATGGTCACGCCAGGGGGGCAGAACGTTGGCGTGACGGGTGCGGCAGCCGGCGCGGCGAGCGCAGGTGCCGATTCGACGCTGGAGCGCTGCACGTCGCCGCTCGGCACGATCGCGGTCGACGACGGCCGCAACGCCGACTGGTGGGGGCCATTTGGCAGCGCAACCAAGGTGACGAGCATCGAACCGCTGCTGCGCCTCGCGGTCCAGCAATCCAACTGCTTCGTGATCACGTCGATCGGCAACCAGAAGTCCAACGGACGCCTGTCGCAGATTACGAGCCTGCAACGCAACTCCGGTGAATACCGTGCCGGCTCGAAGCAGCAGAAAGGCCAGCGCGTTGCAGCCGACTACTACATGGAGCCCCAGATCGTCATCAACGATTCTCCGGTCAGCGGCGTCGCGAGCCTGGTTGGCGGCCTGATCGGCAATCGCGCGGTTTCGCTGGCGGCGGCCCACCTGCAGGTGAAGGCGTCGGTGGTGACGCTCACGCTATTCGATGTGCGCTCTGCCGTGCAGATCGCGGCGTCGGAAGGCAGCTCGACGGCGACCAACTACGGCGCGGCGTTGGCCGGCTTCGGCGGCGGCGTGGGAGGCGGTCTGGGCGGCTTCTCGACGACGCCGGAAGGCAAGTCGACCGTGGTCGCGTTTATCGACGCGTACAACAAGATGGTCGTTGCGTTGCGCAACTACAAGGCACAGGACGTGAAAGGCGGTCTCGGTCGAGGCGGTCAATTGCGGGTGAACTGACGCAATCAACGGTACTTGCCGCCGTCGTCCTGGCGAACACGTCGCGCTATGGCGAGACGAATTTGCGCATCCATTCACCGAAGTCTGAATAACGGGTCGCCGCGCGCGATCCGGCAGGTGTCGCCCGGCTCGGTGTTTCGTGCATCCCTTGCGCCGCGATCTCGCTTGGGGTGCAGCCGAACTCCTCCTTGAACCGTCGGCTGAAGTGCTTTTCGCTGACGAAGCCGTGCCGCCAGGCTACTTCCGCGATCCGCATGCGACGCGGCGTAACCGGATTGACCAGAACGTGGCGTGCACGGCTCAGCCGCTTGCGCTGAATCAGTCGCATCACACCGCCCGTCGGTTCGAAGAGGCGATACAGCTTCGAACGCGAGATTCCCATATCCTTGCAGATGCGGTCCGGACTCAGGTCTGGCGACAGCAGGTGCCGGTCGATGTGATCGACAATCCGGTTGACGACGAGGGCGTCCAGTTCCACGGACGCTTGCCGCCCCGTGTCGGGCGTCGGCGCAAGGCAGGCCTGCAACATGCTCTTGGTTGCCTGGATCGCGTAGGGCACCTCGTCCGGCGTCAGCCCGGAAAAATTCTGGCGCAGCGAGTGTAGATAGTCGGCCAGAAGGCAGCCCATCCCACCTTCCAGCGAGCGGCCGTGCAGGTAGGCAGCGTTGGCTGGCAACAGGTCGCGCGGAATCACCATGCAGATGGTATCGCCGGTCGTCACCTGCAGCTCAAACGGCGATGCCAGATCAAGCATGCACAGGCCGCCTGGGCCGACGTTGACGGCGGTCTGCCCTGCGTAGCCGGTAAACGTCTCGCTGATCTGTAGCTGCAGGTAGTAGCCGTCGAGGCCGTCCGTGCGAATCCGCCGTGTCGATCGGCTCATGGCGTGAACGACTGCATGCGACGGGTACGTCCAGTGACGGCCACCGAACATCACCTGATCAAGCAGCGTAAAGTCGAAACTGGAATCGTAGGGGACGCGTACGTCGGCAAGCGAGTGGATGTCGAACAATGCGCCGGTGTCCGCGCACCATGCGTCGAATTGTTCTCCGGGTGGCGCATGCGCGGTGGAAAAGCGGTACGTTAGCCTCTCGGATTGGGTGTCCATTTTTAGTTGTCACTGAACCATCCATCTAAGCCTGCCGTCGGCGTTATGCCAACGACGGCGCGGCTGCCGCCCGATCGAGGCAAAGAGCAGCGAGGCGCAAAAGAACCCCGGCTTGTGAAGGATCATCCACGGGTTGTCCAATGATGACATTGTAGGAAGAACAGGGTTTGGTGCCTATCGGACGGGCCTTAGAAGCTGTTGCGAAATTACCCATAGGGCCTGCTAACTTTTCCCGCTCGGTGTTAACTTCCTGTCTTGGAACTTCCTGTCTTGGACAGTCCAGCGCGCACAACGCCACGTTCCTGACTCCATCACTACGTTGCGTATTTTGCTCGGACTACGGCTCATGCAACTCTTTCACCATTTATCGAAGCAATGGCCCGCAGACACAGAGGCTGTATCAGCAACGATGCCCTGCTCGCACACATCAAGGTGATTCACGCGCAGGTCAAGGGCGAATATGGCTGGCCGCGCATGTGGAAGGAGCTAGTTGCGCGCGGCGTGCGTGTGGGCAAGGAGCGTGTTCGCAAGCTGATGGCGCAGCATGGCATCCGTGCGAAGCACAAGCACAAGTACATCGCGACGACGAACTCGAATCACAACCTGCCGGTGGCGCCGAACCTGCCGTTGTTCGCGGATGCCACTTCTTGCTGGAAGCCGCCCGGTGGTGATTTTGGTTCGGCCGTATATGTGTTGGGCGCGGATTCCAGGTGCAGCGATGACAGCCATTGCGGACGTATCGCGAGAATCGTGTGCGAATCGGTGTTGTTCATGCTGGCTGGCGTGGATCTTCCGGTCGGCATTGTCGTCTTGTTTGGGGATGCATCGGGCGAGAACACCCATCGTAGTTACACGGTTGCGCAGCAGATTTCGTTCGACGTCTCGAGGCGCTGGACCTGGGTGAATCGAGTGGCAAGACCACAGCGCACACCTCGGCGGTGACGCTGAGCTGGACACCGGTTCTTGCTTCGGTGTCTGGCCAGAACGTTTCTGTGGAAGCACAGCGCAGCGACCTGAATAACTGATCAATGCAGGAAGCCCCTGTCCCGTCGGGACGGGGGCGGTTCCGGCTGGAAGAATTATCGTGCAAATCAAGAACAAGGTACTGGTCTATCTTACGTGGCGAGATAGATTGCTCACTTTCACGCAACCTAAGTTCCCGGGAGCCGGGCGGCAGGTGATCGCCGGCACGATGGACCAGGAAGAAATGCCGGTAGCCGCCGCGCTACGCGAGCTACGCGAGGAAAGTGGCATCGACGATGCCGAAGTTGTGCGTATTCTCGGCGACTACTTCTATTCGATGAGGAAATTCGGAAGAAACGAGATCCAGCACCGGCATGTCGTGCATGTCAGGGTGAGCGACTCCATCGCTATGAAGGAATACTGGCTCTTTTGAAAACGGAGTGGGTAACGGGGCTCATCGGGCATGCTCATTAAAGCGTGAGAAGTCGAGTTTTCCA
>NZ_JBYSWU010000065.1:0-47177 GCF_058781505.1 Paraburkholderia sp. FW306-2-2C-D06C | reverse complement strand
GGGAAAGGGGGGTATTTCGGGGGATGGGACAGGCGGTAGCGCGCCCGGGATTGCTTGCTGGAGAGGCGCGCGGGCGGCTCAGATGGGGCGGCGGCGGACCCGCAGCGACAGCGCGGCGCAGGAGAACCGGCTGCGGGCGCCCGCGCGGCTGCGCGCGAGTACCCGGCCGGTTGTCACTCTTGCGTCATGCGCGTCATGCGCGTCATGCGCGTCAAAACGCGACGTAAGGCGCCTGGCCGCCGCTCGCCGTCTGATCGATGCCGAAGTACACATGACGGCCATAGAAGAACGGCAAGCCGAGGTCGAAGCTGCTGCTGCTGCCGCTGAGCTGCCCCCCGGCCAAGTCGTTGAACGCGTAGTTGCTGCGGTTGCTGAACAGGGTGGCCGCGCTCAGGATGCCGATACTGGCGGTCGTTTTCGCGCCGTTCTGCCCGACCAGGCTGATCGAGCGCGTTTGCGCCGACGACGGGCAGTAAAAGGGCACGTAGGGGCTGCCGCATGGCGCGAGGGTATTGTCGGAGAAGAAGTAGCCGTTCGAGCCCGAGTCGAGAAACGCCTGCACCGTCGTGCCGTTGAAGACACTGTTGATCAGATCGCCGGAGGGATTGGTGGTGAAGGTCTGCGCGGCGCCCAGCGCATTGTTCGACTGCGTGCCGATACCGAACACCAGCGTGCCGGTCGCCGACGGCGCGCCGGTATCCGCCACCTGCGGCATCTGCACGATCACGCCGTTGTTGTCGGTGGCGAAGTGGGCGACCGGATTGGCGACCTGTTGCGCGAGCGTCACGGCGGTGGGCGTGCAGGACGTGCCACCCGGGCAGGCGAAGTAGTTGCTGCCCGCCGGGTTCGCGCAGGCGGCGCCGCAATCGTTGGGCGCCGTGCCGATGCCGAGGATGCCGTTGGCGCGGAGATCGCTGGCCGTGTTTTCCGCCACGCCGGAGCAGCCGGTCGCCGGCACCGTGCTCGCCGGCATGTCACCGACGATCTGCACTGGAATGCTCGTCGTGGTCGTCTCGCCGCCCATCGTCACGCTTGCGGTACGCACCGAGCCCCACATAAAGCCGTCGGCGAAATTCGCGCACTCGGCGAGCTGCGCGCCGCCTGTCACCGTGCTGACCGGCAACGCGCCAAGCACGGATGAGTTCAGCACCGAACTCACCACGCGCAAGCCGAACGAACCGGTGTCGACCTGGATGTTGTTGATGGTCTGGCAGTTGGTGGTCGAGCCGGGCGCGCACACCGTCACGCTGACCGTAGGAATGTTGATGACGCCGTTCACGCCGAAGCCGACCGTAATCGGCACCGTATTCGCGGTGGTCGCCGAGTTGGAGCTCGAACTGGAACTGCTGCCGCCGCCACCGCCGCAAGCGGCCAGAACCGACACCAGCGCCACGGCCGCGACGGCCTGGGTCCACGCCTTGAGCTTTATCGCAATATGCATGCTTCGCATCGTTCGTCCCCGCCCTTACTGGATGTCGGAACCGCTGACGCCGGCGGGCAGCGCCTGCGGCAACCACGCCTGACCGTTGAACGCGCCCATGTGGCCGCCGGAATGGACCACGAGGCTGCTCTGATCGACCGTCACCGGGCCGCGTCCGCCGCGCGCCGCGCGCACGGCCTTCACGCCGGCGACATATTGCGGAAAATAGCTGCCGAGCAGATCGCTCAGATCCGGCATTTGCGGGCCGCGCCACGCGAGGCCGAACACCGAGCCGTCCGCCGCCAGGTATTCGCGCACGACCGTGCCGTTGCCGAGCGTGGTTTCACGCACGGTATAGGACGCAGAGGCGGTTGTGGAGGAAGCGGCGCTGGATGCGGAATGCATCACGCTCTGCGCAGCCGTTGCCGCGCTGCTGGCGGGCTGCACGGTGCGGGAAGAAACCGACGCGTCCGCAGGCGGAGTCATCGGCGCGCCGCCCAGTCCCGCATGAGCGGACTGCACGGCTAACAGCGAACAGGGCAAGACAAGCGCGGTAACCCACCCAGCGCGGCGTATACGACTCGACATGACGAAGCTCCTCCCGAGCGGCTGTTGCTCGGTCCGCACGCCGTGCGAACCGGCCACAAGTCTGCAGATCAAACGGCACCGTTACGGCCGCACGATGGAAGGGTTCCTCACCGTGTCGCCGCCCGGCGCCGTTGCGCGCCGGAAAGCCGTGCCGCTGTTTGAGGTCGTAGTATGCCTGCGGTTGCGTCCCGGTAGGAAGCGGGCCACGCGGGCGCGCGGCTTGCTATGTATACAGTTTTGGCCCGCCGCCCTGGACGGCCGATCCTGCGTCAGAAGCCAAGGCTCGCCAGCAGATCGTCGACCTGCGACTGGTCCTGCACCACGTCCGTTTTGCCTTCCGGATTGATCTGCGGACCGTTCAGCAGATGTTCGGGGCTGCCGGTCGACGACGGCTCGGCCGCCAGCGCCGCCGCGGTCGCCGCGAACTGCTCGCGCCGCTCGAGCGCGATGTTCTCGACCAGCACGCCGAGCAATTGCTGCTCGATCAGGTACACGACGTCCGTGATCTTCTTGATGACCTGGCCGGTCAGATCCTGGAAGTCCTGCGCCAGCATGATTTCCATCAGCTGCGAATTGGTCGCGCTGGTGGCTTCCGGCACGCCGCGCAGAAACGCGCGCGTGTCGTTCATCAGCGCGCGCACTTCCTCGCGCTCGATCGGCGCCGCGTACCACTTGTCCCAGCGCGCATCGAGCTCGCCCGCATCCGTCTGCAACTGCTCCTGGATCGGCTTGGCGATGTCGATCGAGGAGAAGACGCGCTCGGCGGCCTGCTCGGTCATGTTCGCGATGTACTTCAGACGGTCGCGAGCATCGGGTACGGCTTCCGCCGCGCGCTCGACATGCTTGTCGAGCCCCAGCTCACGCATCGAGTCACGCAGCGTGCGCGTCAACTGGCCGATGCGGGCGAGGATGCGGTCGGACGCGAAGTCGCCGCTCTCGCTGCCCGCTTCGGCGCCTTGCGCGTTGGTCGGCAGATTCACATCAGCTCCCGGTCTTGGCCATCTTCTCGAGAATCTTGTTGAGCTTCTCGTCGAGCGTCGCGGCCGTGAACGGCTTGACGACATAGCCGCTCGCGCCGGCCTGGGCTGCCGCGATGATGTTTTCCTTCTTCGACTCGGCCGTCACCATCAGCACCGGCAGATGCGCGAGGCTGGCGTCGGCGCGGATTTCCTTGAGCATGGCCAGACCGTCGAGGTTCGGCATGTTCCAGTCGGAGATCACGAACTCATAGGCGCCGCTGCGCAAGCGCGCGAGACCGGCTGCGCCGTCTTCCGCTTCGTCGACGTTGCTGTAGCCCAGCTCTTTGAGCAGGTTGCGGACGATCCGGCGCATCGTCGGAAAATCGTCAACCACCAGAAATTTCATTCCCTTATCCATTTCATTCCCTTTGCTTGATCCATGATGCGGCGCATGTCCGCCTGTTCATTCCGATCCTGTCGACCGGAGTTAGCGCTTTAGCGCTTATGTCGATCCGGAGTTAGTGCTTCAGCACTTACTCCGGTCCCACGCAGAGCGCTCCGGTCCCATGCCTGACGCTCGCCGTCAGGCCCGCGCTTCATACCCGCTGAACGCGATCGCCCATTGACGACAGACGCGCCATCACGCGCCGGCTCATCTCCGGCAGCGAGGCGATCTCGTCGGCGGCGCCTAGCGCGATGGCTTCGCGCGGCATGCCGAAGACGATACAGCTCGCTTCGTCCTGCGCAAGGGTATACGCCCCCGCCTTTTTCATGTCCAGCAGGCCGGCGGCGCCGTCGCGCCCCATCCCGGTCAGGATCACCCCGACCGCATTCTTGCCCGCGTGCTGCGCGGCCGAACGGAACAGCACGTCGACCGACGGACGATGCCGGTTCACCGGCGGCTCGTCGGAAAGATGCGCAATATAGTTCGCGCCGCTGCGGGCAAGCAACAGGTGAGCGTGGCCGGGCGCGATATACGCATGTCCGGGCAGCACGCGTTCGCCGTGCTCTGCCTCTTTAACGGTAATCCGGCACAAACCATTAAGGCGTTGCGCAAAAGATTTTGTGAAACCCGGCGGCATGTGCTGCGCGATCAGCACGGCGGGTGCATCCGGCGGCAGCGGCACCAGCACCTCGCGGATCGCTTCGGTGCCGCCCGTCGACGCGCCGACGATGATCAGCTTCTCGGTACTGAGCAGCGGATTGTTGAAGAGCGGCGCGGCGGCAGCGGCAGGCGCATGCGCGGCATGGGCCGCCGCATGCTGCGCCGGCGCGGCCTGGCGCACCCGCGCGCGGGCCGCGGCGCGAATCTTGTCGGCGAGCTTTTCCGAGTAGTCGAGCATGCCGTCGCGAATGCCGACCTTCGGCTTGGTGACGAAATCGACCGCACCCAGTTCCAGCGCGCGCAGTGTGATTTCGTTGCCGCGCTCGGTCAGCGACGACACCATCACGACCGGCATCGGCCGCAGACGCATCAGCTTATCGAGGAAGTCGAGGCCGTCCATGCGCGGCATTTCGACGTCGAGCGTCAATACGTCCGGATTGTGTTGCTTGATGAGATCGCGCGCGACCAGCGGGTCGGGTGCGGTCGCCACGACGGTCATGTCCGGCTGGCCATTGATGATTTCCGTCATCAGGCTGCGGATCAGCGCCGAATCGTCGACGCACAATACTTTGATCTTTTGCACAGCGCTCACGCCTCCTCTGCGGTTCTGGCGTTGTTTGAATTAAGGGGGCGCGGGCTCGCGCCAAAGAGTTCGATGCGCGGCTTCGCTACGCCCGCGGTCGCACCGCTTCCCGCGAATGCTGCGGGGTTGCCGGCTGGCTTGCCGGCGGAGTTGCCAGCGAAGTTGCCAGCGGGGTTGCCAGCAGCGCCACCGGCATTCGAGCCGAACAGTTCGACCTTCGGCCTTGCAGCGGCCGGTGTCGAGAACAGCTCGACCCGCTTGCGCGCCGCGGCGAGCCGCTCGGCGCGCGCTTCGGCGCTTTGCCGCACCAGCGCCTGCTCGCGCTCGGCGACGCCCGCTTCCTGCTGCAGGCGGAGTTTCTTCACCATCACCTGGCCGGTACGCGGCATGAAGGCGACTTTGCGCGGGTGCGAGCCCTGCAAGTCCTCGGCGACGATGCGGATCTTTTCGAGCGCCAGGTAACGGCGCACGAATTCCGAATTACGGTCGCCGATGTTCATCGTCGTCATGCCGGCCAACACCGCGCCGCCGCCAAACACCTTGGCTTCGAAGCGCTCGCGCCGGCCGCCCGCCTTGATGAGTTCGTTGATCAGCACTTCCATCGCGTACGCGCCATAGCGCATCGAATCCGAAGCGGCTTGCGCGACGTCGGCGCCGTCGTCAGGCAGCATGAAGTGATTCATGCCGCCGATGCCCGCCGTGCGGTCCTGGATGCAGGCCGCGACACACGAACCCAGCACGGTGACCAGCACCATGTCTTCGCTGGTCGTATAAAACTCGTTCGGCAACAGCTTCACGCCGGGGCGTTGGAAGTGGTTGTCGAAGTACAGATTGGTGGCGATCGGCAGGGCGCTGCTCATACCGTCACCCCGCTAGCCGGCGTACTGCTGGAATGGCTCGGCAGACGAGACGGCGTGCGGACGGCGTCGCGCGTGAGCTCATAAACGGTCTGGCCGCGCAGCTTGAACGCCTGCGTCACGTACGTGAAGTTTTCCGAGTGGCCGGCAAACAGCAGACCGCCCGATTTCATCAACGGCTCGAAGCGCGCGAGTACCTGCGCCTGGGTCGGCTTGTCGAAATAGATCATCACGTTGCGGCAGAAGATCGCGTCGAACTGCGAGCGCAGCTGGTAATCGCGGTCGGTCAGGTTCAGCTGCTCGAAGCGCACCATCGCGCGCACTTCAGGGCGCACCTTCACCATGCCGGCGTGCGCGCCGGTGCCTTTCAGGAAGAAGCGCTTGAGCCGCTCCGGCGACAGATGCTTGACCTGGTCGAACTGGTACATGCCGGCTTCGGCTTTTGCCAGCACTTGCGTGTCGATGTCGGTGGCGAGCACGCTCGCCTGGCGCGCGCCGCTGTCGCCGAGGGCTTCGATCAGCGTCATCGCGATCGAATACGGCTCTTCACCGGTCGATGCCGCCGAGCACCACACCGAAACCGGCTGCGGCCGGCGCGGCACGAAGTCGGCGAGGATCGGAAAGTGATGCGCTTCGCGAAAGAATGCGGTCAGGTTGGTGGTCAGCGCGTTGGTGAACGCTTCCCACTCGGCCGGATCGTTTTCCGCTTCGAGCAGATCGAGATACTGCTTGAAGGTCTCGATGCCGCGCGCGCGCAGCCGGCGCGCCAGACGGCTGTACGCCATGTCGCGCTTGTGATCCGACAGCGAGATGCCCGCGCCGCGATGAATCAGTTCGCGGATACGAGCGAAATCCGCCGACGTGAATTCGAAATCCCGTCCTTGTTCGCCGGATCTGGCCGGGTCCACCCGCTCGGGACGTGCCGGTTGCGGAGGTGCCGGTTGCGGAGGTGCCGGTTGCGGACGTGCCGGTTGCGGACGTGCCGGTTGCGGACGTTGCTGTGCGCGCGTTGCCATCATCAAAGTTCCTGCCTGCGATACGAGCCATTCCGCTTTCCGCCCAAGGCGTTGCCTTTGGCGAACGGGATTGTGTTCGCGGGGTCGCGCCCGCCCGCGAGTTCCGCCCACCTGCAGTCGGCCCGCGACACGCTGTCCGAGCGTGCTTCGATGATTCGCCCCTCAGGGAGCGAGATGCCGAATGACTGCATGTCTGCCTGCCTGCTGTTTCCTAGAACGTTTCCCAGTCCGCATCCGAGCCCGCCTTGGCCGCGCTTGCAGCGGCCGGGCGTGCTGCGGATTCGGACGCGGCTCGCGCCGTCTTCGGCTTGAGCGCCGGCTCGACGCGTGCGGCGCCTGCATCATGGGCGGCCGAAGCCTGCGCCGCGCTGCTGGCTGCCTGGTGCGCTGCCTGGTGCGCCGCCTGGTGTGCTGCCTGGTGTGCTGCCTGGCGTGCCGCCGGTTGCGGCGAAGCCTTGGCTGCCGGCGCCGCCTTGACACCCGCGCTGCGCGCCGTGTGCGGACGCGCTGCCGCCGCTACGCCGTGAGTTGCCACGCGCGCCGGCCCGCCGGCCACTTTCCAGCCGTTCACCACGGCTTGCAGCTGACGCGTCTGGTCTTCGAGCGATGCCGCCGCAGCCGCCGCCTGTTCGACCAGCGCGGCGTTCTGCTGCGTGACTTCGTCCATCTGCACGACCGCGCGATTCACCTGTTCGATACCGCCCGACTGCTCTTCGGAAGCCGTGCTGATTTCGCCCATGATGTCGGTCACGCGGCGCACGGCCTGCACGATCTCGTCCATCGTGGTGCCGGCGCGGCCGACCAGCGCCGAGCCGCTTTGCACCTTGTCGACCGAGTCGCCGATCAGTTCCTTGATTTCCTTCGCGGCGCTGGCGCTGCGCTGCGCGAGGCTGCGCACTTCGCCGGCGACCACCGCGAAACCGCGGCCCTGTTCGCCTGCCCGCGCGGCTTCGACCGCCGCGTTCAGCGCGAGAATATTGGTCTGGAACGCAATCCCTTCGATCACGCCGATGATGTCGACGACCTTGTTCGAACTGGTCGCGATGTCCTGCATCGTCGTGACGACCTGGCTCACCACGTCGCCGCCGCGGGTCGCGATATCGGACGCGTTGACCGCCAGCTGGCTCGCCTGGCGCGCGTTCTCGGCGTTCTGCCGCACGGTGCCGGTCAGCTGCTCCATGCTCGACGCGGTTTCCTGCAGCGAAGCGGCTTGCTGTTCGGTGCGCTGCGACAGATCGGTGTTGCCCATTGCGATTTCGCGCGCGCCGGTGTCGATCGATTCGGTGCTGCTGTGAACCGCCTTCACCATCGTCGCCATGCTTTCCTGCATCCGCTTGATGCTGCTGAACAGCCGGCCGATTTCATTGCGGCTGAACACTTCGATCGTTTCGGACAGGTCGCCCGAAGCGATCCGTTCGAAGCAGGCGGTGGCGTCGGCGAGCGGCTGCACGATCAGGCCGCGCAGCGCGAAGCGGATGCCCACCACCAGCAGCAAGGCCAGCGCGGTGGTGGCGATGATCAGCGTCGTCATCAGCGAGATGTTCGATTGCGCGCCCGCCTGCTGGTCCATCGCGTGCTGCTGAAGTCCCTTGATGACGGCGGACGCGGCGATGTCGTACGCAACGAACAACGGGCTGATCTTCGTATCGGCAATCGCGTGATAGGCCGCCAGATCGTTCGCGCGCAACGCGGCGAACTCCGGATCCATGCCGTCGCGCATCAGCGTCGTGCGGCGCGTCGCCAGTTCGTCGAGCTGTGCCTGCTCGGCGCCGCTCTTGGGCGCGTCGAGATACGTCTGCCAGCTCTGGTTGCCCAGGCCGTACAGTTCCTGCGCACGATTGAGGACCTTCTTCGCCTGCTCGGTGTCGCCGGCGGTGCTCAACGAATTGAAGCGATCGAGCGATACGCGCGTGCGCAACAGGTACGCCGACGCCTCATCAAGCGCGTGAATCGCCACCAGATCGCCGCGCGCAATGCGATCGAGCGACTGGCTGGCGCGATTCAGCGCCGTCAGCCCGAGCGCGCCGACCGCCACGGTCAGCGCAACCAGAATGATCCCCACCAGCGTCAGCGACGTGCGAATCGACAACCTGCTCAGCATCTCAATGCTCCCTTATTCCAGTCCCTCGTTCGCGCAGCAACCGCTTAGCCGGCGAGCGTTTCGATCAGTGCCATTTCACGGCTGGTCATCAGCTTCTCGATGTCCATCAGGATCAGCATGCGGCCGTCGACAGTGCCCAGACCCGTGAGATATTCGGTCGTCAGGGTGGCGCCGAATTCCGGCGCCGGCATGATCTGGTCGGTGGCGAGGGTCAGCACGTCCGACACGCCGTCCACCACCATCCCGACCACGCGATGCGCGACGTTCAGGATGATCACCACCGTCTGATGGTCGTACTCGACGCGGCCCAGATGGAACTTGATGCGCATGTCGACGATCGGCACGATGATGCCGCGCAGATTGATCACGCCCTTGATGAACTCAGGCGCATTGGCGATGCGCGTGACGTTGTCGTAGCCGCGGATTTCCTGCACCTTGAGGATGTCGATGCCGTACTCTTCGGCGCCGAGCGTGAAGACGAGGAATTCCTGACCGCCGGCGTCGGCCTGCTGCGCGTCGCGGCGGCGATTCGTACCGTTCGCGACGCTCGAATTGATGGATTGGACTTCTGCCACGTTAGCCCCCAAACGGTTGGGATGAAATGCGTTGAGTAAGTGTTACGGGTGTCATGAATGTCACGCGAGGCTCATCGCGCCGTGCGCGTGGCGCGTCTCGCGGTTCAGCGCCGCCACGTCCACGATCAGCGCGACACTGCCGTCGCCGAGAATGGTCGCGGCGGAAATGCCATGCACCTTGCGATAGTTCGTTTCCAGATTCTTCACGACCACCTGCTGCTGGCCCACCAGCTCGTCGATCAGCATCGCAAAGCGGCGCCCTTCGGTTTGCATGATGGTGACGATGCCCTGGGTCGGCTCCCGCTTCGCGTCTTCGACCGAGAACACTTCGTGCAGCGCGACGAGCGGCAGATATTCGCCGCGCACGCGCACCACGCGTTCGCCGTTGGCCACCGTGTAGATGTCCTCGGCTTGCGGCTGCAGCGACTCCATCACGAAGTTCAGCGGCAGAATGAAGATCTCGTTGCCGACCTTCACCGACATGCCGTCGAGAATCGCCAGCGTGAGCGGCAAGACGATCCGCGTGGTGCTGCCCTTGCCCGCATGCGAGGTGATCTCGACGTGACCGCCCATCGACTGGATGTTGCGCTTCACCACGTCCATGCCGACGCCGCGGCCGGAGACGTCCGTGACCTGCTCCGCCGTCGAGAAGCCCGGCAGGAAGATCAGGTTCCAGACTTCGTCGTCGGTCATGCTTTCGCTGACCTGCATGCCTTGCTTGGCCGCCTTCGCGAGAATCTTGTCGCGGCGCAGACCGGCGCCGTCGTCGCTCACTTCGATGACGATGTTGCCGCCGTGATGCGCGGCCGAGAGCACCAGCTGGCCGGTTGAATCCTTGCCCGCCGCGCGCCGCGCTTGCACGGTTTCGATGCCGTGGTCGAGACTGTTGCGCACGAGGTGAGTCAACGGATCGATGATCCGTTCGATGAGGCTCTTGTCGAGTTCGGTCGCCTGACCGAAGGTGACGAGTTCGACCTCCTTGCCGAGTTTCGCCGCCAGATCGCGCACCAGACGCGGGAAGCGGCTGAACACGTAATCCATCGGCATCATGCGGATCGACATCACCGCTTCCTGCAGATCGCGCGCGTTGCGCTCGAGCTGCGCCATGCCGTTGAAGAGGCGATCGTGCAGGGCCGGGTCGAACGTGCTGGTGGTCTCGGCCAACATCGCCTGGGTGATCACCAGTTCGCCGACCAGGTTGATCAGCTGATCGACCTTTTCGACGCCGACGCGAATCGAACTGCCTTCCGCGCCGCCCGCTGCCGCGGCCGGACGCGCCTTGCGGTCCGGTTCGGCCGGAGCGGCTGCGGCGGGTGCCGGTGCGCTGCCCGCTGCCGGCGACGCTGCTGCCGTGCTAACTGCTGCAGCGCTGGACGCTGCTGCAGCGCCGGCTGCCGCGGCATCCGCGCGCGGCGCCGGCGCGTCGAACAGACCGTGCGTGGCGGCGTTGGCGGACGCAGCGACGCTGGCCGCCGGTGCTGCCTGCTCCGCATGGACTGCCGCTACTGCCTGTACTGCTTGCGCCGGCGTCGACTGCCCAGCGTCCGGCGTTCCAGGTTCGCCTTGCTGGGTGTCGCCGGCCGGCGCGGTACCGCGGCCGATCGAGATCTGACTTTCGTCGATCACGAAACAGCACACGGCAATGATGTCGTCGGAGGTCACGTCGGTCGCGAGCCACAGCGTCAGATCGCCGCCGCTCTTGACCTGCCCGACAATGTTCCCCAGGTTGCCGAGCTCTTCGGCCAGCAATTCCTGGTCCTTCTCACCTACGCCCCGTAGCGTAATTTTCAGATGGGGGCCGGCGCCTTCGCTTGCCTCGCCTGCCACGCCGGTTCCCGCGGCTTGCCCGGTCTGCGCCGGGTCGCCGTCACTCCATTCACCCGCCGCCTGCACCGCCTGTTCGACCACGTGCTCCGGCGGGGTGCCGCCTTGTACTGCCTGTGCTGCCTGTGCTGCCTGTGCTGCCTGCGCCGCCACTGCTGCCGGCGCGCTGACGGCCGCTGGCGCCGCTTCAGCCGGAGCGCCGCCGAGGCGGCTTTCCGCGTGCAACTGTTCGAGCTTCGCGCAGATCGCCTTGGCGACCGCCGCATCCGGTTCGGCGCTCGCGCGGTAATCGGCGAGCTGGCCCGACAACACGTCCTTGGTTTCGAGGAACGTGTCGATCATGTCCTTGCGCAGCACGAGTTCGTTATTGCGCGCGCGGTCGAGCAGCGATTCGAGAATGTGAGTGGTTTCCGTCAGCGCGGTAAAGCCGAACGTCGCCGCGCCGCCCTTGATCGAATGCGCCGCGCGGAAAATCGCCGCGAGGTCTTCGGGGTCCGGGTGTGCGATATCCAGATTGAGCAGCAACTGCTCCATCTGCGCGAGCAGTTCGTCCGCTTCGTCGAAGAACGTCTGATAGAACTGAGTGATGTCGAGTGTCATGCCTGGTTCACCGCGAGAGTTCCTGTCTAGGCTTGGGCTGCCGTGCCGCCGCGTCGAGAGCTTCTATAACTTGTGTAAAGGTGGCGCTCATTTGCCGTTCATGCCTGGTCCGGCTCGGCCAGCACCGCCACCAGTTCGGTCAACATGTCGGGGTCGAGCGGCTTTTCGATCCAGCCGGTCGCCCCCGCAGCCCGTGCCGCCGCCTTGAACGGCTCGCCCGATTCCGTCGTCAGGACGAGGATCGGCGTGGCCTGGTAGGCCGGGTTGCCGCGCAGTTCGGCGATCAGATCGAGGCCGGTCTTGCCCGGCATGTGCTGGTCGGTCAGCACGAGGTCGAACGGCATGGCGAGCGCGTTTTCGAGCCCTTCGTCGCCGTCCGCCGCGAGCGTCACTTCATAGCCCGCCGACGTCAGCGTGGCGGCGAGAATTTGCCGCATCGATGCCGAATCGTCGATTGCCAGAATGTGCCTGATCATGAAAACCTCGCTGCACTTACGCTATGGATCGCCGGGCCGTCCGCGCCGCTCGGGCGCGTGAACCGGCCAGGCGATCGCTGTCTGTTACTGGGCCGCCGTTGCCGGCGCCTTCGGTGCAACCGTCACCGGTTGCGCAAGCTTTTGCAGCAGCGGCCTGGAGCCGGCTGCGTCGTCCGACAAGGTGGTCGTGGTGGAGTCGTCATGGTCAAGCGCCTCCTCCGACTTCCTGTTCAGCACGATGATGCTGATGCGGCGGTTCTCCGGATCCATCGGGTCCGCCTTGTTCAGGTTCTGCGTCGACGCGAGGCCCAGCACGCGCATCACCTTCTGTTCGTCCATGCCGCCGGCGATCAGCTCGCGGCGCGACGCATTGGCGCGGTCCGCGGACAGTTCCCAGTTGCTGTATCCCTTCTCGCCGCCGGCGTACTGCGCGGCGTCCGTGTGGCCCTGCACGATGATGCGGTTCGGCACGTCGTTCAGCGTGTGGCCGATTTCGCGCAGGATGTCGCGCATGTACGGTTCCACCTGGTCTTTCGCGGTCGCGAACATCGGCCGCTTCTGCGAGTCGACGATTTCGATGCGCAAGCCGGTCAGCGTCGAATCGATGCGGATCTGCTGCTTGAACTGGCGCAGCACCGGATTCGCCTCGATCGCGGCCATCAGCTTGACCTGCAAGTCGTGCAGGCGGACCTGCTCGCGCCGCTCCAGCTCGCCCTTCAACTGCTTCATCGAGTCTTCGTTGTTATGCGACACGGTGCGCTCGGCGCGGCTGCTGGTGCCGTCCGTCGAGCGCGTCACGCCTTGCGCGTCGGTCGAGATGTCGCGACCGCCGCCCTTCAGAATGCTCGAATCCTCGGCGCTGCGATCGCCGCCCCACAGCGTGATCTTCAACGGCTGGTTGAAGTAATCGGCGATGCCCTTCAACTGCACGGTGGACGCCGAACTCAGCAGCCACATCAGCAGGAAGAACGCCATCATCGCGGTCATGAAGTCCGCATACGCGAGCTTCCACGCGCCGCCATGGTGGCCCTTCTTGGCCGGTGCGGAGCGCTTGACGATAATGGCGCGGTCTTTGTCCTTGCTCATCGAATCGGTTCCCGGCGCCCGTTACTTGGCTTTCACGCGGCGCACGTGCTCTTCCAGTTCGGCGAACGACGGGCGTTCGGTCGAGAAGAGCACCTTGCGGCCGAATTCGACGGCGATTGCCGGCGCGTAGCCGTTCAGGCTCGCGAGAATCGTCACCTTGATGCACTGGAACATCTTGGTCGACTCGGTCACGCGCTGTTCGGCGACGCTCGCGAGCGGCCCGATCAGCCCGTACGAAAGCAGAATCCCGAGGAAGGTGCCGACCAGCGCCTGGGCGATCATCTCGCCGAGAACCGCGGGCGGCTTGTCGGCGGAGGCCATGGTGTGCACCACGCCCATCACCGCGGCGACGATCCCGAACGCCGGCATCGCGTCGCCGACCTTGGTCAGGGCGTGCGCCGGCGCTTCGCCTTCCTGGTGATGCGTCTCGATCTCCTCGTCCATCAGGCTTTCGATCTCGAACGCGTTCATGTTGCCGCCCACCATCAAACGCAGGTAGTCGGTCAGAAACTCGATGATGTGCTTGTCGGCGAGGATCTTCGGATATTGGGTGAAGATCGGGCTCTTCGACGGATCGTCGATATCGGCTTCCAGCGTCAGCGTGCCTTCCTTGCGCGCCTTGGCCAGCAGGACGTAGAGGAGCGCCATCAGCTCCATGTAGACGTCCTTGTTGTACTTCGCGCCCTTGAACAGGGTCGGAATGACGCGCAGCGTCGCTTTGATCGTCTTCATCCCGTTGCCGAGAATGAACGCGCCGACGCCGGCGCCGACGATCATCAGCACTTCGACGGGCTGCAGCAGCGCGCCGAGATGGCCGCCTTCCAGCGCATAACCGCCGAAGACAGACAACAGCGTCACGAGTGTTCCCACGAAAATCAGCACTGCCGAGCCCTCACAAAGAAGCGACGGTGACCGTCGTTAATCTGGTTTACGGCAACGGAGCAGAAAACTTTGACGGAAAAGCGGCGTGTCGCGGCGGTGTAAACCAGAGGCGCGTCAAACCGGAGCGGCGCCGCGCGAGCGGGCTGCGAAACGCGCCGGGCGGCGCTACGCTTGCTGGGCGCGGGTTGACGCCAGGTTGACGGCCGGCGCGCCGCTTAAACCGCGAGGGCGGCCAGGCTCTCGCGGGCCCGGGCGTCGGCGAATTTCTTTGTCTTACCGGCGCGCGAGGGCGGCTGGCACAGCCCACAGACGAACGCGTGCTGCGGATCGTGCGCATGCGCGACGAAATGGCCGCCGCAACGGCAGCAGGGGGTCATTTGCAGCATCCTGGAGTCGAAAAAGCGCACCAGCGTCCAGGCGCGCGTGAGACTGAGCACGGGCTCATCGTCGTGCAACTGGACATGTTCCAGGTAGAGCCGGTAGCTCTTCACGATCGACTGGATCGTCAGGCAGCCGCCGTGGCCGGCCATGAAACGGTAGATGTTGTAGAACAGCGAGGAGTGAAAGTTCGGCTGCCAGGTCATGAACCAGTCGGTCGAAAACGGCAGCATGCCCTTGGGCGGCGACACCCCTTTCAGTTCCTTGTACAGCTTGATGAGCCGGTCGCGCGACAGACTGGTTTCTGCTTCCAGCAGTTGCAGGCGCGCGCCGAGTTCGATCAGCTCGATCGCCAGGGTGATTTCCCTGACTTCGAGCACCACGCTTTTATATGCCATCCGTTTGCTTGTCCCATGTCCTGATTGTTTTATTTGAGCTACAACCTGCCATCAGCCGAGTTGTTCGACTGGCTGGCTGGCCATCAGGATCGCGGAATGCGCCTGAGCCACGGCGCTGGATTTGCCTTTGTCGGCGAGAGCGGACAGAACCGCATGGTCATCGAAACGGAAACGGCACAACACCTGATTGGACGCCGCCAGCTTGACGGTCTGCGCCAACGACAGACTGGCGAGCACATCGGCTAACTGGTCCGAAATCCCCATGCGGAACATGCCCATCGGCTTGTCTTCGCGCAAAAGGCGCTGCGCGAGCAGGAGATAAGACAGGTTTACTTCTCTGATCTCATTGAGCATTTCGCTTGTCGCGCTCATGATTCCCCCGGGGTGTATCTGGCTGGTCAGGCCGTTGCGGAAACGTTTGCTCGAACGCGCGCACTTAAACCGCACGAATCGGCTCGTTTCTGGTCTTGCGAGCATTGTGTCGAAAGGGGGAGCGGACGAAAATCGGACAGACACCCTGTCTGTTTGACGGATTAATCCGTGATTGATGTAGGAATTTTTCCTACAAGAGGCCGATCCGACAGGAAAAGGAGATGACGAAGAAGCGCGTACCTGGCAAATTTTGATGCGCTTTGGATGCTTTTTCGCCCGGTGTGAACCGAATGGTGAGTCAGCAAGGATGCATGGCTCGCACCGTGCAACGGTGAGAAAGAATTATAAGACGTTTTCACTTCTGTGCAACGCGCCTCGTGCAGGCGCCGCTTTCCAGCCCGCCGGACCCACTTCCGCCGCTCCCTGAAGCGTTTGTGAAGCGTTTGCTTACCCGGCCCGTCTCGCTTCCCGGCTATCGGGACAGCCATCCCGCCGACCTGTAACGCATCATGTTTCGCGCTGTAACAACCGCGGTAACAACATTAAGCGTTTGAAAAATAACTCGAATTGACGCGGTCAATCCCGATAATGTGCCTCAGGGATTACCCGATGCAGGTTCGGAGTCCCCCCGGGCGGCGGCTTACCGCGCCCAACCGTCCGCCAGGCATTCGCTCCTCGCTCCATTCGAGCGCCGTCGTGCGAAGCCGTTCTGAATAGGAGAAAACGCATGCGAATCGCACAAATTGCGCCGTTGTACGAAGCCGTCCCGCCGAAACTTTACGGCGGCACCGAACGTGTCGTGTCTTACCTGACCGAAGCGCTGGTCGACCTCGGCCACGACGTGACGCTGTTCGCGAGCGGCGATTCGGTCACGTCCGCCAACCTCGACGCCTGCTGGCCGCGAGCGCTGCGCCTCGACCCCACGATTCGCGACGCGCTGGCGCCGCATGTCCTGATGATGGAAAAAGTGCGCAAGGTCGCGCATGAGTTCGACGTGCTGCATTTCCATCTCGACTACATGCCGTTCCCGCTGTTCACGACGATGGACACGCCGTTCGTGACCACGCTGCACGGCCGCCTGGACCTGCCGGAGCTTCAGCCGGTGTTCGACGCCTTCTCCCACGTGCCAGTGGTGTCGATTTCCGACTCGCAGCGCGTGCCGCTGCCGCAGGCGAACTGGCTGAACACGATCTATCACGGCCTGCCGGCCCCGTTGCTCACGCCGCAAACGCACAAGAAGCCGGAATATCTGGCGTTCCTCGGCCGGATCTGTCCTGAGAAACGCGTCGATACAGCTATCAGGATCGCTGCGCAAAGCGGTCTGCCGCTGAAGATCGCCGCCAAGGTGGACAAGGTCGACCAGGAATACTTCAAGACGGAAATCGAGCCGCTGCTGTCGCAGGCGCACGTGGAATTCGTCGGCGAAATCAACGAGGCGCAGAAACCCGAGTTTCTGTCGGGCGCCAAGGCGCTGTTGTTCCCGATCGACTGGTCGGAGCCGTTCGGCCTCGTGATGATCGAATCGATGGCCTGCGGCACGCCGGTGATCGCGTTCAACCGCGGCTCGGTGCCGGAAGTGATCGACCACGGCGTGACCGGCTATATCGTCGAAGACGTGCAAGGCGCGGTGGCCGCGCTCCAACGTCTGGACGAGCTGTCGCGCACCGAGATCCGGGCGCAGTTCGAGCGCCGCTTCAGCTCGAAAACGATGGCGCAGAATTATGTCGACGGCTATTCGGCACTGATCGAAGCCACTCGCCGACCGGTGCTGCGCCAGGTCGCAGTGGGCTGATTGACGCGCGATAGACGCGCTAAGCGGCTGAGACGCTTTTTGCACTCCGCCGCTTAGGCCCGCTTCCATCGCGTTCCGATTGCACGACTCCCATGTCTTTGATGAGTAAGATTGCCATGTGAATCGTTTGCGCGAGCGGATAGGTCAGAGTTAACCCGCTTCTTCTACGGAAAAAGCCGCCCTCGAAGGCGGCTTTTTTAATGGCTGCGTGGATGCGCTTCCACACAGGAATTACCGCGAAGCCAATAAACGGCCAAGTGAAGCGCCAATCGACCTTCAACTGGCTTTCGAGACCACCCGTTCCTCGTTCAAGCCGCGCCGATCAAAAAGCGTTCGCGATTCTTGCCGGCAATCCACTTCGGCGGCTTGCCGCGTCCGCTCCACGTATTGCCCGACTTCGGGTCCTGATACTTGGCCGGCAACGGCGCCTTCTTGGGCGGGCGTCCGCGTTTGGCGGCGACCGCGAAGCCGAGGTCTTGCGCTGTTAGACCATATTCGGCGATCTTTTGGCGGATGTCGGCGACCACGTTGTCGATTTCAGTACGCCGGGCTTCTTCTGCTTGTGCCTGCAATTTGGCGATCTGCGCCTTGAGGTCTGCATATTGAGACATTTCGGTTCTCCCTTTTTCTAGAACTCATTCGCTCGCAGACTAACTGCAATTATAAAAATTCGCAATGGCCAATAATACCGATTTAGGCAGATATCCTCTGATAATTATTAAGCGTCGATGAATTGTTAAATGACGTCTTTATCGTTGAAATAAAAGGTAAAGCTGACCCACATTGACAATCCTTGACATTCGATTTGCCAGCCTTTGTCTAGAATTGCGCGCTCGAAGGTATGCATCTGTGCGTAGTCATGCATGCTGCCCAGAGCGTCAATCTTATTAGGATTACCAATCATGAAGCTGTCAAAGCGCCTCGCTGCCGAGCTGTTCGGCACCTTCTGGCTCGTGCTCGGGGGTTGCGGCAGCGCCGTCCTCGCCGCCAATTTCGCCGGCCCGGTCCACGGGCTCGGCATCGGCTTCGTGGGCGTCTCGCTCGCATTTGGCCTGACCGTCCTGACGATGGCTTACGCGATCGGCCACATCTCCGGCTGCCACCTGAATCCGGCGGTGAGCGTCGGCCTGACCGTTGCCGGCCGCTTTCCGGCGCGCGATCTGATGCCTTACATCGTCGCGCAGGTAATCGGCGCGGTGCTGGGAGCGCTGGTGCTCTCCTTGATCGCATCCGGCAAGCCGGGCTTCGACCTCGTCGCGAGCGGTTTCGCCAGCAACGGCTATGGCGAACGCTCGCCGGGTCATTACTCGCTCGCCGCCGCGTTCATTTGCGAAGCGGTGATGACCGGCTTCTTCCTGTTCGTCATCCTCGGTGCAACCGATAAGCGCGCGCCGGCCGGTTTCGCGCCGATCGCCATCGGCCTGTGCCTCACGTTGATTCACCTGATCTCGATTCCGGTCACGAACACGTCGGTCAACCCGGCGCGCTCGACCGGCCCGGCTCTGTTCGTCGGCGGCGCGGCGCTGGATCAGTTGTGGATGTTCTGGGTCGCGCCGATCATTGGCGCAGTGATCGCAGGCGTACTGTATCCGCTGCTCGCCGAAAGCCCGCGCGCCGATTCGAAGGAATTGGCTCTCGATTGACAGGCGCGTGCGCTGATCATTGCAATGACGCGGGCGCTACGGCGCCCGTTCTGTTCTGGTGCGAATGAAGCGAGCCGCTCAGTGGCCGCGAACCGCCGCTGCTAGAATCGTGCGACTTTCCCCCAGGCTCGCACAGGTGCTACCGATGAACCGTTTCCGCGGATTCCTGCATGGCGTCGTCCTTTCCGTCGGCGGCATGTGTATCAGCGCATTGGCACCGCCCGCCGCGCACGCAGCCGACGGCAATAGGGAAACACTCGTGTTCGTACGCCACGGCGAGAAACCCGCGCAGGGCTTCGGCCAACTCAATTGCCAGGGGCTCAATCGTGCGCTTGCGCTGCCGGCGGTGATCGCGGCCAAGTTCGGCAAGCCCGACGCGATCTACGCCCCCGATCCCAGCCAGCAAAAGGACGACGGCGGTCATTCTTATTATTATGTTCGCCCCCTGGCGACCATCGAGCCGACCGCCATCCAGTTCCAGATGCCGGTGCAAACGCCGTACGGCTTCGCTCAGATCGACCAGCTCGGCACGGCGCTCGTCAATCCCGCCAATCGCGACAAGCTGATTGTCGTGGCGTGGGAACACAAGCTGATCGTGAAGTTGCTGCGCCAGATGCTGAGCGCGCACGGCGGGAATGCCGCCGACGTCCCCGATTGGCAAAGCAACGACTTCGACAGTATTTATGTCGTCCGCCTCGACTGGCAAAACGGCACGCCGCGCGCCAGCTTCAAACATGACCGCGAGGGACTGGACGGCCGCGCCGCCGATTGTCCTTGTGCGGCGCTGCCGGGCGCGCCGTCGGCGGCCGCCGCGGGCACGTCCGCCGGCACGTCCGCCGGCACGGCAGATTAATCGGGCAATACAGATGTTAGGCGCGATTACGAGCGCCGGAGGCTGGTTTGCGCCACGCCTCGCGGCGGGTCGGGACCGCGACTATTACCGCGGCGACTATCGGCATGATCGTGGCGGCGACCGCAACGACCGCCGCTGGGGCCACTGGGGCTACTGGAGCCACGACGACCATGGCGACCACGGCGACCACGGCGATCGCCGCGGCGGATGGCACGGCTAATCCGGCTAGCCTCAAGGCTAGCCGCAACGCACGGCGCTGGGTAGCGCGCAGGTCGCGCTGATGTAGCGATTGACTAGCCTCGGGCAGCCCGCAACGCGGTCTTCAACCAAAGGCTCAACCGAACTGGCCCGCGTCCGCGAACTCGGATTCGGGCCGGTCCCGTTTCAGGACATCAGTTCGTCGTCGAGCGAGAAGAGTTTGCGCAGATGATGCGCGACGCCTGCGTCGAAGTTATTGCCGATTCGCGGCACGTTCGGCAAGCGCGTGATGAGGTCGGGATTGGCGTTGTTCATCATGAACGGATGGCCGGCTGTTTCCAGCAGGTCGATATCGTTCATGTTGTCGCCAAACGCCACGCAGCGCGACGCGCTGACGCCCAGGCGTTCGAGCACGACCTGCAAGGCGCGTCCTTTCGAGACGTTCGACGTCATCACTTCCAGGCAATCCGGCAGCGAATAGGTGACATAGAGTGCGTCGCCGAATTCGCGCGCCAGGTTTGCCGCGACCTGCGCGAGATCGGCGGGCTCACCGATATACAGGGCTTTGGCAATGTCCGTGCCGTCGTGCCCGGGCAGATCGGTCACCTCGTAGGTGAAGCCGGAATCCTGATGAAACTTCAACAGGTCCGGCGCATCGCGGTCGATCAGCCACGCCTGGTCGGCGAACAGGTTGACGATCACGCGGCCATGCTCGCCGGCGATGTCCGGCTGCACCAGACGCTGCACGATGGCTGGAGGCAGATCGTCCGCATGGATCACCGTGTTGTCCGGCGCGTGGATGCGTGCGCCGTTCGACGTAATCAGATAGGGGCTGATGCCCAGCAAGTCGCGAATGCCCGCCACGTCGCGGTAATGGCGGCCAGTGGCGATCACGAAGTGCAACCCATCGCGTTCCAGTTTGCGCACAGTGGCGATCGTGAACGGGTCCACCTGGTGATCGGCGTTGAGCAGCGTGCCGTCGAGGTCCGTGGCGATGACTTTATACATGGTGTGAACAGCCGGGCAGCGTCAAAGAACGCATTTTACCGTTGCCCGCCGCATCCGCAGGGCGCATGCCGGCCGGCCCGCTATTCCGTGCCGGCGATGCGCGCGGCTTCGCGTTGCGCCAGCTGCAATCCGCCGTGCGCCGAATCGGCTAGCGGCTCACGCAAGCGGGCCTGATAGACCTGCGGCACATACTCGCGCAACGCCGCGCCGAGGCCGCCGCACAGCGCGACCGGCAGGCTCGCCGAGGGATCGAGCGCCGCAATCATCTTGCCCACTTCCACGCCGGCCTCACCGAGCAAACGCGCCGCAAACGGATGCGCGCGATGCGCGATGACAATCGGCGCGAGCCGCGCATAGGCGGTCTGGTTCGCCTCGCAAAGCCACACGACGAGAGCGTCGCGGTCGTGCGCGCCGGTGTGTGTTAGAAGCGCCTGCGCCAGATCGTCGTAGGGCGCCCGTCCATCGAGCGCCTGCTGCGCGTACACAATGACCCGCAGGCCGAGCCAGGCGCCGCTCGCCTCGTCGCCCGACGGATAACCGTAGCCGCTGGCGATGCGGCATGCGCCGTCGGCGTCGAGCGCCGCGGCCACGCTGCCGGTGCCGAGCGCGACGATCACGCCGTGCGCACCACCGTGCGCGCCGAGCAGCGTGGTGTAGGCATCGCTTTCAACGGCGAGTCCGGCCACCCCAGGCGCCAACGCGCGAAATGCCGCCAACCAGTCGCGATTATTCACGCCTGCGAGCCCGCAACCGAGCACACAGCGCGACCAGTCCAGCGTCAGCCCAGCGCGTGCAAACGCTTCGCCGCAGCCCGCCTGAATGGCCTGCCATGCGCGTTCGACGCCAAGGCCCAAGCCTGACGGCCCACTCCCCGCTTGTGCCAGTTCGCGGCCTTGCGCGTCGCCGAGCACGACGCGCGTGCCGCTGCCGCCGCCGTCAATGCCGAGCAGAAAGAAATCTGTAGTCATTGAATCAAGTGAGTTCAGGTGGGGAATAACGCATAGCGTGGCAGGTCGGTTTCAATTCGGCAATCGGCCGAATGGCCAGCTTGCGGCGCGCACGCGTTCCGCTATGCTGGCAGGCGACATGACAACGCAGGAGCGCGACCGTGACACCGCGATGCAACTGGGTATCGAGCGAAGCGCTCGCACACTACCACGACACCGAATGGGGCGTGCCCTCGCGCGACGACCAGCATCTGTTCGAGATGCTGGTGCTGGAAGGCGCCCAGGCCGGCCTGTCGTGGTCGACGATTCTCAACAAGCGGGCCGGCTACCGCCGCGCATTCGCCGACTTCGACATCGATAAAGTAGCGCGCTTCACGCCCACGCATGTCGATGCGCTTGTGCTGGACGAAAGTATCGTGCGTCACCGCGGCAAGATCGAAGCCGCGATCAATAACGCACGCGCCGTGCAGCAGATTCAGGCCGAGCACGGCTCGCTTGCCAACTTCGTGTGGTCGTTCGTTGATCAGACGCCAATCCAGAACGATTGGGCGTCGTACAAGCAGGCGCCGGCATCGACGGAGGTCTCGGACGCGCTCAGCAAGGCGCTGAAGCGCTACGGCTGCAAATTCGTCGGCACGACGATCTGCTACGCGTTCATGCAGGCGGTCGGCATGGTCAACGATCACGAAGCGAGTTGCATGTGCCGCGCGCGATGCGCGGCGCTCGGCAAGAAGGGACGCAATCGCAAAGCCGGCTGAGGCGGCAACGCACCGAGCAAACCCGTCACACCATAACGGGCCGTGCGCCCCGCCTCGCATCCAATCCGCGCCCCAAAAGCAAAACGGCGATGTGGCTTCTTGCGAAGCTCACACCGCCGTTTGGCCGTGCGGAAAAGCGTGCTTAGTGCAGCTTTTTCGGCAGCATCTGGCTGCGCAGGCGCTTGTGCAGGCGCTTCACAGCAGCAGCCTTCTTGCGCTTACGTGCCGTGGTCGGCTTTTCGTACGATTGGCGCTCACGCAGTTCAGCGATCAGGCCGTTCTTTTCGATTGCGCGACGAAAGCGGCGAATCGCCACTTCGAACGGCTCGTTTTCCTTCAGAAGAATCGTCGTCATGTAATTCCTAACTCAATCACTTGATACGGGTTAATTGCGTGGCGGGAAACCGCTCACGCGCCGGCCCTCCGGTCGTTTCGATTCATGGCCAGTAACAGGCAAACGCGGGAAGAACCCGGCCAAACCACGAATGAAACGAGAGGCAATGCGGCCACGGAGGCCGGAAAAGAGAGGTGGAGAGTTCACCGCGGAACGCGGACAGACGTAATGCAAATGCCGCGTCTGCTGCCGTTTCGCCAACCTTTCATCAATGAAAAACATTGACGAAACAGGCAAAGATCTCAATTCACTCCCGATGATATCAGGAAACTCTCCATCCTACCAGGGGTTTAGCGATTGCGCCAGGTCAGTTGCAGGATCAGGCGCTCGCCTCATTCAGTTCGCGGATATCGGCGCCGGTCAGCATCAGATGGACTGCCGCGGCGAGGCTGTCGAGCTGCTCGACCGAGGTGGCGCTGGCAATTGGGGCTGTAACGCTCGGGCGCGCGATCAGCCAGGCCAATGCGACCGTGGCCGGCGTGCTGCCGTGCCGCTCGGCGACCCGGTCGAGCGCGCCCAGAATCCGCAAGCCGCGTTCGTTCAGGTACTTCTCGACCCGGCTGCCGCGCGCCTTGCCAGCCAGATCCGCCGGCGAGCGGTACTTGCCCGACAGAAAGCCGCTCGCAAGACTGTAGTACACCACCACACCGAGCCGATTGGCGACCGCTACCGGCTCGATTTCGCTTTCATATTCCGCGCGGTCGTACAGGTTGTATTCCGGCTGCAGCAGTTGATATTCGGGCAGGCCGTGCCGGCGGGACACGGCGAGCGCTTCCTCCACCCGTGCGCCGCTGTAGTTCGACGCACCGATCACCCGCACCTTGCCCACATCGATCAGCTTTTGATAAGCGCCGAGCGTCTCGGTCAGCGGCGTTTCAGTGTCGTCGTCGTGGGAGAAATAGACGTCGAGGTAATCGGTTTGCAGGCGCCGCAGCGAATCTTCGACAGCCGCCTGGATGTTGGCCGCCGACAAGCCCTTGCGCTGCGGATGTTTGGAGACCTTGGTGGCGAGCACGATCTTGTCGCGCTTGCCGCTTCGCCGAAACCATTTGCCGATGATGGTTTCCGACTCGCCGCCCTGGTTGCCCGGCACCCATGCGGAATAGACATCGGCGGTATCGATAAAGTCGAGACCGGCATCGACAAAGGCATCCAGAATTGAAAACGAGGTGGCTTCATCGGCGGTCCAGCCGAATACATTGCCGCCGAACATAAGCGGCGCGACCTCCAATTCGGAACGTCCAATCCTGCGCTTTTGCATGATTTCTCCTGGGTTTGTCGCGAGAGAAAAAGAGAATACGCCGTCTTTTCAATACCTGCAGCGCATCTGCCGGGCAAGGCTGCACGCGGCTTCCAGAGGCACAGTGCCCCAGCCGGCCTGGAAAACAATTGGGTTGCGATTGAACAAAGTCCCTCAAGTTTTTTTAAGCCGGGCCGTCAACCTTCACTGAGGCGGCCAGCAATGAACGAGTGCTTTCCGCCGATGCCAATGTGGCGTATGGGCTCAAGGCTTATTTAGGAGATTTTCCATGCTCGGAATCAATAGCAACATCAACTCGCTGGTTGCACAGCAAAATCTTAGTGGCTCGCAAAGCGCCCTTTCGCAAGCCATCACCCGCCTGTCGTCGGGCAAGCGCATCAACAGCGCGGCTGACGATGCAGCAGGTCTGGCCATCGCGACCGGCATGCAAACGCAGATCAACGGCCTGAACCAGGGCGTGTCGAACGCGAACGACGGCGTTTCGATGGTGCAAACGGCATCGAGCGGTCTCGCGGAGATCACGTCGAGCCTGCAACGTATCCGCCAACTGGCTGTGCAGGCATCGAGCGGCTCGCTGACGGCGAGCAACCAGGCTGCACTGCAACAGGAAGTTTCGCAGCGGATCGCTGAAGTGAACCGTATCGCATCGCAAACGACGTACAACGGCAAGAACATCCTCGACGGCTCGGCCGGCGTGGTCAACTTCCAGGTCGGCGCGAACGTCGGCCAGTCGATGAGCCTGGACCTGTCGCAAAGCCTGTCGGCAGCGTCGCTTGGCGGCGGCTTCGCGCAGTCGGGCAACGTGCTCGGCACGTTCACCGGCCTGAGCCTGACGGCTACCGGCTCGGCAACTGCAGCTGGCGCAACGCCGGCGATCACGGCGATCAACGTTCTGGCCGACGGCAAGGGCGGCTTCACGTACACCGATCAGAACAATCAGGCAATCTCGTCGACGGCTTCTGCCGCGCTGTTCAAGACCGCGGCGGGCGCCGGCGGCGCACTGACGCTGTCCGCAGTGGCCGGTAGCGCGCTCGATCCGGCAACGCAAATTGCCGCAATCTCGGCCGCTAACACGAACGCGCCGACAGCTACGGGCATCGTGCTCGGCACGGTTCAGGGCATCAACGTCGCCGCCACGAACGGCGCCAACGTCGCCCCGGGCACCGCCGGCTCGATCACGTCGGTCACGGTCAAGTCGAACGGCAGCGGCGGTTACACGTTCTCCGACCAGAACGGCAACGCACTGACCGCAGCAACCCAGGCTGCACTGTTCGCAACCGGCGCGGGTGCAGGTTCGAACGGACAAACGCTTGCTGTGGGCACTACGCCGGCGACCAGCCAGTTCGCCACCGTCGACAACAACAACCAGCTCACCACGGTTGCGAACGTCAATGTCAGCTCGGTCACCAGCGCGAACCAGGGGATCGAATCGATCGACAACGCGCTGGCAACACTGAACACCATCCAGGCTCAACTGGGTGCCGTGCAGAACCGCTTCACGGCAATCGCCACGGGCCAGCAAGCTCAGTCGACCGACCTGTCGCAAGCACAATCGCAAATCCAGGACGCCAACTTCGCGCAAGAAACGGCCAACCTGAGCAAGGCGCAAGTGCTGCAACAAGCTGGCATTTCGGTTCTGGCGCAGGCAAACTCGCTGCCGCAGCAAGTCCTGAAGCTCCTGCAATAAGGGCTTCACGCTGTAACCGCGTACGCACTGCGCGCCATGCGCGGTGCGTACGCGGCAGTTTCGATTCAACGGGAGGCTTGCCTCCCGCAGTGCATTTGAAAACGACGCAAGCCCAACAGATTCACCGACGCACGGAGCAACCGCATGTCAACGATCTCGACCGCCACCTCGTCTACCGCGAGTACGACCGCGAGCGCCAACACCGCGCTTCAGCAAGCCGCACAGTCCATCATCAGCGGCTCGACCGGTAATTCGACGATGGATGTGTCGTCGCTCGTGACGGCGCTCGTCAATGCGAAGACGGCCGGCCAGTCTGCGGCCCTCACCACGCAGAAAACCTCGGACAACACGCAACTGTCGGCCATCGGCACGCTGAAAGCGGCGCTGACCGCGTTGCAAGCCGGTCTGACGTCGTTGTCGGACGGCACGACGCTCTCCAAGTTCAGTGCGACGGCAAGCGGCACCGGAATCACCGCAACGGCCGGCACGGGCGCGGTGGCGGGCAGCTATTCGGTCAACGTGACACAAATCGCGACGGCGCAATCGCTGACGTCCGGCGCGTTTAGCGCAACGCAGACGCTCGGCACCGGCACGCTGACGGTGTCGGTCGGCGGCAAGTCGATGAGCGTCGCGGTCAACTCGACCAACAACACGCTGAGCGGCATTGCCGCAGCGATCAATTCAGCGAGCGGCAACCCGGGCGTGACTGCCACGATCGTCACCGGTACCGGCGGCGCGCACCTTGTATTGAACTCGGCGACGACGGGCGCCGCGAACACAATCAGCGTGTCGGTCAGCAACCTGAGCAACGACAACGGACTGTCCAGCCTCGGCGTGACATCGACGGCCGGCACGGGCAGCGGCGCCTCGACCATCACGTCCTCCGGCAGCATCGCCTGGACGCAAAGCACGGCCGCCCAGAATGCGGCGTTCACGATCGGCAGCGTCGCCGCGACCAGCGCGAGCAATTCGGTCACCGGCGCGATCGCCGGCGTGACGCTCAACCTGTCGGCCGCGTCAGTCAGCGCTGCGCAAACGCTGACCGTGGCGCAGGACACCGCTTCGCAGTCGACCGCGATCACGAACTTCGTCAACCTTTACAACACGCTCGTGACAACGATGGGCACGCTGACTTCGTTTGACAGCACGCAGTCGGCGAGCGCACAAGGGCCGCTGCTGGGCGACCCTACGTTGAACGCGATCAAGAACACCCTTAGCACGATCGTCAGCGGCGGCGTCGGCACCGGAACGTCGCGCACCGGCCTCGCCTCGATCGGCATCACGCTGCAAGCGGACGGCACGCTGCAAACGGACTCGACAACGCTGAACAGCGCATTGCAGAACAATGCCTCGACGGTTGCTTCACTGTTCAATTCAACCACCGGCGTCGCGGCGCAGCTGAACAACAGCATCACGTCGTTCGTCCAGACGGGCGGCGTTATCGATACGCGTACGACTGCGCTCAACAACGATCTGAAGAGCATCGCCACCCAGCAGACCACGCTGACCGACTACATCACGCAGTTGACGAACCAGTATCAGGCTCAATTCACCGCCTTGAACACGCTGATGGCGACGATGAACAACAACTCCCAGTATCTGACGCAGTTGTTCGGTGGCACGAACAGCCAGGGCTCGCTGTCCGCCAACAAGGCCTGATCGACGGGGAATGACCAGACGTGAACCAGACCACACTGATTGAACGCCTGCTGTCGCTCACGCACGCGATCGAAGACGCGGCGGCGCTGGCCGACTGGCCCGAGGCCGCGCGCCTGACCGAGGAACGCTCGCCGCTGCTCGTATCGCTGACCGCGGAGCAGGATCCAGCCGCGCTCGAAATGATCCGCCTGATTCAGGCGATCGATGCGGCCGTTCTCGCCAATGCGCAAACAACCCAGGTCGAATTGCAGACCGAGTACCGCGCGGCGATGACACGCGCGGACGCGGCCGGCCAGTATCAGCAGGTCGCGCAATTCTGAATACGGCAGGGGGCCTGCACGATGCCCCTGCCAGAACGAATAACCAGAACAACACGCTGAAGTCAGGGCGCGCTCGTTCACCTCAGGCCCGCCTCGCGCGGGCTTTTTTTTGCGCGCCGAACCAACCGCCTTCACGGCTAATAGACCTTCTGAGGCCTGCCGCAAAGACTGGCCGGCCTGCGTAGCCGCGCCGCCGCGTCTCGCAGAGCGCCGATCTTGCAAACAGGCATGGCTTTACGGCTCATCTCGCCAATTCAGGCGCGCTTGACGCCCCGCATAATTCTGATCAGATCGCCAATCCTGATTCGACGCCCATGACTCCTTCGCCAGTAATGCCCGTAGACGCCGCTTCGCCCGATGAGCTCCAGCTCGAGCAGGACCTGCAGACGGTCATGCAGGCCGCGATCGCGGAGCATCAAAATGGCGCGCTCGAGAACGCGGAAACGCTCTATCGAGCCATTCTGGAGGTTCGCCCGCACCATGGCGACGCCAACTACAACCTCGGGTTGCTTTCGATGCAAAGGGGGCAATTCGAGGCCGCGATACCGCATCTGGAAGCGGCAGTGGGCGTGAATCCGGACCAGGGGCAATACTGGGGAAGCTATATCGACGCATTGCGGCGAGCAGGACAAACAAGTGCCGCATGGTTGATGCTGGAGATGGCTCAGCAGCGCGGCCTGAGAGGTTCGGCTGTGGATGCGCTGGTCTACCTGATGACCCAGACCGCGGCGGAAACGCCGCCCACGCCACCGTCCGCTTCCATCGGTCCGATCACGGAGCAAGCTCAGCCCTTCGACGCCGGCACCTCACACCATCCCGAATCGACACCGGTTTCCGCAAAAAAACCGAACAGGCAGAAGGCCGCCGGCAGGGCCATGAGTAACAACGCGCCAAGTCCACGACAAATGAAAGAAGTCGTGGTGCTGTTCAACAACGGACGCGTTGCCGAGGCGGCCACCGTCGCGCAATCGCTCACGCAACGCTTTCCTGCGCATCCGATGGGCTGGCGGGTACTGGGCATTGCAATGCATGCCCTGGGGCGTTACGACGACGCCATCGAACCACTGAGAAAGGCGATCGAACTCGTCGCCGACGACATCCAGGCGGGAGGCGTGCTCGCCGATATTCTGAGAATGAAAGGCGCGTTCGACGAGAGTGAAGCCCTGTCCAGACGGCTTCTCGTATTGAATCCGGATTTCGCTGAAGCGCACCGGGTGCTCGGCATGCTCCTCCAGGCACAAGGCCGGCTCGGGGAAGCAGAAGCCAGTTGCCGCCGCGCGATAGAACTTCGGCCTGACATCAGTGAGACGCACAACACGCTAGGCACGGTGCACCTCGATCAGGGGCGCACCCTGGATGCGGAAGCCTGCTTCCGACGCGCGTTGGAAATCCAGCCTGACAATGCGTTTGCGCACCACAACATACTTTTTTGCCTGAGTCACAACCGCGAGATCGACCCACCAGCGCTGTTCGCCCAGCATTGCCGTTTCGGGCAACAGTGTGAAGCGCCGTTGCGCCCGCTCTGGCCTCAACACACCAACCTGCGCGATCCGGCGCGCCGGTTGCGGATCGGCATCGTCTCCGCCGACCTGTTCCATCATGCCGTCTCGACCTTCGTCGAACCCGTGTTCGCTCACCTCGCGGGCAACGAAAATCTGTCGCTGCATGTCTATTACAACTTCACCCGCGAAGATCAGATCACGCAACGCCTGCGCGGATACGTTTCGACGTGGCAATCGGTATGGGGGATGAGTGACGCGGCGTTGGCGGAAAGAATTCGCGCGGACGGCATCGATATCCTGATCGATCTTTCCGGGCATACCGCGCGCAACCGCCTGCTGACGTTTGCCCGCAAGCCCGCGCCCATTCAGGCAAGCTGGATCGGCTACCCCGGCACCACCGGCCTGGAGGCAATCGACTACTACCTGGCGGACCGGTTCGTGGTGCCCGCCGAATTCGAAGACCAGTTCACCGAGAAGATCGCCCGTTTGCCCGCCGTCGCGCCTTTCCAGCCGCCGGCCATGTCGCCGCCGATCAACCTGCTTCCGGCGCTTCGCAACGGCTACATGACCTTCGGCAGCTTCAACCGCCTGAACAAGCTTCACCCGGATGTGATCGCGCTGTGGGCAAAACTGCTACGGGCGCTGCCTGATGCCCGGATGCTGGTCGGCGGCATGCCCGAGGACGGCAGCGACGGCGGCCTCGCCGACTGGTTCGCCGCCGAGGGCATTGCGCGCCATCGGCTCGATTTCCGGCCCCGAACCGCGCTGGCCGCGTACATGCAGCAGCACCATCACGCGGATCTCTGTCTGGATACCTTTCCCTACGCGGGGAGCACGACCACCCTGCACGCGTTGTGGATGGGTTTGCCCACGATTACGCTGCCTGGTTCGACCGCAGCCGGCCGCGGCGGCCCCATGTCGCTCGCACAGGTCGGACTCGATGCCTTCATCGCGCGGGACAAGGATGATTTCGTTCAGAAAGGCTTGTATTGGGCGGCCAACCTTTCCGAACTCGCGGAGTTGCGGACCGGGTTACGCGAGCGTTGCGCACAGTCGGCCATGTTCCAGCCGGCGACTATTGCCGCCGGGCTCGCGGATGCGCTACGGGTGATGTGGCAACGCTGGTGTGCGGGCGAGCCTCCCGTTTCATTCGACGCGCCCCTTCCCGGGCACCTCGCCGGTACACGCGAAGCACAACCGGTCGCCGCAACGGACGACGCCTGACAGGCACATCAAGACACCGAGGAAAGCATGAGCGCTACCGTCCGCATGATCCAGCCGCAACCGGATGAAAAGATCTACGTCACCCAGCCGCATCTTGCGCCGCTGCGCGAATTCATCCCCTATCTGGAAAAAATCTGGGACAGCAAGATACTGACCAACGGCGGTCCGTTTCACCAGCAGCTCGAAAAAGCGTTGTGTGAATATCTCGGTGTGCAGCATCTCGCCCTGTTCGCCAACGGCACGCTTGCACTCGTCACTGCGCTGCAGGCGCTGCGCATCACGGGAGAGGTGATCACCACGCCGTATTCCTTTGTTGCGACCGCCCATTCATTGCTGTGGAACGGGATCAAACCGGTCTTTGTGGACATCGACCCGGACACGCTCAATCTCGACCCCGTGAAAATCGAAGCGGCGATCACGCCCCAGACCACAGCCATCATGCCGGTTCACTGCTATGGCCATCCGTGCGATGTCGACGCCATTCAGAAGATTGCCGACAACTACAACCTGAGGGTGATCTACGACGCGGCTCACGCATTCGGCGTGCAGACCGGGGCAGGCAGCGTGCTCCAGCATGGCGATCTATCCGTACTCAGCTTCCACGCCACCAAGGTCTTCAATACCTTTGAAGGTGGCGCCATCATTTGCCCCGACGCGAAAGCCAAGCAGCGGATCGATCACCTGAAAAACTTCGGTTTTGTCGACGAAGTCACCGTCGTCGCGCCCGGGATCAACGGCAAGATGAGCGAGATCAATGCGGCGTTCGGCATGCTGCAGCTGCAGCACATTGACGAAGCGCTGGCCCGCCGCAAGGAAATCGACGCGATGTACCGCGAACTGCTGCGCGGCGTACGGGGCATCCGCTGCCTGCAAGGGGCCGGCGAGACGGTGGAGAACCACGCCTACTTCCCGATCCTGGTGGAGGCCGACTATCCGATCAGCCGCGACGCACTCTATCAAAAGTTTCGCGACCACGACATCTATGCGCGCCGCTATTTCTACCCGCTGATCTCGGACTTTCCGATCTATCGCGGCCTGCCGTCCGCGCGCCACGAAAATCTGCCGGTCGCGCGTGCCACCGCGCAACAGGTATTGTGTCTGCCGATTTTCCCGGCGCTGACGAACAGCATGCTCGATCGCATCGTCGGACTCATCGCAGATTGCTGAACGTCATGAAGCTCGCGATCATGCAGCCCTATCTGTTTCCGTATATCGGATATTTCCAGCTGGCGGCCGCAGTCGACAAGTTCGTCTTTTACGACGACGTGAACTTTATCAAGAACGGTTGGATCAACCGCAACCGGATGCTGCTGGGCGACCAGGTTCGCTACCTGACGGTGCCGCTTGCGGGCGCGAGCCCGTTGCTGAAGATCAACGACGTGCTGATCCAGCCGCGCGAGCACTGGCTGCGCAAGCTGCTCGAATCGATTCGCCACGCTTACGGGAAAGCGCCCCAGTATCCGCAGATCAGCGAACTGACCGGGCGGATCCTGTCCGCGCCCGTCGAGCATATTTCGCTGCTGGCGTCGCATACCGTCGTTGAGATCTGCAGATACCTGGAGATCGACACCGAGTTCGTCGCCTCGTCGGCAAAGTACGGCAATGCGCAGCTCAAAGGAGCGGATCGGGTTATCGACACTTGTGCGAAAGAGCACGCTCGCATCTACGTGAACCTGCCAGGCGGCCGGGCGCTTTACGACAGCAAGGCATTTTCCTCCTGCGGCGTGGAGCTCGCTTTCATCGAACCGAACCTCAGCCCCTATCCGCAGTTCGACGATACGTTTCATCCTGCTTTATCGATTCTCGATGTGCTGATGTTCAACAGCAAAGATAGCGTGAGAGACATGCTTTGCGTAGAGGTGAGTGCATGAACCCAGGCGAGCCGCGCGCAGTCGGCGGATATTTCGAGCTGGAGCTGCCGCAGGTCGGGTCCATTCTCCATGAAGACGCGCTGCGTTTTCAGTCATCGCGGGCCGCATTTTTAGCGCTGCTTCGCACGTTGCGCCCGGCTGCCGTCTGGATGCCCTGGTACATTTGCGATGCCATAGTCGAGCCGCTGCGGATGACCGGAACGCCAATCAAACGCTACCGGCTCGCCCCGGAGCTGCGCGTGCAATCCGTCGACCTCGCGCAGGGCGAGTGGCTTTTCTACGTGAACTACTTCGGCTTGTGCGATCGCCAGGTCGACGAAGTGCTCAACCGGTTTCCGCGCGAGCGCGTCGTGATCGACAATGCCCAGGCGATGTTCGCGCAACCCCGCGATTGCCTCGCCACGCTGTACTCGCCGCGCAAATTCGTCGGTGTGCCGGACGGTGGCTACCTCGTTACGCAGCAGCAGGTGGAGATGCCAAGGGACACCGACCACGCATCGTTGCAGCGCTGCGGGCATCTTCTCGGCCGACTCGCGCGAGATGCGGAATCGGGCTACGCCGACTATACGGCAGCGGAAGAAAGCCTGAAGCATCAGGAGCCGTTACGGATGTCGCGCCTGACTGAGCGCATCCTCACCAGCATCGACTACGATGCCGTGCGCGCACGGCGAATCGCGAATTTTGCTTTTTTGCACGAGAAGCTGCAGCGCCACAATCGCTTCACCCTCGACTATCGCGACGATGCGGTGCCGCTCTGCTACCCGTATTTCGGCGCGCCGTTGGGACTGCGCGAAGAACTCCGCGCGCAACGCGTCTACACGCCCGGCTACTGGCCGGACGTCGCGACCACCGACGGGGTGCCGGAGTTCGAGCGGGATCTCCCGGCCTCGGCGCTGTTTCTCCCGTGCGATCAACGACTCTCGCGCGACGATCTGGCGCCGATCGCGCAACGCTTACTGGACCGACTCGCATGATCAACGATGAGATATTCCTGCGCGAGATCGAACGCGGCGATCTTCCGACCATCAACGCGTGGCGCACCGATCAGGCGCTAGTCAGCCTGCTGGGCGGCGCCTTCCGCCATGTAGGCCCCGAGATCGACAGCAAATGGTTCGACAGCTACCTCAGCGCCCGCGCGAACAACGTTCGTCTCGCGGTGTGTCTCGCGTCGACGCGCGAGCTGGTTGGCGTTACGTACCTATTGGGGATCGACTGGTTGAACCGCTGCGCGGAGTTCTCGATCCAGATCGGCGCGGAGTCGGCGCGCGGCCGGGGGATCGGCGAGGCCGCCACGCGCTTGACGCTCGAGCATGCGTTCAGCGATCTCAATCTGCACCGCCTTTCGTTGACCGTGCTGGTCTCCAATGATCGTGCCGTCGCGCTCTATGAAAAAGTGGGCTTTCGCGCCGAGGGTCTGCTGCGCGAGGCGGTCTTCAAGGGCGGCCGCTATCTCGACGTCATTCCGATGGCTATGCTCGCCGCAGATCGGTCTTGATCCACTCAATTTCGCCTGTTGTCTCCGCCCCACTCGTGAATATGACTGACGCTCAACACGACGCTGCGCTTGCGACGGCCGGCTGGACCGTCGTGCCCCGGTTGATTCGCACCGGCTTACTCGATTCGCTGGTAAAGGCGCTCACGCCTTCGCTTGCGCTGCGCGACGCTATTCGCCTGCGCAACGGCGTGCTGGAAAACAGCGCCGGCACCTTGCATCATCTGTTGATGGATGACGACTGTTACGTTGAACTGCTAGCGGAACTCTCGATTCTCGAGCCGGTTTTCAAAAGATATTTCAACGGTAACTTTGTCCTCAATTCGTACGGCGGCGTCATCAACGAGCGCGACTCACGCTCGTACGTGCAGAACGTGCATCGCGATATCCGTTTCGGCTCCGACACGCGGCGCTTCATGCTGAATGCGCTGGTGATGCTCGACGATTTCACGCTGGACAATGGCGCGACGCACATCCTTTCGCACTCGCAAAACACGCAGCAACAGCCCGCCGACGAAGCGTTCTACGCACAGGCCTCGCGTGCGACCGGCGAGCGCGGCTCGGTCCTGCTGTTCGATTCGCGGATGTGGCACGCAACCGGACGCAACGCCACCGACGCGCCGAGACGTGCGTTGACGTTGACCTTCACCAGCCCCTTCTTCAAACCCCAGCTCGACTACGCGCGGCTGTTCGGCTATCGCAATCTCGACCGGTGTAACGCATGGATGCGTCAGGTCCTGGGGTTCAACGCCCGGGTTCCTGAATCGCTCGATGAGTTTTACGTTCCGGTCGAGCAGCGTTTCTATCAGCGTGGACAGGATTGATGACATGAACAGAGACTACAACGCGGAAGCGAAAGATCATCCCGAACATCGCTACGCTTACGACTTCGACTATCTGATGCATGAGTACATGCTTCGGACATTTGCGCCGTTCCTCGCCACGGGCAACGCGCTCGAACTGGGATGCTTCGAGGGCAATTACACGCGCCTGCTCGCCCAGCGCTTCGACGCACTCGAAGTCGTCGAGGCATCGGCAGACTGCATCGCGGTGGCGTCGAAGAAGATGCAAGCCGCGGTCAAATTTCACCACTCGACGTTCGAGACGTTCGAGCCGATGCAGCGCTACGACAACATTTTCCTGATCCATACGCTCGAACACCTCGATCATCCGGTCGACGTGCTGAGCCGGATCGGCAGCTGGCTGTCCGAGGGTGGGCGCCTGTTCGTAGCGGCGCCGAATGCGCGGGCTGGATCGCGGCAGATCGCCGTCCATATGGGGCTGATCGATCATCCCGCGGCCGTGACGGCTGCGGAAGCAGCACACGGTCATCGCGTGACCTACTCGATTGACACGCTGCGGGCCGACTTGCGCGCGGCAAAGCTGCGCCCGGTCACGGAAGGCGGGATCTTTTTCAAAGGCCTTGCCAACTTCCAGATCGACGCAGCGTTGCAGGCCAGCATCATATCCAAAGCGTATCTGGACGGCTGTTATGAGTTGGGGCGCGTCTACCCCGACTTGTGCTCCAGCGTGTACGCAATCTGCGAGCGCGGTCACGGCTGATTGCTCGCTGCTGAATGCCGCGTCGTCCGTGGACGCGACATTCACCCTGCGGCACGCCTTCGCGAGTCGTTGTCGTGCGCCGCAGATTGCGGCGCCGTGTCACCCTCACCGCCGGAACCGCCCTCCACCGCCACCCCGCGAACCTGTGCGCTGAAACTCCCCGCTCGCCCGCGCATTCCCCAGATCATGCCCCTGCCTGAGCGAATGCCGGCGACGACACCACCGCGGCAGCATATAACGCCGCCGGCCGAACCACGCATCTGTTAGCCATTCGCTTGCCTGGTCTACGGGCTTTTCTTATAGGCGAACGCATTCCTTTGCACGATGTAAATAAAACCAATGAAATGGCATTCGTATTATTCCAATTGCATTTTTTCCGTTTGTTTGAGCAACCGATCGACCCATTCATTAAAAACGTCATAACCTTATATGGCGACGCTAATGCCCGGCATTAAAGATAGCGTTCGAAAAAACAACAACAGGGCTGCAACAACCGCCGCGCACCATTAGACTGGCGCTCGTTTTCAGTCCGATCTACCGCTATTGATGAGGCCTCCATGATTCGCACGATGCACCGGTACTGCGTTGCTTTGACCATTGTGGTTCTTTCAGCTTGCACCAGTCTGCCGCGCCAGGACGCGGGCGAATTGTCGGCAAATGCGACGACGGCCGCCGCGCTCGCTTCATGGAACGACACCGCAACCAGGCGCTCGATCGTCGATTTCGTCACGCTGGTGACGACGCCCGAATCGAAAGACTTCATCGCGCGGACCGACCGGATCGCCGTATTCGATAACGACGGCACGCTGTGGCCCGAGCAGCCCGCGTCGATACAAATGGTGTTCGCGCTGCAACGCGTGAAGACCGTCGCCGGGCGGCATCCGGAGTGGAAACGGCAGGAGCCGTTCCGCTCGATTCTGAAAGGCAATCTGAAAAGCATCGCGGCGAGCGGCGACACGGGCTCGATGAAATTGCTGGCAGCCGCGCACGCCGGCATGACCAGCGATCAATTCGCTGCGCTCGTGCACGAATGGTTCGACACCGCGAGCGATCCGCGCTTTAACCGTCCGTACACCAGCCTTGCGTATCAGCCGATGCTCGAGTTGCTCGGCTATCTGCGCGCCAACGGCTTCAAGACCTATCTGGTCACCAGCGGCGACGTCGAGTTCGCCCGCGACATGGCGAAGCGTGCGTATGACATTCCGCCCGAGCAGGTGATCGGCAGCACCGTCAAGTACAAGTACAGCCAGACCAACGGCGCGGCGTCGCTGACTCGCCTCGCGCAGGTCGACAACCTGGTCGACGGCGCGGCCAAGCCGCTCGCTATCGACCGCGTGATCGGACGGCGTCCGGTGATCGCGTTCGGCAACGCGGACGGCGACGTGCCGATGCTCGAATGGACCTCGGCGGGCGACGGCCCACGCCTGGCCGCGCTGCTGCATCACACGGACGGGGAACGGGAATATGCGTACGACCGCGCGTCGAAAAGCGGCAAGCTCGACAAGGGTCTGGACGAAGCCAACGCGAAAGGCTGGCTCGTGATCGATATGAAGGACGACTGGCGTGCGGTGTTCAAACCGGATGCTGCGACGACGGCGGCGGCTGCGCCGGTGAACTAGGCCGGGAGCTTCCGCACAACGGAAGCTGCGCGAAACCTCCCGTCAGCGATGCCATTTTCGACTTCATGCTTGCCATGAGGGGCGTGCGGAAATGGCGGCGACTCTTGCACCGGAGGCCTGACGACATCCGTTGTCGTCGCGACGGTCTGCTTCAGGCCGTCCCGCACGATCGCGTGGTCGTCTGCAATCAGAATCCTGAGCATCTTTGTGGTTCGTCGCAAAGCGGGACGTGAATCGAAATCACCGTGCCCGTGTCGGGCGCGCTTTCGATCTGCAGCGTTGCCCCGATTAGCCGGGCGCGCTCCCTCATCCCGAGCAATCCATAGGAGTATCCCTTCGCCGCGGCGGCCGCGTCAAAGCCGCAACCGTCGTCGCTGACGTGGAGGTCAAGCGCCGTGTGGCCGCCCGTCAACGTCACGTCTGCCCGCGACGCCCCGGCGTGACGCGCGACATTCGTCAGCGACGCCTGCACGATACGGAATACGGCCGTCGCGTGCGCATCCGGCAAAACGGGTTCATCACCATTAATCCGCAACTGACAGGGAATGCCGTTGCGTCGACCGAAGTCTTCGACTAGCCACTCGAGCGCCGACACGATCCCGAAGTTCAGCGCTGCGGGCCGCAGATGGTTCGCCACATTGCGCACCATCCAGATCGTCTTTTCAACGAGCTCACGCATGTCGTCGGTCTTTTTCAAAGCGTCCGGATCGCCGGAAAGCCGCATCTTGAGCAACGATACATCCATCTTCAGCGCAGTCAGTAACTGGCCCAGCTCATCATGAATTTCCATGGCGATGCGCTTTCTTTCGTCTTCCCGAATCGCCTCCATGTAGGCGGACACCTCGCGCAACTGTTCGCGCGACTCGAATAGCTCCTGCTCGATGAGCTTGCGTCCTGTGATGTCGTTCAGGCCGACGTAGATTGCCGGTGCATCGTCATACGTGGCGACTCGCGCCATCGCCATGGCCCAGAACGTAGTGCCGTCCGGTCTGCGGAAATGGACCTCAGTGTTGCGAAAACTCCCCTCCTGGCGCAAATGCTCTACCAGCCTGTCGCGCTCCGTGGCATCCACATAGAGGTCAACGATGTTGCTGATTCCGTGGTTGCGAGGATCGAGTCCGAACAGCGCGCGCAACGGCTCATTCGCGTAAAAAATTTTGCCGTATGGCATCGAGACAATGCACAGCGGCACCGGGCTCGTCTCGACAATGGCGCGAAAGCGCGCCTCGCTCGACTGCAGTCGCGCTTCGATCCGCCTACGCTCCTCGACCTCGGACCGTAGGCTCGCATTCGCTCGCGCGAGTTCCTCTTCCACCTTCTTGCGTTCGGTGACGTCGCGGGCAATGCCGGCGGTGCCCGCCAGTTGTCCATGTCCGTCGGCGAAAGGTGTCTTGATCGTCTCCACCCACCTCCGGCGACCGTCCGCCTCGACATGGTTTTCTTCGATCCGTTTGCGGCACCCCGAGGCCATCACCTCGACATCGGCGGTGCGGTATGCCATTGCGTTTTCAAGCGAGTGCAAGTCGAAGTCGGTCTTGCCGACCATGTCAGCCGGTTCAGCGTAGCCTAAGGCGCGCACCAACGCCCGGTTGACCGCCACATATCGGCCGTCAGTGTCTTTTACCCAGGCGAGGTCCGGAATGTTGTCGAGGATCGCCGCCATCTGCGCGTTCGCACTGCGGAGTTCGGCAGCATGCTGATCGAGTCCCTCGAACATTACGTTGAGGGCATCGACCAGTTGATCCAGTTCGTCGGGTTTCCGCCGTGTCCGGCGCAACCGCAATGGCGCCATGGCGATGCCCGGTGTGCGTCCGCGCAGCGTCGCAGCAATATCGACAAGATGGCGCGTCGCGAGCCTGTGAACCATAAACAGGATGAACAGCGCGACCAGAAACGTTTTCGCCGCGTTGCTCACGAGGATCACCAACGCCTGGCGCAACAGATCGCGATAGATGTCAGTCAAACTACCCTCAAGATGCAGGATCCCGATCTGGCGCCGGTCGTTGTCACAGCAATAAACGGGAAACTCCCTGACGACTACGTTTTCGACCTGTACAGAACCTCGGGAAACCGTCAGTGGGTGCGCGACCTGCGTTTCGCGGACTTCGGCATAACGGATCAGGGGCAGATGCAGCATTCCGTCGAGCTGATCCTCCAGCCGTTTGCTATCGAGAGCCCACAGCGCGTTGCCCAGACCACGCGCATAGCCTTCCTCAATTTCGTTGAAGCGGTTCTGCAAACCTGAGACCTCGGCCTGGTAACTTAGCAAGAGCTGAACGACGGTCACCACCAGCGTCACCATCGTACTGAACAGCAATACACGGCCGAGCAGGGCGACAGCAATTCCCCCTCGTGGCGCGCTGAAAGGGTTAGGCAACGAGCCTGTACGGGCAGCTAGCAAGGTCAACTCCAGGTGAGACTGTCATCGTGACTTTAACTTCGATTCGGAAGGTACGGGTCACCGGCGTGATCGGTATCCGGAAGCAGATAGCGCGTATGCGATGTCGAATTACACGGGTAGGAGATGCGGCATATGAGAGCCGTGCGAGTGTCTGGCGAGATGCTGTCTGCCGTGGTGCTGGTCGCTGCGGGTACCGCATCGGTATCGATAGACGGAATCGGTGGCAGCGCGCTCCTGCCTATATCCGCCCATCCTTCCCGGCCGCTCGTTCCGGTGCCGGACGTGCGGGTCGATCACGAAGGTACTGGCGAAAATCCAAGTTCACTATTGCTACCGGCAACGTCGTTCCTGACCGCTCCGCTGGAATCGGCGAGGCGTAACAGGCCGGGCGATCCGGAGCGGTCGTGCGAGAAACTGCTCTGGAGCGTCTACTGGATGTAGTTTGCCAACACCGCACGGATAGCCGGATCATTCATGTTGTTCGGCGTCACCGTCACCACGTCGACCAATACTTTCGAGCGGGGCGGATGGCCCTGCAAGGCCCCAACCAATGTTTCAACCGCCAGATAACCCATGCGGTAAGGGTCCTGCACCACATCGGCATAAACGACCCCATGCTTGAGCCCATCCAGGAATTCCGGGCGCCAGTCGAACACGACCAGGCGCGGGCGATCGCCGACGGCCTTGGCTTCAATAACTCGCAGGGCGGCATAGGCAATCGGCTCAGCCGGTGCGAAAACAGCATCGAGGTGACCTTCATAGGCGTTCAAGGCCTTGGCGATCAATCCCTCCGCCTCACGGGGGCGGTATCCTACATAGGTATCGACAACCACATCCCATCCCGCCTCCCGCGCCACGCTCAGAAACCCGTTTTCGCGCTCTGTTGTGGAACTGATGTTCGGTGCGAGTCGCAGCACGGCTACCTTTGCCCCCCTCCGCAGGACCGGCACAAGACTGAGCGCCGCCTTTTTTCCCGCGCTCAAATTGTCGGTGCTGACGGTAGATATAGCGTTGTAATCGCTGCTGCTCCGGTCTACCAGCACTGTGGGAACCGCGATCGAAACCGGCGTTGTCACATGTTCCAACGGCTCGGGCGCCAACAGGATACCGGCCACCCCACTGCGCACCTCGTAGTCGATTATCCGTAGCTGGATATTGGGTTGCGTGCCAAGCGAGGCACCGTCTGAAGGGTTGCGCATCACCAGTTCGACATGCTCGTCTTCGGCGGCCTGTTTGATCCCCTTTGTCATCGCCTGCCAGAAAACAAGCGACGATCCGCCCAGTACGACGCCGAGCCTGACGGCATACGCGCTCGGCAACGCTCCGGCCAATGCGGCAAACAGCATAACGAGCGCAAGGACCCTACGCATCGTGGACTCCGACGACGCCCGGGACGCGGCCCTCGCCAGTCTGGGGACACACGCGAGAGCCTGCGGCGCCGCCGCCATTTTGCCTTGATAATCTCACGTCACCCTCCTCACGCCAGTTTGGCACAACTTTCCACACGCGATATTGCGTCAATCGGAAGCGGCTGTCGCCCCTGCAGCCCGAGCACGTCGAAAGCGTGTTCGTGTACCGTGGCAGACCGGTCTACCAGACCGTTACTGCGGCGTGGAAAAGGCGCTTAAGCGGGCCGGTATCCGTGATTTCCGCTGGCACGATCTGCGCCACACGTGGGCGAGCTGGCACGTGCAGCGTGGCACGCCGCCACAGGTGCTAAAGGAGTTAGGCGGATGGGAAACGCTGGAAATGGTGCAACGCTACGCGCACCTGTCGGCCGATCACCTGGCGCACTGGGTACAGTCGCACACCACCGCCGACAGCCCAAAGCTGGCGATGAGCTAACTGTATTTTCACTGTACCGGGAGTAAACGATGAAGCAGCAGAGAAACCGCTGAAAGCCTTACGGCTATTGGTGCGCCCGGCTGGGATCGAAAAAAGCGGCTGAAGGCGCGCCAGATAAGGCATTAAAGGCACCCACCTTCTTAGGGGTACGACTTGGGCCTCGTTCTTAAGTCGCTTGAACGTGTCCGTCGCATCCTTTTTGTCCACCGGGTGAGCGAGGCCGGTCGTCACGTTCACCCGCGTGTGCATGTCATTAAGCGCATCGAGCACCGCCGGTTGCATCGCCGGCGCGGCGAATTGCCAAGTGGACGGTCCCCATGTCGTAGGCTGCCACGTCGACATCCACTCCTTCCCCTCTCCCTCGCTCCACGGGAGATAGGCAATCGCTGACGCATTAACGGTGTCATCAACCTTTCCAATTCCGTCTGGCGACAGATGCATTCCGAGCAAAAGCCCATGATTCGGCGCGGCCGAGATACGGCCCGGATAGGCAAGCGTGATCGAGATGCTCGATCCCGTAATCAAGACGCTGTTGCCCGCGTGCAGTGATTTGGCAGCAGCCTGGCCCAGCACATCGGCGACGGTACCACCGAGAAAACGCCCCTTTTCGGGGACAACGAGGACAATTTGATGGATATCGTTTGCTTTGCAATACTTAGTGGCTTCGCCCAAAGCGAGCTTCACGTTCGCGATACTACCGCCAACGTTTTCAATCAAAAATCGAGGCGTGCTGGCAGACATGCGACTTCCTTTGTTCAGGTACTCGATCGAGGACAAGGGTTCCGGTTAGTAAGTCAACCGACGGCGAGATTATTTGCAATTGCGATCAAGCAACATTGCGCCTGTCGCGACTTTCCGCGATATTAACGACGAGACCGTCCGAGTGCCAAGAGGCATCAAATTCGCTCCTGAAGCCTCTTGGGAAGAAAACTGGATCAGGTTATATCGTTAGGCGGGCGGAGTGCGAAACGAAAATGGAATGTAGCGCCATTCGGTCGGCGATTTCTTGTGAAGTACACCCTTAACGCGGACGGGTTGCCCGTTACGTGACTGTATGCTTGCTGTAACAGGAAAAGCCGGAGTGGTGCCGCGATCCACGCCAATTAGAATTCCATTGATGACGGAACCGTCGCTCATGGCTACGTTTGAATTAAAGCCACTTATGCACATCGTGTCCGACGTGCAAGTGAACGTCACGTCTTCCTGGCTATTCTCAACGACGATCACGTAGTGTGACATTGGTTCAAGGAAATGTGCCGCCTGGCACTCTACGACAATGCTGCCGTCTTTCTCGTATGCATGGGCCCGCACGTTATGGAATTCCTGCGGACCGGCCTTGAACGTGTTTTGTCCTTTGGCGACTTCCAAGACCTGCCTCAGCGCCACATCCAAGCCTTGTCCGAACAAATCAATGTAGAGGGTCTGCAGGAGGATCGGCGGCATCATGCAGTCGTCGATCTTCAACGGCACAATCTTTGTTTTTCCTTGCGTCGCCTTAATAACGGCATTCTGCCACTCCAATTCGACCATTTTGCTTGCTAGGCTATTCTTTGAAACGAAGAACAAGAAAAGCTCACAATTCGCTAAGCCTTCGTTCATCCGTGCAACTATTCCATCTCCGGGTTGAATTGCCCAGGAATCGTAAAAAATCTCATCTTCTGGAAAAATTTGACGGAGTTTTAGTGCAAATTGTTCAACAATTGGCTTGTCTTTATAATTGTGCGAAAGAAAAATCAATTGGGTCTCCCAGCGCTTTTTTCAGGTTCGAATTAAGTCCGCTAAACATCAAACGAAAATTCGGCACAATGAGGCCGGCAGCGGAACTGCCATGCTAAGTGATGCGACTAACGACGTCCACTAGGAAGGGGCCGTTGGCCGCTCCAGAGCCGACGTTAAAATGTCGCTTTGAACGTTACGACGAAGGTCGCTTAGTGGCCGGAATGCGTCAGACGTAGCGGGCACTTCTCGACCCTCTGCAGTCGTTCGCCGAATCGATTTCGACACCGCAAGGCGGCCGTTCGACGAAGCCTCTTCTGAGTGGGTAGTGCTTCCTGCTCATGGATTCAGATCACCCGCTCCGAGGGCGAGCAGAATTACGTCGAAGCTTTTGTCGCATTGACCGGCAAGATCCTTGAAGTGAGCCCTTAGGGTCCCATGCGTGGCACGCGCCTGCCGCTCTTCCTTGTCCTTCTCCTCGACGGAACTGTGTGCCTTCAGGATGCTGCGTAGAGCGTGCAGCCTACTAAGCGGCGAGAGGAATGCCTTGGCATCGTCGACTGTTTTCCCTGAGGCAACAAGGATTTCTGAGATCACGCGCAGGGAGGCCCAATTTGCGTCTGCTTTCTTCCCCCTAGTTTCAAGCAGCTTTCGCAAAGGTTTGAGCTGAAATCCCTCAACGAGCAACTGGTCGAAGGCCATGATTTCGTTTGCCCATTCAAGGGTCGAATCCGTGGCCGGGTAGCGCGCAGCATCCATGTGCGCTTCGCCTCTTGGCTGCCACCAGTCAGGTGGCGCGGCATTGAGCTTCCCGATTTTGTACTTCAAGAGATGAAGCGGGTCGTATTCGGAACTGAACTCGCCGAGGATGTCGTTTTCGTGTGCCCGCTTCGAGATTGTTCCCTTCGGCCACTCGTTGAAAGATTGCCAGTAGCGCTGCTCTTCGATGGGGAGGCGGGCCAGGTCGCCGATATAGGCATGCACCTGTCCGGCTTCGTTGATGTCGTAGCTCTTGAGATACCACGCGTTGCGGCAACTGATGGACCGGTCATCGAGGTTGTATTTCTCGGGGTCAGCCTTGAAGCGGTGCAAGACATCAGGGCGGAAAAATGCCGGTGAAATCTCCCAGGGCAGGTCCGATTTCTGGAAGTAGTTCGAGAGGAACTCCGGCGCACACGACCTTTCGACTTCGACGTTGTTCTTGCGGTCGAATATCTTGAACGTCGCATATTCCTTTGTCCTCGTTGGGTTCGATTCCTCTTTCCATTCATCGATGAGTTGCTGCAGCGGAATGGTCGAGCGGACGATCATCCGGCCGTTGACGTAGCTGGCATTTCCAATGCTGCCACCGTGATAGAACAGGTCGGGGGCCTTGCTGTCGATGCGCGGATGATCCCCCCACCCATTGAACCCTCCAGATTTGAAGCGGGTGAAGTCGAAAAAGTAGACCAAGGCCATGTCCACGAGAGTCATGTATATGGAGAGATCCTTGGCTAGGATCGTGACCGCGGTGAGGCTTTTCCGTCCCGGGCTTAGCTCGGTGCGTATCACACGAATAACATCCTCGATATCCCCGCGCTCATCCAGCCGGCAGTACGCGTTGCGTTCGGGCAGGAAATGCAGGTCAAGCGCATGCACGAGCTTTTGGCTCAGTTCGACCGGGCTTTCGCCCTTTTGCACGCCATCAAATGAGCGGCGGAAGATGAGCTTTTCACCACCCGCCAGCGATTTTCCTGAGCGCAACGGCGCTTCGAGGTAGACGCGGTGGCCTTCGCCGCCGCCGTAACTTTTTTGGATGACCCAACTCTCATCTGTCTGCACGAAGGCGAACATGAGGTCTTCCTGGTCCGCAGGCGTGACCTGCTTCAGTGGCGCGAGCACGGCATGAACGAGCGTTGCCGGACCACTGGCGTAGATCACAATCTCCTCACCCTCCACGTTCTCCGTCAAGAATGCGACAGAGTCTTCGGCCGCGATCAGCCACTCTGCTTCACCGGTGGCTGGCGCTTGGGAGATGGCCTTCAGGGCTGCGATGTTGAATCGTCGCGTCATAACGCGCCTCCATTCTGATTTTGCACTTGTAGCCTACCGTAAAGCCGGCGCTGGCTTCCGGCAGTTTGTGGCCGCACTCCGCCCGACGCCGCTGTCTCCGGCGGACGGCACGCGTCGCCCCCTTGCAGCCATTCGGGCTTTGGCTGTCAACGTCTACTTCGCAGCGACTGCCGGCCTTTCTCGCCAAAAATCCACGGGCAGCTGATCATCGCCATCCGGTCATTCGCTAGCCACTCGGCGCATCTTGCTTAATGGCCGGTATCATGGCGGCCTGAAGGCGAGCCCGTTCATGTCTGAAGATATCAAGAACACCGCGATCACTGCTGCTGGCTACATCTACCAAAACCGGCAAGGCCTCAGGGTCCTGTGCGACTGGCTTGACGCGCCGTCTCGCTACACCCGAGTGAAATTTGAGTGCGACGACGAGGCCGTTGCGCCGACGGGGCTAGATGACATCGTCGTCGAGCGTGCAGACGGGCTGCTCGACCTTCAACAGGTCAAGTTCACGCCGGCCCCAGACGCGAATCTGCTCTGCTGGGATTGGATGCTCGAGAAGACGGGCAAGACGGCGCGAGCGCGGTCAATGCTGCGCAAATGGTTCGACGCCTTCAAGGCGCTGGACCCGGCCCGGACTGGCGAGCTCACCTTGACGACCAATCGCCGGCCGGATGCCGATATCGAAGCCTGCCTGAACGGCGGCAAGATTTCCTTCGCCAAGATCCCCGAGCCTAAGCGTTCTGAGGTCATCGCTGAGCTTGGTGGCGAGCCAGACTGTGAGGCGTTTTTCAGCCAACTGCACATTCTTCACAGCGACAAGGGGTTTGAAACGCTGGAGCAAGAGGTCGATGCGCGACTTCGCAAGCACGGCACTCTTGAGGGCATTGCCACCCTCAAGAACGCAGCGTTGAACTGGGCGACGCGGAAGAACTTCCCGCCCCCGGACGGTTGGATTGCTCTGGAACAGGTCCGCATCATTCTGCGGTCGACGCCGCCGGCACCATTGCCCGAGGACTTCGTTGTCCCCCTTGGCTACGAGGTACCCGACGAGACATTCCATCGGGAGTTCGTCCGGGACGCTATCGCCGCCACCGGGCGGACGATCGTGCTCACAGGGCCGCCTGGCCGTGGAAAGAGCACCTACCTGAGCGCGCTGTGCGACACGCTCGCCGAGCGAGGCATTCCCACGGTCCGCCATCACTACTTCCTCTCGACGACGGAGCGGGGGCGTGATCGGGTCAACAGCTACGTGGTCGAGCAGTCCATCGAGGCGCAGGTCAAGCGGTTTCATCCCGATGTCATAGCACCATCTGGAAGCCTGCGCGCGCTCCTCGAAGCGTGCGCTTCCCACTACAAGGCGCTGGGCAAGCCGTTCGTACTCGTCCTGGACGGACTGGACCACGTCTGGCGCGTCAACGCTACGGACAAGCGGCCACTAGACGACGTGTTCTCCCAAGTGATCCCACGCCCGGACAACATGGTGCTGCTCGTCGGCACTCAACCTGTGGACGACGCCCAGTTGCCCACGGACCTGCTTGCCATCGTGCCAAAGGCCGAGTGGCGCACGCTGCCGGCGATGTCGGAGAACGCAGTCCTGTCTTACCTCCGCAGGGCGGTTCAGGGGGAAGGCTTACCACTGGCTTCGAGGGCGAGGATGAGGCGGCAAGGCAGCTGCAGGAGGCTGCAACCGCGCTCCGCACGAAGACCAACGGCCATCCTCTGCACGTCATCTATGCCAGAGTTTGTGGACTTCCATGAACTGTTCGAGTTGCTTAAGACGGTGGAGTTCAGGCGTTTCAGGCAAAGCCATGATGAGAGCTCTGCAGCCGAGGATTTCCGGAGCGCGCTGCATCGCATTGCCTGCGACATCCGGCTGGGCAGCATCCTGTCGGACCACTTCGACGCGGTGGCTCTGACCGAAGAAACCATGGCGGCGGCCAGACAGTGCGCCTGGTTTGACAGCGAGTCCTTCCGCACTCAGTACGCGGCCGGATTGCTGACGAAGATGAGCGACGAAGCAGCGGTGGCGTTCGTTCAGTCCCAGCGTGTCCTGCTTGATGCAGAGATTCGCCAGGAGACTAGTGTCCTGAGTTAGAAGTTCGTTGAATCAATCTTCCGCTCTATCCGAAATGACGAAATGCTGATTAAAAAGCCG
>NZ_JBYSWU010000064.1:0-48060 GCF_058781505.1 Paraburkholderia sp. FW306-2-2C-D06C | reverse complement strand
ATCCCCATCACATCTGATGGGAATCAGATTGCCCCAGTCCCGCCATTACGAACAGACGGTACAGATCGAGTGCTTACAACTGAGATGACTCAACTCGCCGAGAAAATATCAAGAACACCGCCAACCGGTCGTTAACAACGGTGTCCGGCCATCAAACAGGGGAATGGCACGATGTCCTTCACAAACATGAAAATTGGCGCTCGCTTGGGCGTGGGGTTCGGGCTGGTTCTATTGCTTCTGGCCATGGTGGTCACGGTGGTGACGACCAGCCTCGCGAGTATCTCTGACAATAACCGCGAAATCGACGACCGCCGCGTAAAGTTTGACGCGGTTCAAATCATCAACGTACGCACCCGCGCGAACGCCAGAAATACCCTGGAATTGTTCATCGCGCCCGACAAGGAATCCGTGGCAAGGATTCACGAATCGACCCAGGACAACAAAAAAACCATCGATGCGGCTATCGCAACGCTGGACCAACGGGTTGCGTCGGCGCAGGGGAAGGAACTTCTTGCAAAAATCAGGGAAACCCGTGCGCAGTATGTGGCGTCTTTCTCCAGGATCGGAAAATTGCTGGAGGACGGGCAACGCGACGAGGCGACCCAACTGGTGCGCAACGAGACGCTCCCCGCGCTAGATCGACTGCAGGATCACATCAAGGCGATGGTTGCACTGCAGCGCCAGCAAACGGCCATTGCCAGCGCGCAGGCCAGCCGTGCCATCGACTCGGCGCGCATCCTGGTGATGGCGCTGGGGGCGGGAGCGATACTGATCGGCATCGGTTTTGCCTGGTGGATCACCCGCAGCATCACACGACCGCTGGGCGAGGCCGTACAGGTGGCGCAAGCGGTCGCCGATGGCGATCTTACAGGTTCGATCGAGGTCAAGTCGAACGATGAGACCGGGCTGTTGATGGGCGCGCTCAAAGGCATGAAAGACGGTCTGGCCCGCGCCGTGGGGCGGGTTCAGGAGGTGACCGGCGCCGTTGTCACGGCCACGCAGCAGATTTCGGCGGGCAATACCGACCTGTCGTCACGCACCGAACAGCAGGCGGCCTCGCTCGAAGAGACCGCGTCGAGCATGGAGCAGTTGACCGCCACCGTCAGGCAAAACGCCGACCATGCAAGGCAAGCGAGCCAACTGGCGGTGAACGCGTCGGACATCGCCGGGCGAGGCGGCTCGGTGGTGGGCCAAGTGGTGCGGACCATGCACGGCATTTCGAGCAGTTCCACAAAGATCGTCGACATCATCGGCGTGATCGAAGGCATCGCGTTCCAGACCAATATCCTGGCGCTCAACGCGGCGGTCGAAGCCGCGCGCGCGGGCGAGCAAGGACGGGGCTTCGCGGTGGTGGCCGGGGAGGTGCGCACGCTGGCGCAACGAAGCGCGACGGCGGCCAAAGAGATCAAGGAACTGATCGGAGTCTCGGTGGGGAAAGTGGCGGACGGCTCGGCAATGGTGGCGCAGGCAGGCCAGACGATGGAAGAGATCGTGCAGGCGGTCAAGCAGGTCACGGACATCATGGGCGAAATTTCGGCGGCGTCGGTCGAGCAGAGCAGCGGCATCGAGCAGGTGAGCCGCGCGGTCATGCAGATGGACGAAGTCACCCAGCAGAACGCGGCACTGGTGGAGGAGGCGACAGCGGCGGCCGGTTCGCTCGAGGAGCAGGCAAGGCATTTACACGATGCCATCGCGGTGTTCCGGCTCGGTACGGACGCAGTGCCGGAGTGGGTGGAGAACACCAGCGAGAGCGCATGGAACCCGGCGGAATCCGTCCCAAGGCTTCCGCGCTCGTGGCCCGGCAGGAACAGTTCGCGAGACCGGAGAGCCGCTTCGAGTTCGACGGTCGCCGTTACGGACTGAAGGAAGCCGCCGAAACCCTTGGGTGCAAAACGAAAGCGAGCTAAATAACCCCGTTGTCCCGCTCCATTCAGTGGGGGAATTTGGGCGGCCACAAGTACGCGCAGATAGCACCGCCGTGGTGCGAGCTCGCAGATTCTGGGCGCGCCAGTGGACGCTCGCCGTCATCGCGTTGTGCACGTGTTCGGCGCATCAAGGATTGAATACCAGGAAGGCCGAAAATGAAAAGGACCGGGGACCTCTCCGGCGGACTGGCCGCGTGGCCGTTGCTGCAGCGAAGGTCGGTTCATTTCTCGTGAACGGACGTACAGGAACCGTTGACGACGGACCGTTCCTGGCCCCGGACTCGGAAGTTCGATGTCGAAGCGGTTTGGCCGAACCCAGGCCTGCTTCCCTTCCACAGTCGGCCCAAGGCGTGTGGCAGCCTCCAGAGAACTGCCATCCCCGTTTCTTACATCGCCTTGCACCCACAAGAGTGCGCCCATGCCGGGCGCAAAAAAACCAAGGCGGTGAAGCCTTGGCTCAGGGGAATCTGCTGGTTGAGAGGACCAGCAGAATCCGAGGGTGGCCACCGCGTCTGAAAACGCCGCAGCCCAGTCACAAGATATCGCCGTTTCATCGTCGCGCGAATCGATGTTTACCGCCATGGCGTACGACGCGGCGGCAGCCATCGCGTAGGTGTTGCCAGTGCGCGTTCACTGATGAAACGCATGTGCCCATCCATTCAGGCAACGATGCGATCACCCTCGATACCGCAATAACAGGATAGCGAACGCAGTAGTTCAATGCCGGGCGTTGCTCCAGTGCGGCCAGTCGTGATGGTGATCCAGTTGTCTGAGCCGTTTTCGACGCATTTGCTCCCGGTAATAATGAGCGGCGACGAACACGGGTGCCATCGCCAGTACGAACGAACCCACAACGATTGCCACTGCTTCGCTCATTGGAACCTCCATTGCAGACCTATCCGCTTCACTGCAGGTGTTGCCCTCCGTTGATCGCGATGTTGGCTCCAGTCACGAAGCCCGCTTCGCGCGAACACAGGTACAGCACGAGTGCGGCGACTTCGTCGGGCTGCCCGAGCCGGCCGACCGGAATCTGCGGAATGATCTTCGTCTCGCGAATTTCCTCGGGCACCGCCATCACCATCTTCGTCGCGATATAGCCAGGCGAGATCGTGTTGACAGTGACGCCTTTCTTCGCCACCTCGAGCGCCAGCGATTTCGTGAAGCCATGCATGCCGGCCTTCGCCGCCGCATAGTTGGTCTGACCGAACCCGCCCTTGGAGCCGATGATCGACGACACGTTGATGATGCGGCCCCAGCCACGCTCGACCATGCTGTCGCACACCGGCTTCGTCATGTTGAACACCGAATCGAGATTGGTCCGGATGACCGCGTCCCAATTAACCTTGTCGAGCTTCTTGAAGCTGGCGTCGCGCGTGATGCCGGCGTTGTTGATCAGGATGTCGACCGGTCCGACTTCCGCGCTGATCTGCGCCATGCATCTTTCGCACGAGTCGTAGTCGGCGACGTCGACCGCATACCCGCGGAACTGTCGTCCCTCGGCTTCCATGCGTGTGAGCCATTCGTTCGCACCGGTGTTGCCGGGCGAATAGGTGACTACGACCGCATAACCGGCGTCATGCAACTTGATGCTGATCGCCTCGCCCAGTCCACCCATGCCACCCGTTACTACCGCGATCTGCTTTGCCATCGAATCGTCCTCACAAATACCGGCGGCGTGCTCGTCTGGAGCAACACTGCCTTCAGTCAAAAATTGGATGCATTGAAATGCCGGATTCTTATCCAAAGTGAATAAAAGGAATCCTACATATCAGCATTGAACCGGAAACGCGGGCATCGCTGCCCGCGTGAGTCTTAGTGCTTCGCGCTCGCGACTACGGCAGCCGACCCGGCGGCACTACGTTTGGCGGCCTTGGACGCTGAGGCCGTGACGGCTTCGAGATTGGTCCCGGCCATCTCCACGGCCTGCTGCCCCGTCTTCTGCAGCGATTCGCACAGCGTGGTGGTGGCGCTGATCGCGGACTTCCACGCGGCGATCGCCGCTTCGGAACCCGCGGGAGCACTCTTCGCCGCTTCCTCGACGAGTGCCTGCACGCGTGCGTTATACCGTTCGTACTGCGTCTGGGCGAGTTGCGCGACCTCAGCCTGCGTGGTTGACGCGATGTCGAAGAGTTGGCGGCCGTATGACAGTGATTTCTCCGCGAAAGGCGCGGCGAAACCGGCTTGCAGCGTGAACCACTGCTGCGGGTCTGTTGTGCCGGGCGCCTTCGTCAGGTTCTCCTGCGATTCCGCCAGCGTGGACCTGACGACCTGCAGGTTCAGCGCAACCAGTTTTTCGACGCCTTCAAAGACCTTGCCGGTCAACCCGAAGAATGCGTCGAGGCTGGCCTTCTGTGATGCGGCGATTTGCTCGGGACTCGATAGAGCCATTATTGAAATTCCTCAGGATTCAGTTCGCCGCGCGAAACCCCGGTCGACCGGATGTAGCACGGCGAATGGCGATGATGGATGGCCCGAAGCGCAAGGACGCCTGCCAGGCAGCATGCGTCGCGAATACTTCGGAGGGTCGTTACAGCAAGAGGCACTACGCATTACAGTCCAACAAAAGCTACTTCGCTTACCTTTTCTTCGGCGCGCTCGCCGCGTGATGCAGCGGTGCGCGCCGCAATTCCTAGCGCCTGCGCGCGACCGCCTTGAGAATGGAAGCGCCTTCGCTTGTGACATGAGGACGTGGATGGCCCGACGCGAGGCGTTCCAGTGCTATGAGTTGACGCTCCAGCAGCGTGTCGAGCTCGGCGCGGCCCAGTTCGATCTGATCCGGCGCGTCCTTGATGAGCATTAGGGTGGCGAATTCATGGGGACTCAGCATATCGTCTCCTCGATTTAGTCTGTCTGCGCCGCGGGCATTAATTACCTTCTCCGCGGCCGAATGGCGGCAAATATTTCCTCGCCTTTGCGAAGCGCGCTCAGGAAATCCTTACGGAGACGTCATCATAACCGCACAATTTTCAATTGCAATATGCGGAGTACATTTTTGATTTGTCTGTCTATTTAGTCTGCATATCGACGACAACGCATTGCCCTCGCGATGCCGGTGCGGAGGCCATGAAAGCCTTGACTGGCATGGCCCAGGTCGATCTGGCCGCGCACCCGATGTCTGAATTGGCAGTCCAATCAATGGCACCGCGCAGCGTCCCAATTCATATTTGAATATTCCGTTTATAGGTAATCATTGTCTTTTTCAGGCAGGGCCGCTTCTAACCTGTTAATGAGAAATATTTATTACATCGCATGCGAATCGCTTATTTTCAGAATTCTGACCAGCGAAACGGCTCACGAAGCATTGACTTCTCCCGCTGTTGTGAAGGACCAGGAGATATCGGCAAAACCACATCGGCTCGTTGCACTTTCACCATGTCCGCCGGCGACAAGGAACCAGAAGATGACGAAACGAAATCGACGTGCGCACTCGCCGGCGTTCACGGCGAAGGTGGCACTAGCTGCGGTCAAGGGCGACAGGACATTGGCAGAGCTCGCTCAGTAGCTTGATATCCATCCGAACCAGATAACGGACTGGAAGAAGCAATGGCAGGCACGCGTTGCCGAAGTGTTCGAGACAGGCAAAGGATCGGCCGAGCCGCCGGGTGAATGGATCCGTAGAGTCGTCCGCTGACAATTTCAGCCTCGATCATGCCGGTCAGGACGCCACCGCTTGCGACATGGCATGGGTTGAATGGCGGTACATCCGCTCGAACTCAAGAATACTTGCGGGCCGCTGAAACAGAAAACCTTGCGCGAACCTGATACCGATCTCCTTCAGGGCGTCGCGCTGCTCAACTTCTTCGACGCCTTCCGCCACCACGGTCAGGTCCAGCTTGTTCGCGAGATAGGCAATGCCTTCAACGAGCTGCCGGGCGTGGCTCGCAACGCCAGCGGTGAATCGCTGGTCGATCTTGATGTAGTCGAAGGCGAAGTGCTGTAACAGCGCGAGGTTGCTGTTGTCGGTTCCGAAATCGTCGACAGCGAATTTGACGCCAAGAACCTTGAGGCTCATCAGATTGTCATGGCTGGCCACCAGCCCCCGCAGCAACCCGCGTTCAGTGATCTCGAGTACGACCTCAAAGCGGGAGGAGCTTCGCTTGAGCGTCGAACCGATGTCGTGCGGAAAACAGTGCATTTCGATGTGCTTCGGTGCCAGGTTGACGTTCACCCGGAACCCGTCCGGGAGGGCGCAGGCCTGCAGTTCGGCCAGCGCCGTGGCCAGCACGAAATCCGTTAAAGGCGCAATCACGGACGTCATCTCTATCTCGCCGATGAATTTCCCCGGCATCACGAGGCCGAGGCGCGGATGTTTCCAGCGCAACAGGGCCTCGGCGCCGACCCAGCGTCCGGTTTGCAGGTCGACGATCGCCTGGTATTCAACGTAAAACTCATTGCGCCGCAAACCCGCGCGGACCTGTCGTTCCAGCCGTTGACGGGGCGTGCAACCAGCGATATAGCCGGCGAGCAGTGCGGCGAACAGGGAGAGTCCCACGAACAATGCAACAATCTCGGTCAAGATCAGGTCCGTGCGCAGCCTGTCGGCGTCGCTCTGCACCTGGACGAGGATGTCGCCCATGCTGGACGCGCGGGCAGTGCTCCTGTAGAAGCGTCCGTCACTGGTGAGGGTGGCCCCCGATCCGTCGGAGACCGACGCGCTCCTGGCGCCCGACGCCTTTGCCCGCGCAAGGATGTCCACAACGTACACACCCTCGACGATATACAGGATGCCGTGGCGGTGGTCGACCGGAGCATAAATCGCCATGACGGGCACGTCCGGTATCGGTTGCGTTTCGCCGAGAAAGGCGATCTGCCGGGCATCGCCCGATGGAACCAGATAGGTGGCGAGCGGGATGGACACCGCTCCGAGTACGGTTGAACAGTACACGTTCCCATCCTGGACCATCATCGCGCTCCGGCGATAGGGGATGAACACGTCCCTGAGCGTGAGGTTCGCCTGGATCTCGGGACAGGGCCGTCCCGCCAGATTCATGAGTTTGCGCTCGTCAGTGCGGGCATCGGTGACGATGCGGTCGATCGAGTCATCGATGTCCTGGGCGACGGCCTTTTGCTGGACTTGCGCCCGTTCGGACGCGATGTGATAGCCCCCCGTTAGTGCCAGCAGGATCACCGCGACGAACAATACCATTTCGAGCACTGTGCGCCGACGGGACGCGACGCTTTCTCGCCACAAGACGGTCGCAGGCATTCGCTTCCCCTTTTGCGTTTGCCGCGCCTCGGCCTGCATGACGCACGCCGTGCGGCAATGGTTGTCGTCCGGTAAGCCGACGCTTAAGAGCAATTATAAGATGTATAGCGTCGCAGCGGTTTTGCCGGGCCGGGTTGCCGCGCGTTTGTGTCGAAACGGAGAGCGTCAAATTGAGGCATACCCCATCCTGACGTTCAATCCATTGCCGCGCTGGCTTCATCCATGCTCGATGCCAAGCAGCCGCGCGTCCAGCCGCCGCGCTAGCGCCGCGCCGCCTTCGCGCATCACTGCATCGTGGTTCCACTGGAAAACCGGTCGCAACAACGGCGCCAATGCATTCATCCATGCGCGGTTCATATGCACGCACCAGTCATAGCGGACCACGGTAAGGTTGCGTCCGTCGGTCGAAAAGCTCCACCGGCCGGCGCCTTCGACGTCGCCACTGGCTTCCCCCTCCAGCGCGACCAACGGGTCGACGCGCGTCACCCGCATATCGAACACGAGGCGATAGGGCAACCAGCCCTTCCACGTATAGCGTTGTACGGCGCCCACGCCCTGATTGGAACCCGCCTCTAGCTGGTCCACGCGCTCGACGTTATGCCACCACTCGGGCCAGCGCGCCGAATCCTGGATTGCTGCCCAAACTTCCTGCACTGGCGCATCGATGCGCCAAATGGTGGAAAAGCGGTATTCGATCGTCCGCAAGCTGCCTCCATTCTTAGTATTCTTCTTGAGATTTTGTCAGATGCTCACTGCACTTGCCATCACCGGCGAAATGACCGCCGCTCACATCTACGCATGGACACATGCGGCGACCGCGAGGACAGCTGGCCACAGGACCGGAAAGAAGTCGGTGCTACTATCTTTGGCTCAGATCAAGCCCCCTTGCCGATACTCGCCCCGGACGGCCGTTCGAATTTCCACCCAGCACCTTCGTTCGAAGGAACAAGCAGTGACCCGATCACACTCGCCGGCGCGTTTCGATGCACCCGGAGATGAACAGCATCGACGTATCGTGGATGCCATTCATGACCATGGCTGGTCGGAACAGGACAATTTTTTCCCGCCGGATTTGACGCTCGCGCTGGCGCTGGAATGTGCAGCGCTTGCGACGGCCGGGACGCTCACATTGGCGCTTGTCGGTCAGGGCGCGGCACGTTCTCTTCAGCCCGATGTGCGCGGCGACCGGATTCAGTGGCTGGAGGCGGGCCAGTCCGAAGCCCGCGACCGGTATCTCGCGATCATGGAAATGTTGCGCATTGCGTTGAATCGCGGGCTCTTTCTGGGACTCGAAGAATACGAAAGCCACTTCGCATGCTACGCCCCGGGCGCTTCGTATCAGCGACACCGCGATCAATTTCGCGATGACGATAGCCGCACAGTGTCCGTCATCGTCTATCTGAATGCGGACTGGCTGCCTGAGCACGGCGGTGCGTTGCGGCTACATCCTGAGGGCTTGAGCACGCAGGACATCTCGCCAGTCGGCAGCCGGCTCGCAGTGTTTCTATCCGCCGACATGCTGCACGAAGTATTGCCTGCGACTCGCGACCGGATGTCGCTCACGGGATGGTTTAGACGCCGATCATGATCTTCCAGGCCGTTCCGGGGACCTGATCGTTTCGGCGCTTGACGCCGGTCGCGCAAATTCAATGAATTGGCAGACACGAAATAATTTTCGTCAAGGGCAGCACCATGCGTGTAAGCGAGTCAAATACAACTCGAAGTTTTAAGTATGGCTCCGCCGCCCAGATGGACGACCATGGTCCGACAAGATATCTGGATGACCTTCAGACGGACGAGTTCTTGCATGTTGGGGTAGTGACCACATAGCCGTCAAAAGTGCCGTTTGTAGCGGAAAGCCTTTATCCATAAGGCATTCGACGGGTTCTCTCTCGATACGGCAAGGTCCAGTGAGAGCATCACGCCGTGGCTGAAAACCCGATCAATAGACCGGATTCCGGATTTCGATAGGGCGTCTCCTGCACATCAAGCACCCTATTGATCGAGGAATCCGAGCCAGATGGCACTTTTGACGGCTATGTGGTCACTACCCCTATTTGTTTGAAGCCGGTTCGGGTCCGAATCCGGAAAGGAAGCGTCTGGTATCGCCAGCGCTACTTTTCAGGAAAAAATTGCCAATTGTTTCAACTTGATTAACATTATGTATTTTAATAGTCTGTAAAATCGAACTTGAGAGTGCCGATTAATTACCAATTATCCAGAAAGCATAAAACAATAAGAGGATGACCATGAGTGCGCAGGACATCGTGCGGGCGATACAGGGTGGTTTAATCCAGCAGGACCGGTTGCTCAGACTGGACACCCCGCTGGGCAACAACGTGCTGCTGCCGCAACGGGTGTCCGGCCGCTCGCGCATCGGCCGCCATTTCGAATTCACGGTGGATCTTGTCTCGACGAAGGATGATATCGAGCTCAAGCAACTGATCGCCCAACCGGTCACCCTGTGGCTCCAGCAGACCGATAAAAGCTACCTGCCGCATCATGGCTACGTGCACGCCGCACGCCGGCTCGGCGCAGATGGCGGCCTGACGAGTTACCAGATCAGCTTCGCGTCGTGGATGCACTTTCTGAAATTCCGTCGCGACCAGCGGATCTGGCAGGACAAGTCCGCCGACCAGATCCTCACGGACGTTTTCAACACGCACCCGCAGGCTCAGGGGCGGTTCCAGTTCGCGCTATCGGGACCGTTGCCATCCAGGTCTTACTGCACGCAGTACGAGGACGACTGGAACTTCGTTCATCGCGTGATCGAGGATGAAGGTCTGTTCGGATTCTGGAAGCAGGACCCGAACGGAAAATCACATACGCTCGTCATCACTGACCGCCTGGAGACGCTGGAGCCCCTAACGCCGCAGCAGGTCCAGTTCTCTCGCGCCGGCACGCGCAGCGAGGCCGACGCTCTCGTGCAATGGACGGGCAGCCGGACATTGCAAAGCACGACGCTGACCACGCGCACCTCTGATTACAAGTCCCCGTCGTCGCAGTTCAATCCCAAGGGCACGCTCACGCCGACGATGCCCCACCAGGGCGACCTTCCCGAGCAGCTGGAGGTGTACGAGTACACGGGGGCCTACACCTACCTGGAGCAGGGACGCGGCGATCACCTCTCGAAGATGCGGATTGAACAATGGGAGTCGGGCGCCAAGCGGTTCTATGGCGTGGGCTCAGTGCGGGGAATGGATGCCGGTCGCTGGTTCGAACTGGCCGATCATCCGGAGCACAGTCGCGATGCTTCAGAGCAGCGGTGCTTCGCCGTCGTCGAGGTCGTCTGGCTGATCGAGAATAACCTGCCGGTCTCAAACACCCGCGCGAACTTTCCGCATAGCCTGGCAGGCAGGCTCGGTGCGGCACGAGCGGCACAGTCGGGTAACCCGGCGTTCAACGCGGCACACGCGGACGGCTCAGAAGGCTTCTTCGCGGTCGAGATAGAAGCGCAGCGCAAGACCGTGCCGTATCGCAGCCCGTTCGAACACCGCAAGCCGGTCATGCACCTGCAGACAGCGGTCGTCGTCGGCCCGAAGGGAGCCGAAATCCACACCGATGAACTGGGCCGCGCCAGGATACAGTTTCACTGGGACCGGATCGGCCAGCGGGACGAGCGCAGCTCCTGCTGGGTGCGGATCGCCCAGCCCTGGTCGAGCGGTGGTTTCGGTGGCGTCCAGTTGCCCAGGGCGGGAGACGAGGTGATCGTATCGTTTCTCGACGCGGACCCGGACCGCCCTCTCATCACCGGGCGCGTCGGGAACGGCGCCAACCGTCCGCAGTGGAATCTGCCTGGCCAGCAGGCCCTGTCGGGTTTCGTCAGCAAGGAAATCGGCGGCCAGCAGAACAACGTCTGGCTCAAGGACGATACGCCGGGCGAGGTGCAGACCCAACTGCGGAGCGACCATCTGGAAAGTGGTCTGCACCTGGGCTTCCTCACGCGGGTGACCGAGCCCGCAGGCCGCGGCGACAAGCGGGGCGAAGGCGTGGAGCTGCGCACCGACGGAAATGCGGCCGTGCGCGGTGCGCGCGGGCTGTTGCTGACGACTCATCCGCGCTCGGGCGCGACCGGAGATGCGTTCAGCGTCGACGAAGTGAACCTCCAACTGGCGAGCGCCCAGGACACGGCCGCGAGCCTCGCGCAATCCGCGCAGTCGGCAGGTGCACAGGATGGCGAGCAGAAGACCGTCGCCAGCACCCTGAAAGCGCAGGCGAAAGCCATCCAGGGCGGCGGTCCGCTTAAGCAGTTCGAGCAGCCGCATCTGGTGCTGGCGAGTCCCGCAGGCGTCGCCACCAGCACGCCGGAGCAGATTCACCTGAGCAGCGGCAAGAGCACTGCGGTCACGACCGGCGAGCACGTCTCGGTGAGCACGGGTGGCGGCTTCTTTGCCAGCGCACGCAAAGCGTTGCGTCTGTTCGTCTCCGAGGCGGGCATGCGGCTCATTGCTGCGGCAGGCGACATCGATATTAAGGCACTGAAGGACAGCATCAATCTCCTCGCGAAGCTCAACGTGACGGTCACGGCCACCAAGATCACCATCAGCGCGCAGCAGGAGGTTGAGATCAACGGCGGCGGCAGCTACACCCGCTGGACGGCTGGGCAGATCAAGCACGGTACGTCGGGCGGCTTCGAGGTGCACTCGGCAAGCCGGACGTTCGTCGGACCGGATAGCGTGAGCACGCCGGCCATTCCTGCGTTGCCGCCTGAGAAGGAGCAACTGCACTTCGCATTACAGGCATTGCCGGGCGAAGGGCATCAAATTGTCAGTGAACCATACGAGCTGTTCAAGGGCGACGCCAAGATCGGCGAAGGCGTCACAGACGAGTTTGGGCGAATTGTTGTGAATGATCACCAGGTCGGCACACCAGCGTATAAGGCCAGGTTGAGCAACGGTGCGGAATATGATCTGGGTGTGAAAAACGAGCTTGACGCCGATCCCGATCACATTGACCAGCGTAGCAACAGCGGCGAACGACACACCTGAGCGCGACGCTTACCCTATTTATCAATGAGGACGCAGACTTGGCCCAGTTTCCACTCAAAACTCACAAGCATGCAAAGGTCGCTATCGACGAGCAGACCCGGCAGGCGAAGAATGCGCTTCAGTATCTCGTTGAGCACCGGGACATCAAGGAGAGACACGGAGACGGCTCGAGCCCGATCACCAGGCGTAACACTCTGAGCTTCATGATCTGCGGTGAAGATGGATTCAAGCAGATCGCCAAAGACCTACGAGAAGCGAAGCAGTCGGCGGACATCGTCTGCTGGGGTTTCGATCCGGGCATGGAGCTTGAGCGGGACGGCGGCACCTGGCCGCGCGGCATCCGTTATGGCGAGCTGCTCGACGAAATCACGAAGCGCAAGGAGAACCCTGTCACGGTGCGGCTACTGATTTGGTCCACTCCCCGGGGCTCCGCTCTGCAAAACAACATGCCAGGTTTCTCAGATGTTCAGGATTACTGGGTAAGCGGTCCCATTGTTCACCATCTCCGGCAGGACAACCCGTACGGTGACGCAACGAGTCCCCGCCATAAGTGGTGTGTGGACTGGTGGGCCGAGAATCTGCCGGGCGGCAAAAGCAATAGCGGAAAGAATCCTCGCCTGCGCATCGTCCTGCGTGAGGTCACACACGGTGACGCGACCGCATTGCTGACGACTGCGCCCGTTGAAGAAGACAAGCCCGTAAGTACGCACGGCTTTACCGACGAGAAAAGTCAACTGGAAGACTATGGAACACACCACCAGAAACCAGTCCTGATCGACTACAACTACGACGACGGAAGCAAGGCGATCGGCTACGTCATGGGACTGAATTCGGTAACGGACTACTGGGACCGGACCGCTCATGCGGTCGATGATCCCAAGCGTGAGGTGTTGTCAGACAATCAGATCAAGGACGAGCTGGACCGCGAGCTGTCAACGCAGAAAGCACCGGACAAGGACAATCTGCCCACCCGACTCTACCAGGGACTGAAAAACAGCGTGTCGAAACAGGAGGAACAACACGGGTTAGGCCACGAACACTATGTGCACGGCCGGCCTTACCAGGACTACGCATGCCGGGTCCAAGGTCCAGCGCTTGCGCAACTGCACTTCAACTTCGAGAACGGGTGGGCCGAGGCACTCGGTCAGGCGCTTCCGTTCCAGACTCCACCAGAGCCACCGGCGAAGATTCCGAAGGTGGCGGGAAATCCGGCGCATCTTGTTCAGATCTTGCGCACGCAGCCCCACGAGCGGGAGAAGTCCATCAAGGAGGTCTATTTCCAGGCAACCAGTAGCGCCCGCAACTATATTTACATCGAGAACCAGTACTTCTTTTACCCCGAGTTTGCACGGAATCTGATAAAGACGCGGCAAAAGCACTGCAACGACTGGATGAAAACGTCGCACAAGCCTGTCACCGAGATGCCGAAGCTGCACCTGTTCGTCGTGATTCCACATCCGGAGCGCGAAGAAATGGTGCCGCGTACTTACGATACACTGACCTTGCTTGGAGCCGGTACATCGATGGCTGAACAGGGAGATCTGGCGGACAAGGGCGAGCTCAATTCTGTCTATGGCAAGACTACCAGAGGGCATGGCGAAGTACTTGATCGTCCGAGTGCGGAAGACCTTGAGCGGACCCTGGGTCTTGAAGTGTGTATCGCACGCCTGCGCACAAGTGGCCCCGACGCGGACCACAACATGGCTTATCGCGAAATCTATATCCACTCGAAGCTGATGATCATCGATGACGTGTTCATCACCGTAGGCAGCGCCAACCTGAATCAGCGCAGCATGTCTGTCGACAGTGAAATCAATATTGCTGCTACCGGCCAACTCTATGCTGCCGATCTGCGTCAGCGCGTATTCGCGCTGCACTCCGGTGGCCACGTCCAAGGTACCAACGATCCGAAACTCCTGCCGGACGAATTTAGCAACTGGCAGGACTTGATGAAAACCAACAGTGACTCGCGAAAGAACGGTCAGCCAATGGTTGGTTTCCTTCTGCCGTTTGAAGATCACCGTTCGACCACCACGCTGTACGGCTCGATCTCCGTGCCGTCCTCAAGCGATACCGCCGCCTAACCGGACCTCGCATGAAAGCACTTCTCAATGCGTTGCGTATTGCCACCGCTGCCTTGCTGCTGCTGGTAGCCCCGGCTCACGCAGGCGCCCTGACCTCTCTGGGTAACAAGCTGACCACTGCCATGTCTGACCTGCCACGTTACGAAAAACTGCCGCTCTTCGACCCGCATCGCAAGGACTTCACCTGCGTGTATCAGGCTCAACGGATACCCACTCTCGATCCGCAGGCCGAGATGTGGTTTCAGCAGGCACTGGCAATGGATGACCCCAATGTGCCGATCGATAAGATTGACTATGCGAAGGTGTATCAGCTCTATCTGCAGGCAGCTGATCGAAACCACTGGAAAGCGATGCTCAATCTCGCGTCATTGATCTTGAGCAAACGCCCCGGCGTACCGGAACAGGATCCGGAAGCCGCAATCCAATGGGTCGAGAAGGCAATGAAGCTGGGTGCTCCCGATGCCTACGACCGAATGGGCGTGTATCACCTCAACAGGCTGGTCAAGGGGGGTGACGCCACGAGCGCCTACGCCTTCTTCCAGCGAGCGGCAGATATGGGCAGCCCAGCGGCAATGGCGTTCCTTGGCGATAAACTGTCCGGCACATATGATGACCCCGAGGGTGAGTTCTGGGGCAATGTGCCGGTAGCCGTCAAGATGTTGGAGTGTGCCTTTGCACAAGGATATGGTCCCGCAGCATACGATCTGGGATTTATTTATAAGAGATCCAATACGGTCGAGGCAAAGACCCGCGCACTTCAGGTTTTTCACGAAGGCGTGAAGCTCGGATGCGAAAAGTGTGCAAGCAAGCTGTCGGTCGAATTCAACGGCATGTATCTGACCGACGGAACCAACATAGTCGGCCATGTAGACAAGGCACGTGCCCAGCGATACAGCAAGATCCGCGATGTCCTGAAGCTCTATGACGGGCGACTGAAACTGCCAAACCTCGACAAGGTGCTTCCGCTGCCTCCTGCGCCGTTGCCCAAGTGGGACGGCAACGCACAGACGTTGATCGACGGTGCGAAGGCCGTATCGCCTACGCCCAAAGCTCAGCAGGGCGCAGCCCTTCAAGGTCGTGAATTCATCCCGCACGGGTACGCCGTGTCATCGCTGGAACAAAGCGCGATGGCGGTCGCGGGTAACCAGGTCGTGCCGCGCGATGGCTATTGGCTTGCCCTTTACGGCCCGGCATCGGCCGCTAAAACACAGCTGACTCCCGCCCGCCGGAACACGCCGGAGCGCTATCGAACCGGCGAGCGCTTCGAGGCGTCGTCGTTCGAATGGCTCACCGCCGATCAGGTGCAATGGCACTACCTTGGCGAAGCCTATGCCTTGCCTCCGCAGCGTGACGATTTCCTGAAGCACATGATCGATACTGGGTTCCTGCGCGAAATCCCTGAACCCGCTTCGCCAGTCCGGTGCACTGGCAAGCAGCAATGCCCGCAAACAGGGATATGGGAAGGCCGCGTCGCCGACGATCATCCGATGGCCGCGCTGTACAACCGGTGGGACCGCCAGGCGTTTGTCGAGAAGGATCACGCGTTCCCGCAGCCCGGGGCGCAGTTCATCGACGTCGCCGCCCAGGACCCGCAATGGACGTACCTCGGCAGTCCCAACGGAGACACGGGGATGCCCGGGATACGCGACATCTGCCTGTAGGCAACGCTCGACAGGCGCGTCACCACAAGGCACGAAACACAGCTGCAAGGGAGAACCCGATGGTCCGTCAGGTCATTGTAGTGGGCGATACGCTGACACCGCACGGCGGCACCGTCACGACCGGTTCGAACGCCGACATCGTGGACGGCAAGCCGGTTGCCCGCAAGGGCGATACGGTCGAATGCAAGGAACACGGAACGCAGACCATCGCGGAGGGCGACGGAAACAGCGTGTTCGGCGGCAGCCCGGCGGCCCTGCATGGTCACCGGGCTGCATGTGGGTGTACGCTCGTAAGCCGCAGTGCTACCTTGTCAATGGGGTAGGCTGTTGAACTCAGCCGACGCTATCCGCGACGCTGAATAAGCGCATATGGTCTGTGCAACCGGATCTACGACGGCCGGTCATTGCGGTAGTGGAGACTGCATGGAGTTCCGCGAGGGCGCGCACGTCGCGGTTCCCGATGGCTCCAGTCTGAGTACCGGAGGCTTGCGGACGATGCGTGGAGCGGACGTGCACCGCCCCATCACCCACCTGGTAACGGGCTGAGATCACCGAGAGGTTGCGTAGAATGTTTGTCCGTGAGCGAGCGTTGGTCCTTGGTGGTGGCGGATCGGCAGGCAATGCCTGGGAGATCGGCGTCATCGCCGGCCTGTTCGATGCCGGGTTGGATGTGACCGAGGCCGATCTGATCATCGGGACGTCGGCCGGATCGACGGTCGCGGCCCAAATAAGCAGCGCGACCCCACCGCCCGAACGAGAGCGCGCAAAAGTTGGGGAGGCTCCCAAGGAGGGCCGCTTGTGCTTCCGGTAGCGGCATCGGCTTCGTCTGGAGTAGGCTGATCGGTCTCGCAACGGTGGGAGCAAGCCATGCGGTTGATCATCGAAGCAAGGTTGGCCGACGGAGACAATGATACGGTCGAGGAAGGTGACGGAGTTCTGGCTGTGATTGAGCGCCCTGACTGCTGTCTTGCCGAACTGGGCCTGACTCTCGCGGAAGGGCGGTCGCTGCTGGCAAAGGTGCAGACCGAACTGATTTCGAAACAGGTGCAGTCGTGGCTCTCAGGCCAGACCCATTGTCGGAGTTGCGGTGCGGCCTTGAAGCACAAGGACAATCGCTCGACGGTGCTGCGCACTGTCTACGGCAAAGTGACGGTGAAGAGTCCGCGGCTGTGGTCTTGTGCTTGCCAGCGGACTACGCGGACGCCACAGCATGTGGTGCATCCCCTGTCCAAAGACCTAATCTGGCGCGTCACTCCGGAGCTGGAATACCTCCAGGCGAAGTGGGCAGCTCATTTGCCATACCGGCTGGCTACGGCCATGCTCAAAGAAGTGCTGCCGCTTGACAAGGGCATCTCGTCGAGCGGCATCCGGAATCGGATTCTCGATATTGGAAAGCAGCTCGACGCTGATTTCGTGGGCGAGATCGTGCGGCCGCCCCAGGCTGTTGCAGACGAACAGCTTCGCGAATCCAGCCATGTAGCCGCCGTGAGCGTCGATTCGGCGTGGCTGCGAAATTGCGACGCCGGGAGAGACCCTGGCCGCCACGTGAATATCGTCGCCGGGCGGGCGACGTTCACCGATGGTCCTCCGAAACTGTATGCGTATGTGCACAGGGAAGTCACCTCGGCTGCAGCGCGCCTCGATCAGTTCCTCAGCCGGAACGGTGTGGCGAGCGATGAGCGCGTGACCGTGATCAGCGACGACGCTGGTGAATTTGCAAAGACCGTCGAGGGCAGTCAGTTGGCTCGCGGCCGGATCCTCGACTGGTTCCACATCGCGATGAAGTTCCAGGCGGCGCAGCGTTCCGTGTTCGGCAGCAAGATGATCGACTCGATGGAACGGGAATCGGTGGAGACCGAAATCACCCACGCGAAGTGGTTGGTCTGGCATGGCAAGGGCAGCAAGGCGTTGGAGCGGATCAAGGCACTGGACAGTCTGCTGCTGGCGAGGGAGGGATACGAATTCAAAACGCTGTGGTGGAATCTGAACACTGTCTCCAGTTATCTGAGGAACAACGCGCGCACGTTGGTCAACTACAGCGCGCGGCATCGCAAGGGCCTGCCGATCAGCAGCAGCATCGCCGAGTCTGCGGTGAACCAGGTTGTCAGCTACCGTATGGCCAAGAAGCGACAGATGCGCTGGACTGACGAAGGAGCGCACTGCATGGCGCAGGTCAGGGTTGCGGTTCTGAACGGGGAATTCTCGCCCCGTCGTATCTCGGCGCTCAAGATTGTCGACTCGGGCTACGGCAAATGCATCGGGCCGGTGTCGGTAGGCGGGCGCCGACCAACGGCCAGAATGGACCGTGCAACCATGCCGTAGACTATGGAGTCCCAATTAAATCAAGCTCCCCGACTTTTGCACGCTCTCATTAAAATTGACAGAAACTTGCAACCCTGGGTGGGGTCGTTCGTTGATTGGTGTGGGTTTTCGGCCACCGAGGGGGTTGCATCTTTAGTTCGATTGACAGCCTGTGTTCTAACTGTCAGCAGCCCATCACAATGAACACCCGCTGGGATGTTACGCATATTGTGAAGCAAGCCGATGGCGGGACAGATGCAGCCAGCAACCTCCAGGTTAACCATCTCAATTGCCGTAGAAATCCGCAGTACGCCGGAAAATTAAGTTGTGCTACCGGGTGTCGATAGATGCCTTTGTAGAGGCTTGAGCCGTATGCTCCTAAAGGCGCACGTACGGTTCTTAGGGGGCAGCAGCGCAGCAATGCGCTGCTGCTACCCGACCAGGATCACCGCGCCATCAAACGCATCATCAAACCAATGATGGGCTTCAAGGATTTCCGGTGTGCTCGCATCATCCTGGCCGGCATCGAACTGATGCACATGATCCGCAAGGGGCAGATGCACGATGATGGCTTCGCCAAAACCGCAGCCGATCAATTCAATTCGCTGGTTATATAAGCAATCCCAATCATATTTGGATTGCTCGTCCCGCCCGCCTTATCGCGACACAACCGCTCGAAGCGCGAGAAGTCCCCCAATTCGGAGAGCATGCCCACAGCGGTGATGAACTGGACGCCGCGCATGGCTTGCAGGCCCAGTACGGCTGGATAGAATCGCCAGTCGACAACGGCTTCACGCAGAACTGCCTCAAGGCGGTCACATTGCGCGAGCCTGTCTTCAATCGTGCGACGGCACTCGTCGAAGGCCAGTTGCTGCCAGTGGTTGGGGAACGAGAATGTGTTCACCCATCGCCGGTGCGCGGGTCCCCAGTTGGCATTGCCGGTATAGCGGACGCCGTGGGCGAGCAGAAAGGACTTTAACCGCTGGCGTGCTTGCCTGAGATCCGCTTTCGCTGCTGCCCATGCGCGGGCCAGGTCCCGGAACGCCTCGTCTTCGACATCCGGTACGCAAGTTGCTCAAAACGCCCCGAATTCCCATCGATTTTCGTGCTCACGCTCACCCCTGATACTTCGACGGAACTGAGGCAATTGTCCGAATCGTGCGGGGTATGGACCCGACATCATGCACAGCATCGTTTTGGGCTATCGATCTGATGAGCTGAATCGCCGGCATTGGACGCCCGAACAGAAAGCCCTGGAGAGAATGGCAGCCCAGGCGCGTGAGGAATGCCTGCTGCGCCGCCGTTTCAACGCCTTCAGCGACAATCCTGAGATTGAGCGTCTTGCCAAGCGCAACGATAGCCGACACGATCGCCGCATCCTCCGGGTCATGCGCGAGATCCCGCACGAATCCGCGGTCGATCTTGAGTTCAGTGGCAGGCAACCGCTTGAGGTAAAGCAGGCTCGAATAGCCCGTGCCAAAGTCGTCTATCGCGATCTGAACACCCATCTCATGCAACTGTTGCAGGATCACCATGCTCGCGTCGACATCACCCATTGCGGTCGACTCGGTGATTTCCAGGATCAGGCAGCTCGGCTCCAGCGCGTGACGCTCCAGCGCCGCACGTACCGTCTGAACCAGCCTTGAATGGCGGAACTGAACAGCCGACAGATTGACCGCCATGGTCCAGTCCGTGCAGCCGGTGTCTCGCCACTGCGCGAGCTGCCGGCATGCTTCGTTCAGCACCCAATCCCCAATCGGCACGATCAGGCCGGCCTTCTCCGCCAGCGGGATGAACTGGTCAGGCGGAATCAGCCCGCATGTCGGATGCGCCCAGCGCACCAAGGCTTCCACGCCGACCACCGGACCGTCCGGTGCCTTGAATTTTGGCTGATAGTACAGGACCAACTCGTCTCGCTCCAATGCCGAGCGCAGCTCCTGAAGGAGGTGTAGTTGCTCACGGGCATTGGCATTCATCGAAATGTCATAAAAGCGATAGCCGTTTCGCCCGAGTGCCTTCGCGCGATACATCGCAGCGTCGGCATTGGTCAGCAGGTCGTGCGGAGTTTCGCCACAGCCGGGGTAGACAGCAATGCCGAGACTGGCCGACACGCGCAGCTCATGGCCTGCAAGCTCGAATTGCCCGCTGAAGGCGGTGAGGATTCTTTCAGCCACGGTCGCGGCATCGGCCGGTTCTTCGACATCGATGAGCAGTACGAACTCGTCCCCACCAATGCGGGCGAGCGTGTCCTCCACGTGTACGGTTGCTCGCATGCGCTGGGCGACTTCGATCAGCAGAAGATCACCAGCATGGTGGCCAAGCGCGTCATTGACTGCTTTGAAGCCGTCCAGGTCCACGAATATCAAGGCGATCCGACGGTTGTCGCGATCAGCGTTGCGGAGCGCCTGCTCCAGGCGCTGCTCCAGCAGCGTGCGATTCGGCAGCTTGGTGAGATTGTCATGCAGTGCGAGGTAGGTCAGTTCCTGAGCCTGGGTCAGCGACGCAGCTAACGCAGCGGTCCGCGCCTGCAGCCGCCGGTCGAGTACCGAGAAGGTCAACGCGATCGCCATGATCGCCACAGTGCCGACGATAATCGAGAACGCCAACCATCCCGTATTCACGCCGTTGCGCGCCGCTCCACATATGCTGCCGAGAGGAAATTGCGCGGCCGCCATCCCCGTGTAATGCATGCCAACAATCGCGAAGCCCATGATCAGTGCCGCACCCGCGCGCAGCAGCCTAACCCGGGACGAATGGCGGCGTAGCCGAAAGGCAATCCATAGCGCCGCCCCTGAGGCCAGGACCGCAATGACGATGGACAGGAGGAACCACGAAGCCGCGTACCGAATCGCGGGGGTCATGCGCATTGCCGCCATGCCCGTATAGTGCATGGCGGCAATCCCCGTGCCCATCAGCAACGCCCCGCAACCCAGGCGAAGCCAGGGTAACGCTGGTTGGCCGATGAGCCACAGGGCAAAAGCCGAAGAAATGATCGCGATCAGTAACGACAAGAACGTGATCGCGGGGTCATAGCCCAGTGGAATGGGCAAACTGAACGCCAGCATGCCGACGAAGTGCATCGACCAGATGCCGGCACCCATGGCAAAGGCGCCAGCCATAAGCCACCAACGCCCCGCGCGCCCTTGTGTGGCTGAAATGCGGCCAGCCATGTCCAAGGCTGTGTAGGATGCGAGGATCGCGACCAGCAATGAAAGCAGGACAAGCGACGCATTATAGTTGCCAGCGTACATCGAAACTCCTTGAGTCCAGCCGCAACTGGTCGGCTCGAATCGCCCAGTCGATCGGCACCTCGTCGGCCACGGTGTGTGGCAGTACTTGCATCGCGCTCAGCTTGCTCCACCCCCTAGATGCGCGTGGTCACGATGTTTGCATGGCCGGGACGACTGCACCCGCGTTCAGTGCGCCGGGGCGTGACTCCGCGTAGCGGCACATTCAGCCGCGTGCTCCGCGAGCAGGCGCCGCATCGTCGCCAGCAGTTCCGGTACTTCGACGGGCTTGCGCATAAAGCCGTCGTACCGCACAAAGGCGGGCGGGCTCGGCTCGGCCGACACCAGGATGAAAATCGTGCCGGCAAGACCTGGCGTGTTCCGGATGTGCTGACAGAGCGCACTGCCGGACATGACCGGCATGCGCCAATCGGCCACGACGATGTCGACGGCGGTCGCCGCCAGGACGGCCAACGCGGCCTGACCATCGCCAGCGGCTTTCACCTCGAATCCGTCGCGTTCGCAGCAGATTTCCCAAGCGGCCAGGGTCTCGGGCTCGTCGTCGACCAATAGCACCGTCGTCATACGTCACTCCTCCCCAGGCGGTATCCGCCTGGGCGCCCGGAGATCCATCACCGCCGAGGTCCGACCAGCAGGCGGAGGTCCGTGCACCAACTGCTACACCTATGCCGCGATTACCCGGTTGCGACCCTGGTGTTTCGCGCTGTACATGCGTTCATCGGCTACGCGCAGAATCGTGTCGATCGTGTCACCGTCGCGGCCGAACTCCGATACGCCGATGCTCACCGTGACCGTGCCTAGCTGCTGCGTGCCGCTCTCAAACGATGCGCCTGCGATGGCGGCCCGGAGGCGCTCGGCGGTCGCACGCGCGGCTTCGAGTGCCGCCTGAGGCAGCAGCACCATGAACTCTTCTCCGCCCACCCGGGCGACGCCGCCATACGGCCGGATCGCATCGAGGCATTTCTGCACGAAGCCCTTCAGGACGTCATCGCCGACCTGGTGCCCGTAGCGATCGTTGATTAACTTGAAATTGTCGAGGTCGAGTGCCAGCAGGGAGAACGGCGCACCGCCGCGCCTGGCCCGGGCAATCTCGGCTTCGACGTGCTCGATAAACTGCCGACGATTCGCCGCGCCGGTCAGTGGATCGGTCGCGGCAAGATGCTCGAGCGTCTGATTGGTGCGCTTCAGTTCCTGCAGCGCGCTTTCGGTACGCGCCATCGCCTCGGCGAGCCGTGCCATCAGTTCCTCCTGGCTGTAGATCGTCGAGAACGAGCGCGTGGTGTGGAACGCCTATACGACGCCATAACTCAGCAGGAAAAAGCCGCCCGCAAAAATCGCGTGGGCGAGCCACCACATGTGGTTCCAGGGACGCCCGAGGATGAACGCAAGCGACGACAGCGCGAACGCCGTGACCGAGATCGCGAAAATCACCATCAGAGGTGAACGGATACGGCGCAGCAGGAGCACCGTCACATTCAATGTGGAAAGAACGAGAGCGCCGCCTTCCATCGCCAGGCGCACCGCAAGGCTGCCGGCAATCGGCGAATTCGCGACACCCGCCACCGCCAGGTCCACCAGCACGAACAGTCCTATCCAGGTCAGCCACGGGCGAGGCTTCATGCGCCGGTCCTCGGCGTCCGACGGTCGGCGGTAGGAGAGCAGCGCGACCAGCAGCAGGATCGCCATCACGAGCCGCGACGCCGGCCCATACAGCAGGAAGAGCCAGATATGGTGGTGCGCGAGCCCGGTGAACGCGCCATGCAGCGCATAGACCAGCACAAAACCGAGGAAGCCGAGCGTCATCCAGCGCAGTAGCGGTTCGCCGGATGACCGGTAACAGCGCCACGTGACGTAAGTCACGAAAAGGCCTTCCAGGGTGGCTGCGGCGATCGCCATTTCGTGGAACGCGTGGTTCTCGAATTTGAGGGCGGGATCCTGGAAAAAGAACAGGTAGGCAATCAGCCAGGCCGGAAGCAGCGCAAAGCCCGCGAGGAGCAGGCGGGCATAAACCCTGGTCACAAGCCGGACGGCCCGGGGCGGCTCGTCGGCGACGATGACAGCGCTCATGTGCCCCCTCCGGTTTCACGTTGATTTCGCCAACACCGGCGCCGGATTGGTTCCAAAGCCGCGTGCAGGCTATCGGTGGCTCGCATCAACGTGTACAGGGCGCCCGAGCGGCATTCAACTATTAATCATTCAATATGAAGTATAGGCGTACGACGATCGGCCGGCGAACTATAAAGCTGACATTTCCGTATCGCACTCCGTAACGCTCAGCCCAATGCCGGATGTAGCCGGGAAGGTTGTGGTGCAAATCGGACGGGCCGTTGGGTTACGCTTATGTTTTGACGAGCACGAACCCGCAATGAGTAAGCTGAAAGACATCGAGTGGTTGTTCAACGGCCGTCACTTCGACCGCGAAATGGCTCTGGTGCAAACAGCGGCGATCAAGGAAAAGCGGCGTGCTCACCGTTACCTTATCAAGCTGAAAGAACTTTCTTCCAGACAGCAGACCCAGTCAGATCTTTGAGACGCAGACTCGTGAGATCGAACTGTGCTTTGCGAATGCGATGTGCCAGCTCGGTGCCAGCGATCGTGACGGCCCCCCGCGTTTCTGGGCGTGGTTCAAACCCGTGTTTTTTGCGTTACACAGACGAGCTGATTCTTCCTGCATTTTTAGGCAGGATTAACATGGAATGCGAATCAGTTTGAGGTCTGCGGCCTCAGGCGATCAACTTTGCCGGGGCTGAAGCGGACCGAGTCCGAGTAGCGTCAGCCAGTGCGGATGATCTTCTCCCGTCATCGCTTCACGCGGACTTTTGCCGAGCCGCTTGCCGCACCGGCTGCGCGTGAAGCGGCGGTGATTGAAGAAGAACTGCAGCAGGCCCAGCCAGGCGCGGCTACCGTTCAGATGGCGCCGGAGCGTCAGGCAGTTGCGCAGCCGGGAGTTGAGGTTTTCAACCAGAGAGCTGCTGCGTGGCGTGCTCTGCGTGGCTTGCGAGACACTCATCGGATAAGCTTGCTAAGATTTGAACGCCGTTGGTGTCCGAAAACGCCTTTCGGCAAAGCGCCTCTCCACGCCCGCGCTCGTTCGCCCCTATGAAGCCTCGCATTCCGCCACCAATCGTGATGCTGGCCGCGGCCGCCCTCATGTGGGCACTGCACCGCTGGATGCCGCTCGGTCACTGGATCGCCCCGCCATGGAACCGATTCGGCAGCCTCCCCGCTGCGATCGGGCTCGCCATCGCCGTGGCAGCCTTCGTCCGTTTTCGTCAGGCGCGAACGACCACCAATCCCATGGACCCAAGCAAGGCCTCGCGCCTTGTGACCGACGGGGTTTTTTGCGTTAGCCGCAACCCCATGTATCTGGGATTGGAGTTGCTCCTGATCGGCTGGGCGGTCTGGCTCGGCAGCGCGAGTCCATGGCTCGTTCCGCCGCTGTTCGTGATCGTCATCACGGTCGTGCAGATCATTCCTGAGGAACACGCGCTTGCCCAACTATTCGGGGATCAGTACCTCTCGTATCGACGACGCGTAGCGCGATGGATCGGCCGCCGCTGGCGACTCGGTCGGGGTCAGTGAGCGTCGGCCGTCGGGAATCAGCGGCCGGAACCACAGGCCGACCGGGTGCGTGGCGGCCGGCGCCGCGGCGGCCAGCCGGGACGCCTGCTCGACCATCCGCAGCGTGACGGCGGTGAGCTTCGCGCTGCCGTGGTTGCGGGTCGACGCCTTCAGGTGGTCGGCCAGCACGGACGAGCCGTGCAAGGTCGCGAGGTGCACCAGGTCATCGCGCATCGTGCGCAGATAGCGCTCGAGCGCGTCGGCGCTAGCCGCGTGCGGCGCGGTGTCCGGATCGAAGTACAGTCGCGCGATGGTCGGCAGCGGCACGCGCTGCACGAACGCGCGCAGCGCCGTGAAGTCTGGTGGCGGGCCGTGCCGCGCATCGGCCTGCTGCGCGCGCGGGTGCTGGTCGCGTGGCCGCGCCGGCACGCTGGGCGTCACGGTGGCCGACGACGTCGAGCTCGCCGATCCGCTCGAGGCGCCGGCGGGCGCCGCGCGCGTCGCGCTGCCCCACGCGCTGTCCGGCGGGGAGGGGCCGCAGGGAAACGGCACGCGCGGCATCAACCGCGCACCGGGCCTGTGCTACCTGAAGGCGCAGCATGACCTCGACGCGGTACGGGCCTGGCTGCACCGCTACCGCGACCGCCCGCAGGCGTTGCGCGCGTACACGCGCGAGCTCGAGCGCCTGGTGTTATGGGCGGTCACCGTGCGCGGCACGGCGCTGTCATCGCTCACGGTCGACGACTGCGAGGCCTACAAGGATTTCCTCGCGGTACCGTCGGCGGCCTTTACCGGCCCCCGCACACGGCGCAATTCGCCACGCTGGCGACCCTTCGCGCCGGACGGCCTGAGCCCGGACAGCCAGCGCTACGCGGTGCGCGCGCTGCGCGCCGCGTTCGACTGGTTCGTCGACGTGCATTACCTGGCCGGCAACCCGTGGCAGGCGGTCGACGATCCGGTGACGGTCACGCGTGCGCACGCGATGCGCATTGAACGGGCGCTGCCGCTCGACCTGTGGAGCCGGGTGCGCTGCTTCGCCGAAGATCGCAGCGCGAACCTGGGGCCGGCCGGGCCGCGCTGGCGCGCCGCGCGCGCGGCGCTGCTGCTGATGGGCGACTCGGGTCTGCGCAATGCCGAGGCGGCGCTCGCCCGCCGCGAGCAGCTGCGCTACGTGCCGGCCGATGGCGAGGTGCCGGCCAGCTGGGAGCTGGAGGTGCTCGGCAAGGGCCGCAAACAGCGCACCGTGCCGGTCAGCGGCGCGTGCGTCGAGGCGCTGGCCGCGCACTGGCGGGATCGCGCGCTGGAACTCGCGGCGCCGCCGCCGTCCGCGCCGCTGGTGATCCCGGCGACGCCGGCGGCGCAGCGCCGGCATACCGGTGCGCAGGATGGGCACGGTCGGCAGGGGCAGCAGGGTGGGGTGGGCTATTCGGGCAACGGGCTCCGCGAGCTGGTCAGCTGGGCGGTGCGGCAGATCCTCGCGCAGCTGGATCTCACGGAAGACGAGCGCCGGCAGCTCGCCAGCACCACCCCGCACGCGTTCCGGCATACGTTCGGTACCCAGGCGGCCGTCGACGTGCCGCTCGACGTCGTGCAGCAGGTGCTTGGTCATGCGTCGCTGCAGACCACCACGATCTATGTGCAGGCGGAAAGGAAGCGCGTGCGGCGCGAACTCGCCGGCTACTACCAGCGGATGACCGGTGCCGGTGCACCGCGGCCGGAACGCGACTAGCCGCGAACCCGGGCCGATCCGCCCCGCCGGCGCGAGGCCGCATCAGCGACCGTCGCCACGGATGACGACCGGGACGAACAGGGCCAAACAGGGCCAAACAGGGCCAACATGCGAAGCAAACCGGATCCGGGGTGCGGCCCGCCCGGGCTGTCACTGGACGCCACCAGATCTGCGTTGCGATTTCCGCCTCCATCGTGATTTTCGAGGAATACGCGCGCCGATGTCCTGTCTTGTCTTGAACAGACCGATCAACGCAGGGATGCGTAGCGACGGCCGCTACCATTCAGGCACTTCGCGCAAGCGTTACGGCCCGGCTTGCCGTTATCGCGGAAACCTCCGCAGCGCCAGCCGACCGTTGCGCAGACGCTGCGGCTGATTCGGTTACCGATTTGTTGGATCTTCCAGATGACCTTCGCATTCGCGAGATGCCGTATGCCGACGCGCAAAGGCGCTTGGGATACCGGTCGATGAACTACCGGACGGACGTGGCAGGAACCCGAAGCCACGCGGTTCAGCACATTACCAATGGAACCCCGACCGCATGGTATGCGATGAGGGGTACGTCAGGATTCGCGTTGGGATCGAGCATCCGCTGGCTGATACGGCTAATTGTTCGATTCTCGCAAAATCTGGCGCTTGTCGAACGGCGAGCCGCTTGGAGCAAGGCGTTCCGGCGGCACGGCATTCCGCCAAAGTGCGATTCTCCAGGCCTTTGATAACTTTGATAAATATGAAATTTCGGGAAGCACCCACCAGAAATTGCACGAGAAATACGACTACCCCCAATTGGCGTCCGGCATATAGGCGGGTAACCTTGATTCAGGCTTCGGTTAGGAACCTGGGAATCTGTCGTCCCGATGCGAAGAGAGAAATCCAGGCGGAAGGACGCCGCAAGGATGAGAGTACCGATGCGGGGCACGGGGGCAGAGACGCTTGTGCCAGGCGTGAAGGTCCTGTAATGGGGCTGGACCGAACACATGCACCGCAAAGGTCGTGAAGGCACCTGGGACGCGCGATCGTGGGCAACGAATATGTCTTGAGGGGAATAGCCATGCTTGACCTGCACATCCGAAAATGCGTGGCACGGCACAACGAACATCGCGTCGATACAAGCCCACGCGCAGACGTCAGCGCTCAGCAAGCTGCCCCACGCTGGCTGGTTGCGCTCGCGCTTGTCGGAAGCGCGGTCGCGGCAATCGCGATCGCCGCCGGCCTGCCGGCCACCGGTCTCGCGATCTACCTGACGCTGACGCTGCCGTTCGTGTTCTTCACCTGACCGGGTCTAACGCGCAGCGCGTTTTCCCGAGCGGCGCAAAGCATGGTGCCAGGCCGGGTAGCCGGCGAGTCGTCTGATGAAGATAACGGCACGCCGGTGATCCGCAGCAGCAACCCTGTGAGACCGTACGCGATCAACAGCTCGTTCGACGGAAGCAGGCTGAATGCGTACCGGAGCGACAGGCTGGCCGTGATGACTCGTCTTTTTCGCGCCACGAGGCTTCGAAGGGCATGCAGTCGTGATGCACTATCAGACCATCGGTGCGGTCGAGCAGCGCTGCCGGGTTGACGGCTCGTATCTGTCCAGGCTCGACGCGATGATGGCCGCATTCCGCGAGGGGCTGAGTCATCTCGAAATAACCGGTGACGCCGGTGTCAAACGACACAAAGTTGTCCGAGAAATGACACAAAGTCGTCTAAATAGCAAATTCGAGAGCGCACGATCTGGATAAATCGTTATTAATCAAATGGTTGCCGTAAAATTGACGTAAAGTCGTCCTGTTTGGTTGATAGGTGGGCTGCGGAATTTCGCGAGGTTGGCTGAACGTTTTTGCAATCCGAACATAGAGTTACGTGGTCACCGATGAATCGCGCGATACGCACCACACGCGCTAAGGCTCGGTTCCTAACGTGCCATCGAGGTGCCCCGGGCTTATTGCACCAGGAGCAACGCCGTCTCTGACAAGAGCGTGCGGAGCAGGCGTGAGCGCGCTTGGGACGTCGAGAACCAAGCATTCAAAGAAGGTATTTTGCAATGCGAACAATCATCGATTGAAGTGTATCGATCCATCTCGAGGGTTAGGCCGCTCGCGATAGGTCGCGGCAGCGAGAGTCGGCGCCCAGCATGAAGGTGAGCGGCACCCGATAGGGAGAAGTCAACACCACTGGACGCAGGAGATGCAGGAGACCGTGTGTGTGCGGCCGCGACATAGCTAATTTTCCGGTTCGCTTCTCGTGCCGATCCCGTCCAGCAAGACTTGTCAACTTTAAGTCAATTTCAGCAAAATGGACGACTTTACGTCAATTTTGATTGACGCAAAGTCGTCCAGCACTGCTCGCTGTGCCTTATAAACTGGTCTTTGGGTCCGGACGACTTTGTGTCATTTGACACCAGGCGCATACCACGGCGCCGCTGAAAAGCAGCGGGCGTTCCTTCATACCAGGATTTCTCCAGCCAGTGAGGAAGCGCAAATGACGGTACACGCGATTACCGCAGTCCGGCTTGAGCAGGATTCGCGAAGGGTCACCCACGTACTCTGGGGGCAGGTTTCCGTGAGCGGCGAACAGTTTGAGGTCACGCCGCACGAATCGCCGGTGATTGAGGTGGTCGACGCGCTGGCCAGAGGCGACAACGTGGTGACCGTCTTTCCGCTGGATGGTCAACGCGTCGCGGGTCCGCAGGTCCGGCGCGTCGTGGATGAGGCGGGTCGCGAAGGTATCGAAACGGTGGCCGCCGATTCCGGTCCCGGCCGAACGCTTGCGGACCTGCCGCGAGTTGACCACGAGTAGATGGGGGTGCCGTCAAGATTCGGATTTTTTCGTACGCCAGCGGTCCGGAAAGCCCTGTTGCATAAGACCCGATCAGGAGTATCAACCGTGGATTCTCATTCGAGGAACCGCAAAACGCCTCGCGACTCGCACCTGCAGCAATCCCGCGCAGCCCTGACGCTGGCTGCGCTGGGCGTCGTTTACGGTGACATCGGTACCAGCCCGCTTTATGCGGTCAGGGAAACCTTCAACCCCGCGCATGGGATTCCGCTTGCACCCGAAAACATCCTTGGCGGCATCTCGGCGATCTTCTGGTCGCTGATGGTGGTCGTCTCGCTCAAGTACGTGATCCTCATCATGCGGGCGAACAACAAGGGCGAAGGCGGCATCATGGCGCTGCTCGCACTGGCCTCGACATCCGTGAAAAAGCTGGGTCGCCCGCTCACGCCGATCCTGCTGGTGGGTCTGTTCGGCGCCGCGCTCTTTTACGGCGATGCGGTGCTGACGCCTGCCATCTCGGTACTCTCGGCGGTCGAGGGACTCGAGGTCGGCACCACCGCCCTCGAGCCTTACGTCCTCCCGGTATCCGTGGGCGTGCTCATCGCACTGTTCGTGCTCCAGCGCCACGGCACGGCGACGATAGGAGCCCTCTTCGGGCCCATCACCGTATTGTGGTTCGTCGCGCTGGCCGCGGCGGGCGTCTACGGCATCGTCCAGCATCCTGGCATCCTGCACGCGCTCAACCCGCTGCACGCGCTCGGTTTCGTGACGCAGCACGGGTTTGCCTCGTTTGCCGTGCTGGGTGCCGTGCTGCTGGCGTTCACGGGCGCCGAAGCGCTCTATGCCGACATGGGACATTTTGGTAGTTGTTGAGGTTCGTTAATTCCGCTACTGGGTACGCCAATTCTGCTAATACCGCCTGATTTCAGGTGAGCAGCGACTGTAGTTCGCTATATGGCTGATGGCATCAGATGATTCCAGGTAAAGAAACGATTAGCGTTTTCACGGTTCCACTCTTGCTGGTGGAACTGCCCGCATGTGCAGGAAGGCCGTGTGGCAAGAGGTTGCGCGGTATTGACTGTCACAGGTCACGAGGTAATTGAGGCGAGCCAACCTGGTTGGATTGGGCGGTATTCGAAAAATCGTGCGCGCACATCCACAAGACGTATTAGCGCAATTAGCGGATATGAAAGGGGTATTCGCAGAAATGACGGACAAGAGCCGTGCGCCGCGTTGCGAAAACGCAACGCGCCACGGTGAAGCGAATTTCTGGATTCGGTCAAAAAATCAATGAGATAGAGGGATTTCTCATTAGCAGCGTGATTGGACGCCATTAGCGGAATTAACGAACCTCAACAGCTACAGAACCAGACGATCGCCCGTTTCCGCAAAGACAACGGCAAAGCAATCCGGGCGGTCTGCCGCCAGTTTGTGAAGAATGCGAGCAGTTGGATCTTTTCTCCGATGCCCTCGTCGCGATTGATGGCAGCAAGTTCAAGGCGGTAAACAATCGGGGCCGCAAGCGCCCGATAAGCTGCGCACCATACGGTGAGGAGTAGCTGCCCGGCTTCGAATCACAAACGTTCGGACCAGCCCGGAATTCCTGGTCAGCCTCCATTGCAGACGGATTGGAAATGCAAAGGGGCGTGGCCGCTGGGGCGGTGGGCGCGATGGGCCGTGGCGTACCTCGCGCTCTTATTCGAGCCTGATTAAGTCATCGAATTCGACTTTCAGCTTGACTTCCGGAACTTCCAACGTAACTTTCGCGGGAAAAGATTCAGTTCCTGCGATGGCACCGCTAGCAATGGCCTTGGCCACTGCATGCTCGATCTCACGCTGAGAATTTACGCCAACCATTTTTAAGAACTTACGTACACTGAGGTTGAAGCTATCTTCGTTCATTTGGGCTCTCCAGTTTTCCGTGAACCTGAAAATTTTCGATGACACAGATGGGTTGGGGGAGGGACCTCAAGTATGCGCGCGATACCTCAATGCAACGCGCAGGAGTCCCACCGAAATTGGTGTCGCCAAGCATGGACAAAAGCCTATTTGGGGTGCCGTCAGGAAACGGACGAAATCGTACGCCAGACGTCCGGGAAGTCCTGTCGCATAAGGCTTGGCGCTAACGCTGCGTTCCGACCCTTGGCCGAAAAACGGAGTCCATTCGCAAGCTGTTGATTATATTGATTGTGCGCTGCGGCTATCGTACGTTTTCGTCCGTTTCCTGACGGCACACCAACCCGTACGCACGTCGGCGCCGCAAGCTGAACTGCGCGCCACAGCAGCAACAATTTTCGCCGGCCGGATATGCCTGCCAGGTCAGACCGCTCGCGGCCACGACTCATCGGGCGCGTCGAGTTTCCGAAGCGCCGGGGCCAGCGTCCGCAGTCTTTCGACGCCGGGTTGAGGCGCGCCACGCGCGCTGGTCTTTGGCCGCGGAATGGTGATGGCTTCAGTCAGTTGCGTCTTAGTTCCGCGTTGTAGGCCAGAGCGCCATTGGCGACGGCAAACAGGAAGTCATTGCTCCTGCCATCCCCGTCATCGACGAGGGTAGCCAGACCGGTCAGCGTCTGGCTACCCACCTGCAACGTCATGCGATAGACATCCACCGTCGGATCAAGAACGGACAATGTGCCAGCGAAAGCTTGCCCGGCCGCATCCCGGTAAGAGACATTCCCGTTCGCATCGACGTTCAGAGCGGTAAGTCTCTGGCTGATGGAGTAGGCACCTGCGGCGCGCGGCAGCGTGCCCGACTCGTTAAAGTAGTCCGGATAGAAGTTCAGGAACGAGATCGTTCCGCTGTCATTCGCAGTGGTGTAGTTGGCGAATGCTGTGCCGGTCCGATCATCGAACTCCCCAGCGATCTGGAAAGGTTGCACGGCACCTTCACTAGAGGTCGGCGGCACCACAGTGACATCGACGCCGTCGCAGTTTGTCTGCGTATAGGTCGTGCCGGCACCGGAGAAAAAGGGTCCGCTCGCTGCAATGTTTGCAGAGGTCTGGGCGCAGTCGTCGGTGATAAGGCTAAGGGCGCCGCCTGCCGTCACGATCACGAACATGCCGGTTTCGCGGCCCGTCAGGTTCGAGTGCACATGGCCGTTCCAGATTCCCTCCATGATGCCGGCAACCCCAAACGGCCGATGATCGTGGTGGTCGCCTCCGCATGTCACCACGCTGCCAAGCATTGCGATCGACAGTAGCCAAACCCATAGCTTCTTCATGAGTTCACCTGCGTGTTTAACAGACCCGTCAATAGTGGCTTACGGCAACGGCACGGCAGCGTAAAGTAGGGTCAGCCCTGGGGCAGTGGATCTGGACCGCGCAGAGAGCCTCGGCTTTCCGGGTTCCGACTTCCGTCGACTCCGCAGCATAAAGCGCCAGGCGTGGCGAGCACGCTATACGCCGAAGTTGAAGAGCAGGGCCACTATGAAATCCGCTGACTCGCGCCTCATTCACCAGGCGAGCTCGACGCTCCTGGGTTGATGAATACGCCGGCTCCGCGCTCGCGGATGCGTTTTCTGACGGTTGCGTGACGGTCTCGGTCATCGCATCCTCCTCACTGGAAGTCGTATTCGGGGTTATGCCGGTCGAAGGTGGTCTCGCTCCAGTGGTGAGGCACGACGTCTTCGAACTGGATCAGTTCCAGTGGCCGGCCGCTGTCGTCCCACGCGGCTTCGCCACGGGGCCAGGGGTGCTGAAGATCGAACAGCAGTCTCACGCGCTGTGCATAATGCGCAGGCGGCCCCGACGGAGCAATCCACGTCCAGGCTAGCAACCGCATTCCATGGGCGTTCACGAGTTCGATGCGGGTCGGCCGTTCAATAAGACCCTCTTCTCGAAAGCTGCGTGCGTCGTGCTCGACGATGCGCGCGATGAACTGCAGACCGAGATCGCGGACGCTATGGCGGGACTGGGTGTGCGCGAGCGGGCCATCGATGGCGATCTTGCCTGACACGAAATGCAGTGAGCCCCCCAGATGGCCGAAGATGCTATCCCGATCCGTCGTTTCGTCGTAAAGAAGCTCCTGTCCCGCATGGTCTCCGTCAGGCAGCCATTTTGCGTAGACTTTTCGCGGGATGTCCTGGTAACGGACAACCATGTGATCGGGCCTGTCAGGCCATCTCCCGAGCACGCGCTCCTGCCGGAACATCCGGTATTCGCAGCCGCCATCGGGGAGCATGTCTGACTCACCCAGAAGAACGCGCTGCGGGTGCCATCACGAAACAGGCGAAACACCGTGGCGCCCTTTGACTGCACAGCGACATGCAGGGTAAGCGGGGCCTTGACGGGGATCTGGTACATGAATTGCCTTGCAGGGCCGGACTCGTCGTGCAGCATGTGACTGCCGACCAGCGGATAGCCATATTCCCGAAGCGAAGGCACCGGCAACGGCCGAGGGAGGGGCATGGACGACCACTTGTCGAGATGATCCTCGTTCGCCGCCATGACATCCACGGGGTGGCGATGCTCGGGCGCCGACACCGCGTAAGCGATGTCGGCGCGCTTCGCAAACACGGGCTGATCGGCCGGGAATCCAGCCGACACCCAGCCGGGTGCCGACCTGAGCACCACGCCCACGCCCCGGCAGGAGGCTGCCACGCACGCGTGCCGCCACCACGGCGTGCGGCGCCGCACGACGATGCATCGAGTGTCTTCTCGCGGGTCGCCGAACAGTGCCATCAATGCAGCTTTCTGGGCGCGGTAATCGGCTACTCGGGCGGCTGCCTCCCGGTCATTGGCTAGCCAGTCGAGCGTGGCCGCGCGCTCCGTGGCGGACAGCTCATTGTCGGCAAACGCCGACAGCGGCCACAGATCCGGCTCGCCCGAGCCTCGACTCCTCCGGTCACTATCGTAGATTATGGCCCGCCTCCCGCTACCCTGGTTCGATGCCTCGTGATACCTGAACGCCGCGAGTCGACCAACAGCAGGATCCGGCGTTGCTCGACGGGCAGGCACCAATACCCCCTGCAATGCACATCGCGCAGGACCCGCTCGTCGCCCCGCCGGGGCTGCCGGGTCGACCTCGAAAACGCATGGAGGCAATCGCGGCCCCTAAGACGTCGTCAGGATCATCAATATCCGCCGCCGCCACTGCTGTTACCACCGCTGGACGTCGCGCCATCGCCATGCATGCTCCCGTCGGACGAGCATCCCCGCACGGCGACTGCGAGAACCATCAGGAATGTTGAAAATAGTCGAACTGCTTTCAACGTCATCTCCTGTGAGCGCGGCCAGCGAGCCGATCGCCTGACCGCAGTTTCATGCTGTGCCGCATGCCCTTCAAGCCGTCACCATTCATATCGCCGTATTCCCTGTCCGCCGCAAACCGGTACAGGCGGTGTCCTTTGTATGCCGCGCCGCCTTGTCATATGGATCCGCGAGGCGTCGGTGGCCAGTTCGCGGCACAGGCATCGCCGCACGCACTCTCGCCAAGCAACGGTGTCCTTGTCGATGACGCACCGGGTCTTGCCATCATCGTCGAGCCATTTGCCGAGGTCCGTCTTGCGTACGTCGGCAAACGGGGGAGCAGCAAGGCTTGCGCACGCGGGCAGTACGATCCAGGTTCCTGGCACGTTGCCTTCTTCCCGGTCAGGAACGACATCCGGGTACAGATCTGGGCTCGAAGCATCGCATGCCACTGGTGTTAATAAACGTGCGACGGGACAGCTTTATTCCAATCGGGTGTGGTGAAGGTGACAGAGCCGAAATTGCGTTCGGCACAAAGGCGCAACCTTGGGGGCGAGCGTGAACGCTTGTTGATCGGCTGCACTTCCGGCTTTGCCGGACGGACCAAACCGCAAAAGCGGCCCGCCGGTCTTCCCCTTGCGCGCTGACACTGTGGAAGCACGTCAGTCCTGCTTTTGACTCTCACCTGAACCTTCAGCGTGGCCAGGGTCCCGTGGCCGTAACGTTAACTCCGGTTCATGCCGCCATCCGCGCGGTCGAATTCGCCCTCCGCATCGGCGCCGCGCACGGCGTACTTGACCGTCGCGTTTAGCGGGCGCTCAAAGGAAACGAGTTCGCTTCATCGGACTCGTCGCGCATTTCAGCGTCAGCGTGCCAATGGTTTGCGTCGGCGTGGCGCCGCTGGCACGGCGTTCGCGTACGGGCTTGTAGCGGCAACGCCCATCGTGGGCGCTGACTTGCCCCAAATCGGTGTGTGGCATGGCCGGTTGTCGACGCCGATGTCAGTGCGTACGGTGGTGATTGGCGTTGCGCGAAACGCGTGCGTACAACTCCGATTCGCTGGGTACGTCATCATCCGGCATGCATCTTCATTGGACAGCGACGGACATGAAAATAATTCCTGGACATAGGAATAACCGTGCTGCGCTGACGTTTTAATACCGTAGTGAGCAGGCGGGCGGAATGGTCAGCCCTCGAAGCGCATTCGATCCTGAGATTCATTGTTGCTTGCGACGACCACGACCCGGACGGCGGCGTCAGCAGCGCTATGCCGTTAGCTATTGACTCGTGCTGCGGTCGATGGATCGCACGTCGTTTCCTTGCGCTTCTTCCGGCCCTTCTCAATGAAGCGAGCGGCCAAGGCATGATGCGTAGGGCGACCAGCGATACGTGGAAGCTCGGGCCGATTTGCAGAGGAAAATGTCATGATCTCCCGTCCAAGCGCCGCGGTCCTCCTTGGTGCAGCCGCGCTCGGCCTCGTCTGCAGTCCCGGTTACGCAAACGAGACGATAAAAGCCACCTTGCTCAACAACGCGATCCAGCTTGATGTGAGTCGTGTCAAGGCCGGTACAGTCACGTTCGAGGTAAGCAACGCACCGGACACGGCTCAGACACACGAACTGGTCGTGCTAAAAACTGACCTGGCCGCCGATAAGCTGCCAGTTAAAAAGGAACAAGTGCCAGAGAGCCAGTTCAAAAAAATGGGAGAGGCGCAGGACATGGCTCCTGGCAAGAACAGGCGTCTGACGCTCAAGTTGGCACCCGGCCACTACGTACTGATCTGCAACAAGCCCGGACACTACGCTATGGGGATGCATACGTCTTTGGTCGTCACGCGCTGACGCGACCTGCTTCGTGCGTTCCTTGATGCGCCTTCACTTATCGCCGATGGCGTGAGGTCGGTCGGAGGCTGTCGAGTCAAACGGGTTAAGGCGCTAGTAGATTCAAACAGAAGCGCTGGGTGAAGGCGACGGACGACCGGTAACCAGGGCAAGCCTGCTACGGTGGTTTTGTCGCGGGAAGAGCGTTGGGGCTAGCGAAAGGACTACTGGGCGGCGGACGGCGTTGTACTCCGAGCCGTTCTGAGCTGGCCTTGCCTGATTGTGTGCATGAACTTGGGCGCCCAAACCTGGGCTTTGCCGATGGCCCTAGATAGAGCCAGGCTGGGTTGATTGTCCTTGCCCACAGATCAATAGTCTCCGCCGCGTTGCATGATCTCTTGCGCGATGGCCACCTGGGTGCCGATCGCACCCGGGCTGCCTTTAAGGGAGAGGAACGTCAGCAAGCGGCCAACCTCCGAGATGCACAGGAGTCACTGCTCAAGCGCACGCGGGCGAACGGCGCCGCATCCCGCAGGCAGTACAACCCAGCGTTTGAGGCTGCCGCGAGTTCAGCTTTGTGAGCCGTTCCTTGATCTACTGGTTGTCGTGTGTCTCTCGGGCGACACCCCGCCGAACGCAAATCCATCGCGCACCCTGAAATAGTTCGCCGGCAAGGGAATAAAGCGGCGTTACCGCACGTTCAGTAATCTCGTTGACCTTCGGTCAGATGAGGAGCGCTGTCATGAAATCTCTGCTTAAGGTATTGAGCATCGTGGCGGGCGGTGCGGCTTTGGCGAGTCTGGTCGCGTGTGGCGACGGGTCCGTCCACGTGCAATCGTTCACAGCGACCGCGCTGGTTTCGGATGGCGCCGTCCCCGCGCCGCACACCGACGCGAACCTGAAAAACCCCTGGGGCATCGCTTTCAATCCGAAGGGCTTCTTCTGGGTCGCGGACAACGCAATGTCGGTCGCCACCCTCTATGACGGCAACGGCGTGCCGCAATCGCTCGTCGTCAGCATCCCTGACGGCAGCAGCGGTCCGCCAAATCCGACCGGCATCGTCTTCAACGGCACCACGGATTTCGTCGTCAGCCAGAGCGGCAAGTCCGGCGTGGGCGTTTTCATCTTCGTTGGCGAGGGCGGCACGGTTACTGCATGGTCGCCAGCGGTCAGTCCGACGGCCGCGATCACCGTGTTCGACGACGGCAGCGGGGGCGCGGTCTACAAAGGGCTTGCGCTCGCAAGCAACGGTGGCGCGAACTTTCTGTATGCCACGGATTTTCACAACAGCAAGATCGACGTCTTCGACAGGACCTTCACGAAAGTCGCGCTGCCTGGCAAGTTTCAGGACCCGACGTTGCCGGCCGGATTCGCGCCGTTCGGCATTCAGGCGATCGGCTCGAAGCTCTTCGTGACCTACGCAAAACAGAATGCGGCATTGCATGACAATCTCGACGGCCCGGGCCTCGGCTTCGTCGATGTATTCGATACAGCAGGTAATCTCATGCAGCGCTTCGCATCGGCCGGTCCGCTGAATGCACCCTGGGGCGTCGCGCTGGCGCCCGCCAACTTCGGTCCGTTGAGCGGCGACGTGCTGATCGGCAATTTCGGCGAGGGCACCATCAACGCTTTCGATCCGACCAGCGGCCAATTCGTCGGCACCGTCAAGATGCCGAATGGAGCCCCGTTCGTGCAGGCCGGGCTGTGGGGTATTGCGTTCGGTAATGGACTCGATAATCAGCCTGTGAACACGCTGTTCTTTGCCGCAGGACCTAATGACGAAGCGGACGGCGTCTACGGACGCATCGACGTGCAGAACTAGCGATCGTCGCGCACGTTCGTTGCGACTGGAGAAACCTGCACCAGGGTGTGCCCGGAAGTCACCTTGCGTTCCTTGAGCGCGTCCCGGAATGCTAAGGAGATCCCGGTGGCAAACGGCCGCAGATTCGCATGCAGTTCAGTCGGCGATTGATGTCTTGCACCGATCCGCTTGATCGCGAGATAGCGTTGTTGCATGGCGCGAAGCGAGGACGAGATTTTTCCTTCCCCACACGTTATCCGAGCTGCCGCTCCCGGCGTACGGATTTCGGACGTGCGATTGAGCACGGCCGCGCCGATGGGGCGCGCTCCTCGGGGTAGTCGTCCTTTTCGCGCAAATCTGGCGGTCGCTGCTCGCAGTGCACCGTCCAGCAAGGCTTTGCGGTATCACAACACCCCGTTGAGGCGTTACTTCATAAGCCCTTGATAAGTAAGCGATTTTGAATGCAAAGCGCCAGAATTTCCACGAAAAGGACGATTCCACCGTGATGGACATGACATGCATCGGTCGATTGACCTATGCTTCCCGAGGGAGAACCGTCGACCCGGGCGCTTCGAGTGGCGTTTGCAATGGGGCGACTTCCGGACTGGAGGCCCCCTATGTCCACCCAAGTAGATCGCGGCGAGCTCGAAACCAAGGTCCAGGCGATGTACCGCGACGTCGCCGAGCATCCGCACGGCGAATTCCACTTCGAAATGGGCCGCGCGCTGGCCGAGCGGCTCGGCTACCCGACGGCCGACCTGGACCGCGTCCCCGCCGAGGCCATCGATTCGTTCGCCGGCGTCGGCTACTTCTTTCACCTGCTCGACGAGATGGAGGGCACGCGCGTGCTCGATCTCGGCAGTGGCTCGGGCATGGATACCTTCGTCTCCAGCCTGTTGACCGGACCGACGGGTACGGTGATCGGACTGGACATGACTGACGCACAGCGCGCCAAGGCCGAAGCGCTCCGCCGGCGCCACGGCGTGCGCAACATCACCTATGTCAAGGGCTACATCGACGCCGCGCCGTTCGAAGATGGCAGCTTCGACGTGGTGATCAGCAATGGCGTGATCAACCTTGCCGTTGACAAGCTTCAGGTGTTCCGCGAGGTGGCGCGGCTGCTGCGCCCGGGAGGCCGGCTTGCGCTTGCAGACATCGTGACCGATGTCGATCTGCCCGAAAGCATTTCATGCAACTCGACGCTGTGGGCCGCCTGCATCGGTGGCGCCTGGCAGGTCGAACGCTACAAGCAGACAATCGAGGCGGCCGGCCTGCACGTCGTCGCACAGCAGGTCAACGACAAGTATCGCTTCCTGTCTGACAATGCCCAGCGGGCAACGGAGAAATTCGGCGTCAGGAGCGTCTCATTACGTGCAGACAAACCGTGACCGGGGCGGTCATCGACTATACGTGCTGAGTCTGGCGTCACGGCGTTATACCGGAACGTGACCTCGATCCCCGTTTGCGCCGCCCCTGATGTGATGGGACGCAGTCTCGTAGAGACGCTCATGGGAGCGATGAAAACCGTGGGGTAGCGATTCGGGTTCAGGTTGCCGTTGACGGCACCCAGCCATTCGGGCGCGGCCCCGAAATCCGCGGGATAAATTCCAGTTGCGACAAGTTTTCCGGCAAACGTATGGCCATCGAGTCCGTAGCCCCTGCAGCCGTTGTCACGATCCCTTTCGTGATTGGCCGCCGCGGGCAAAAATCGACGTGCCACGACATCGATGGCCACCCGCCGGACCAACAACCAACCCATAGTGGTCCGCGTAAACCGGTACCGGAATGACGCGAGATCCATACGGCGCAGCGTGTGGATCGCGACGTCAGTCTTCCGCGCTACCTGGCCGGTGACCAGGTGAATTCCCTGAAGCGCTCGTCCAGGGGTGCCGTCAGGAAACGGACGAAATCGTACGCCAGACGTCCGGGAAGCCCTGTCGCATAAGGCTTGGCGCTAACGCTGCGTTCCGACCCTTGGCCGAAAAACGGAGTCCATTCGCAAGCTGTTGATTATATTGATTGTGCGGTGCGGCTATCGTACGTTTTCGTCCGTTTCCTGACGGCACACCCACATGGTTGCACAACCGCCGGTGCAGGCGCTTTTCCCCGGCACCGTGTCTTTATCGTACGTGTAGAGCGTCATCCCATCGTCGTCGATCACCATGCCGTTCGAAATCCTCGGTGCCTCAGCAAGGCAGGTGACAGGCACAGCGCAGGCAATGGCACACAGCAAGATCCTGATTATGATTTCCGTCCTTATAGAAACGTGGCAGCAATGCGCAAACGCAACCACGACGCATGAGGCATCGCGATCGCAAACGAGGCAAGCCGCCGTGCCAGCCCTAGCCCGCGTCTTGCACCGCGGCAACAGGTAAACGACCGGGTGGGCGCTTTATTCCGTGTACAACCACACCCACCTCGGCGCTCAGTGCCGAGGTGGGCTTCGATAGCGCGCACTTCTGGCATTCGCTCAAGGTGTGCTTTGACGCAATGTCCAGACAGTCGAAGTGTTGGTGTTGTCGTTGACTGCCGCGAACTGCGGCTGGCCACTGCTGCTGCGCCCAAACGCGAGGCCGAATGCCGAGCCCGACGTCGGATCGATCTGCATCTGCGCGATAAAGCGTCCGTCAGGCGTGAACTCGACGATTTCGCTCGGTTGCTGCGGGTCGGGATTAACCGCGTCGCCATTCGACGTGACGAGATCGCCATTGGGCGCAAGCGCCAACGCCAGCGGCCCGTGAAGGTGGGTGTTGTCCTGGTAAATCACCCTTCCCATGCCGCCATCGTGCGTGATCGACGCAGCACCTGAAACCGCGAACACCGCATTGTCAGCGGTTGACGCGACATAGAGCACATCATGGGCCGCATCGTAGGCCAGTCCTGTTGGCCCGACAACGAGCGCCGCGGGATCGGTCCGATGCGCATAGCCGGACGCAATGATCAGCGAGCTTTGCAAAAGGGTCGCGTTGCTCTCCCCGATGTTGATATCGAGCCTGGCCACCGTGCCGTTCAACACGTTCGAGACGAATGCCGTGACCCTCGACCCCTGATCGACGATCACCGTCATATCCCACGGGCCGTTTAACAGGGTGGAACTTTTCAGTTCACTGAAGAGCCCGCCTTGCGGGTTGATCACCAGCAGCGAGCCGGGTGAGGTGACGGCTGTGCCGCTCTTGGTCGGAAGATTGCCTACCAGCACAAAGCCGCTCTTGAGCACTGCAAGTGCGGTAGTGAGACCGAGGTCGCGCCCCTGAAAAAAGGTGACCGGCTTGCTGTCGGTGACGAGCTTCACGATGGTCGTCCCGGTGCCTTGCAGGTTCGACTTGGCGTTGAAGTTGGACACCACGACGTCCCCCGGCTTCAGCGTGCTCCATGACGGCACGCCGCTTGGCACGAAAGCAATGCCGTACGGATTGAGGTCGCCGTTGGCTGGAACGGTCGATGCGCTCGTGGACGACGGCGGCAGAATCGTCGCGTCAGTGCCTGCCCACGCGGAGCCCAACGACAGCGCAAGCAGGCCCACCCCGCATGCCGCATTTCGCAGGCCACGGGCAGCGGCATGAAATGTCCGCTTTGGCTTCGCGAGCCGGGTGACGTCAGCGATCGGATCGAGAGAAGACAGATGGCGTAGAGTTTTCATGTCGTGACTCCATTTCGCAAAAGATCGGCCCGCTTGTCGATTGGCAAGGCAACGGGTATCCGGCGAGAGCTCGCGATGCACCAACGCGGGTAGTCGCTGTGCGTAAACGGACATCGAAGCCTTTTATTCCTTCGCATTTGCACAGCCATGACGGACAGCGCAGTGCGGATCGCACCGGTCCGCATGAATGAGTTGTCCGCTCCAAACGTTTGTGGGATCGGGTAGCCGGCCTGGAACTTCCTGTTACGGGTCCAAAGGGCCGAGACGGTTCACGCGAGCTGACTCATCTGGCGCTGCGCCAGTTGCCGGAACAGTCCGGGCAATCGATTGCTCGTCCTCTGCGGCAAACACCGTGGGCGTTGCTGTCAAACGACACAAAGTTGTCCGAGAAATGACCCAAAGTCGTCCAGCACTGCTCGCTGTGCCTTATAAACTGGTCTTTGGGTCCGGACGACTTTGTGTCATTTGACACTTGCTCAAGGTCGTTAAGTGCAAGCGTGACGGTTGCCTGACGCAGTTTGTCGAATTGCTCAGTACCGAGCGTCGTATGCAGTTGGCGCAAGAGCGCCTCCCGCAGCTAGAGCAGCACCGGCGAACGAAGCAAACGCCGCTATCACGGCTGGATAAAGAACGCTAACGGAGAAAAGGCGGGCCGCCATACGCAGAATTCGGCGTTTAGCTTGCGTTTCGACGATCAGGCGGGGTGTCTTTCGGCGGGACGGCCGGCATCGCTTGCGGTCTTGAGCGGCGATCTGCGCGAGGTTGCGCCGCATCGAATCTCCGAGGTCGACACGGTGATAACGCTGTTCGAAGGGGAGGCGGTGTTCGGCAGCCGCGATTGAACCGCGCCGCGCTGTCGAGACCCACGGAAGACAGCGTGTTTCGCCGGATCGACTAGAACATCGTGTTGTCGTTGGCCGACTGCTCGGACACGGGTTGAATCACATCCCAGTGCTCGGCGATCTTGCCGTGCTCGACGCGGAAGATATCCACGATGGCGTTGCCGCGGTCTTGCGGGTTGCTGGTCGAGTGAACATGCAGAAAGACGAGATCGCCGTCAGTCGCACTGCGCACGATGGCCGAACGAGCATCAGGGGCATGCTTGAAGTATTCGGTAAAGAAGCTGATGAACAGCGCGGACCCGGTGGGCACATGCGGATTGTGCTGAATGTAATTCGGTGCGAGCACGGTGCTAGCAGTCCTGAGATCGTGCCGGTTGAACACCGCCTCGTAGAAGTTCACGACTAGCGCGCGGTTGCGCTCTTCCTGGGCAATATCGCGAGCGGCCGGATGAACCGGCGCGACGCTATCTTCGGCGCGGGCCACATGGCTCGCGATCAGCACAAAGAAAGCAGCGGCGGCTGCCGCGCGCTGGAGCAGGGAGGTTCTGTTTGGCATGACGGTCCCCTTCTTTTCGTTGAAAGCCGGCGGCTGCAAGGACTTTAGGATCCGCAGGTGGCGACGACGAGACGGATCTTGCCGGCGCATCGCCGCTCCCGCGCCGAATGGCCTGCTGCATTGCAACCGCGTCGCCATGCCATCTGCGCCGGCCCTGGAACCTGGGCCATAGCGCGAAAGCCTGCAACACCGACGCGCTTGCAGCATAGGGCAAGTCCCTAAGGCGATTTAGCCGTGCATTACCACATTCGTGTTGGCGTCCCTACTTTAATTTAACAACACGGGGGTGCGACATGGCCAAGCTGATCCACACGATGATCCGCGTGCAGGACTTGCAGCGCTCGCTGCAGTTCTACCAGCAAGCTTTCCATTTCAGCGTCGCGCATCGGCTCGACTTCCCCGAATTCACACTGGTTTATCTGCGCAATGGCGAGGCCGATGCGGAGATCGAACTGATGTGGAACAAGGGCCGCGCCGAACCCTATACGCATGGCGACGGGTAGGGCCATGTCGCAGTCTGCGTCGGCGACGCGAAAGCCGAACGACAACGTCTGGTCGAACTCGGCTTCGCACCGAACGCTCATGACGGCGAGATCGGTGTCGAAGGAGGGATGCAGGAAGCGCCCGTATTCGAAAAGGTTCCCAACGGGGATGTCGTGGCAGCTGCCGATCGGACCGACCTGATCGGCTGTGCTTCGCCAGTTGGGCATACTGTGGTCAATGTGGTTGGCCGAGGCAAGCGTCAGCGACATCGACAATCGGCTCGCTGTCGGCGTGAGCTTCGTAAAAGCGGTCGACGCATCTTATCTGAAGGAAGGTCCACCACGTTCCGGGTGGATCGTGACCCAGCCACATCACTGTGGCCGCTGCCTTTGTCCGAAGACCCCATCGTTGCCAGTCAGAGCCGGTTGGCGAAAAATGGCCTTGCTTGTCCATGTACAAGTTCAGGTCCAAGCCGTATCGCCTCAGGTATGGCGGGTTAAGGAAATCGTCGATAGTAGGTTTTTCGCCACGGTTAATTCGTGCTCTTTCGATTGCCTCGTCCAGACGGAAGTCGCTGATGGCACGGTTGATCACTGACAACTGAAACAGTAGCATTGCGCCAATTGCCATGCACGTAACACCTATGCAAAGCACGAGCGCCACAAGAACGCGCCTTCCGGTTATCGATATCCGTGACACTCGCGATGCCCCATCGTTCGCTTTTCCTACTCGTGGTCCCGAAGGTCGGCCAACGACTCATCGAGCGTATCCGCTGCGTCCAGGTGCAGTTGCACGACGGCGTCATTTAACGGCTCGCCTGATGGCATCTTGCGCGACTCGGCTGAGTCACGTAGCACGTTAATCGCAGCCCGCAGTGCGAGTGCTTGGGTCAATTTCGACATGGTTTGCTTTTCCTCGGTATGCCAGGCCGCCGCTGATTACTCTGCGCCCGGCGCTTCCTTGTCCAGTTCGTTGTAGCCCTCGGCGGGGTCATCGCCGATCACATCCTCAAATTCGAGCGATTCGGGGAAGACGTCGAGCGCCGACGCGGTTAATTCCTCGGCCAAGGCGCTGATCGAATCGATCCATTCCTTCGTCGCGATTCCCCTGTCGCCGTTCTGCCAGTTCGCCGACCTATCATCGAATTCATCTTCAAGCTCACGATGCACGTCATCTAACATGCCCCGCACCGCATCGACCTTTTCGTTATATGCGTCCACGTCTAGTTCCAGCTTCGCACGTGCAGCCGCAACCGCCTCATTGAACACACGCACAGACTCTCCCAACGTGCTCCGCTGCGCCGTCAGTTCGCCGAACGCTGCATCGATGCGCTTCTGATCGGCGGCTTTGATCTTGAATGCCATGCTTGTCCTCTTTCGTGATACCCGAGTCCTGCTGCTGGGCCGCGTCATTTAACTCACCATCGCCAAGGCTTTTCCATGCTCCAGATTCACGCTCTACTGCTTCTGCCAGCCCATGCGCCCATAAGCTGCTGCGCAATCGTCAATCTCGTGTTGAGCGATGATCGGGAAAATTCCCGGCGTTGTTGCATTGCATTGAGCCACTTGCCCCGTCTTGGGGTCACGAAAAACCGCCGGTGATGCACATCCGGCAAGCATCAGCGCGACGACGATGATCGTTCGATTCATGTTTTCTCTGTCGATGATGGGTCTTATGCTGCTACGACGACGATTCTGCCTCGCGGTTCCTTGCGTTAGGCGCGTGGGGATCGCGTCACTCCTGAGTCGCGGTATAGCAACTCGGCGCTGTTTTTGCTGGTGGGGTGCCTTGCCAACAACGCTTCATTTCGCCCGTGTTCGTATCTAATCTCCACGCATTGCCGCCGCCATCCACAGCCAGTTGGTAGTGGCCTGATGCCGTGGGCCAAGCATCATGCGATGCTTGGCCGCAGCCAGTGAGGATCAGGGATAGCGCAATAGGGATGAGTTTCATATGGCTTTTCCTTCCAATTTGACCCGAGCGGCGCTTACGCTTTCGGCTGATTCGCGTTCGGCAGATTTCGAACTTCGATAGGAAACGGTCGCTCTCCGCGGAATGCCTCTGCAGCCTACTGCGTAGGCGAAGGTGTGCAAGGTGAAACCGGAATCAACACCCTACGATCTGTCGACGCGACCGCGATCGGTCGGCCCCCTTTTGTGTAGAGCAACTGAAGGGAGCCACGTGGACCGTGGCCGCTGTCGATGTCGGCCGCCAGATTAGCGCCCGCTGGAATCCCCCCGACGCTCAGTCCCGACATCATTGCCGGACGATGTTGCGGATCATGCCAATTGACATTGGCAACCTGCACGTAGAAGTTTGGCAGTGTGCCGTGGCTATAGAGGGTCCCCAGCGTCTGCGTCAACCTGATCGCACACGTGGCGCACGGTGCAGGGCGGTTCGCCGACATCAGTTGTTGGCCGACGCGCTGCACCTCAGCTTGGCATGACACAGGGCCTTGCACTTGCGCATGCGCGGGAAATGCGTGAAAAGCGGCCAACGCGCAGACCAAATCCACAGCCCGCCAAATAGTCGCCAGACGCCGGCGCGGCGCATTGAAAGAGGTAACGGATCCGATCAACGTCATGGCAAAATCTCCATAGGGGGCGGGCGTTCCTGGTTCTGCCGGCATCAGTCCGGGACGGGACTCAGCCAACGCCTCAAGCGTCTCCGGCTACCGGCCGACATGCGGGGCACTCGCGCGCCGTTTGCTTTTCCGTCGAGTTAGGAGAGCCAGTCGCCAACGAAATCCCACAGGGAATCGAGCGACGACGCTGCTTGCGGGTCCACTTCCTGGACTTCCACAAATAGTTGCTGCATCGCCTGTAGGCCGCCGATCATCGCCGCAGTAGCTCCAGCAAGCTGAATCGCTCGTAACTGCTCCGCGCACACCGCCAAGTCCTGATCCGGGCCTGGCTTGCCGCTGGCGCGATAGTCAAGTACGAGTTGGGCGAGCACTTGGGCAGGCGTCTTAACTCTGCCGCGCAAACCAATGTCGTCGGGATTGATGCTCATCGTTTTATTCCTTTTGATTTCAGCCGCAGAGTTCGGCGCGCGTCGACAATTCGCATTAGATGTGACGCGAGCATCACCATCTCTTGCGCCTCGCGCGCGTCGGCAATCGTGACGGTACGATGCGAATGCGGATTCTTGTACGAACCAATCGCCCCGGCGAAGAGGTGTTGCAGCGCTTCGCGCTCCGCTGTCGGTTGCGACGGATCTGAGAGCGGCCCGTTCGCAGTATGAAACGCCTTGCGCATCAGATCTGTGCCGACGTCGGTAGCCGCGAGGCCTGCCGCATCCCGAACTGCTACCTCGACGGACTTGAAGGCAGCAAAAACAGCCTCGTCATAGTCGCCACGCGCAAGGCTCAGCCAAACCTTTTCCGCGAAAACCGGATGCAGAAGTGTTTTCGGGAACTCGAAGGCTTCTCGGAACGCACGGAACCCATGGTCATCCACCAGGGCCTCTCCGCGACGGCTCACAACAAACCAGCCATTGCGGCCGTTCGGCTCGCTTGCCGGCACAATCAGCCCGGTCACCTGCAGCCAGTTCCATGCCTCAGCGAGCGCCATGTCGATCTCCACCTGCTTGAGCCGCGGATAGCCGCCATTCGAATCGAAATTCGCGCCATACAGGTATGGGGTTGCGGTTGCCGTTGTGAACATGTTGTTTTGGTTCACGCGGTCTTGCTTGGCAAGGCGTAGGAGGATGGGCGCTAGCTCCTCGGGCGCAAGGGCGAGCAGCATGTCCGCATCAGGAATCAGCGCGTGCAGAGTAGTCATCGCGAGGCTTTTCCGATATTTATGTGGCGTCCGCGGCGCGAGCAGCCAGCTCCGCCAAATGCTCGATTACCTTTGCTCGCGGCCGGCCTACAAAGATCACATCTTGCAAGGCCTGAGGCTGGCTGGAAAGGCTCATGATGTAAGAGTCGCGTCGCGCAAACAGGTCCAACGGATCGCGCTCGACAATGGCCTTCGCCCCGTCAACGAAGCTCACAACAACGCGCTCTTGTCGGGAGTCGGCTGACACGTCCGATACGCCTGGCAAAGCGGACAAATCCGTCCGTATGTCAAGATGGTCCATGGTGCTTTTCCTTAGTCAAAGGGATTCAACAACCGGACCCCTGTTCCTGCAAAGTCATCGACGTTGCGCGTGACAACGGTCAGGTCATGAATCAAGGCTGTGGCTGCAATCAGTTTGTCCAAGGCATGCTCTGGATGCGGCACGCGGAGCCGTCCCCATAGTTGGCCGATTTCTTCGTCCAC
>NZ_JBYSWU010000063.1:0-48639 GCF_058781505.1 Paraburkholderia sp. FW306-2-2C-D06C | reverse complement strand
GGAGGCGGAGGAGGCGGAGGAAGCAGCGGATAAGGAGGCTGCGCTGCCAGCGAATTGATGTGAGGATTGACGCTGCCGAGGCGGCCGTCGCGCCGCCTTGGAGTCAGATTTCATCGTCTTCGCCGAGCAGCTTGTGGCGCAGCGCGTAACGCACCAGCGCGGCTTCGTGCGGCATCTGCATTTTTTCGAGGATGCGCGTTTTATAGGTGCTCACCGTTTTGCTGCTGACGCACAGTTCCGCGGCGATTTCGGTGATGGTTTGCCCCGCGGCGATGCGGCGGAACACATCGAACTCACGGTCGGACAGGCGTTGATGGGGCAGTGTGTCGGCCGGCTCGTTCAGGCTCTGCGCAAAACGCTCGGCCATCGCGAGACTCACGTAGACGCCCCCGGATGCGACTTTGGTGAGCGCCGCGACCAGTTCCGCACTGGCGCTTTCCTTGGTGAGATACCCTGAGGCGCCCGCTTTGAAAGCGCGTACCGCATACTGCTGCTCCGCATGCATGGTGAGCACGAGAATCCGCAGTGCCGGCTTCTCGTCCTTGATCTGTTTGATCAGCTCAACGCCGTTTCGTCCCGGCATCGACAGATCCAGCACGAGCACGTCGGCCGCGTTCGCGCGGATCAGCGCAATCGTGCTGGCGCCGTCATTGGCCTCGCCGACCACCTCGAAGCCGCTCGCACCTTGCAGGATATGCCGCAGGCCATCACGCACCAATGCGTGATCGTCGGCTATCAGCACTCGCATCATGTTTGCATCTCCTGCTGTTGCACTGCCGAGACTGGAAAGTTAACGGTCAGCGCAAAGCCCTTACCACTGGAAGTGTGGATCTCGACCGTGCCGCCCAGCATGTGCGCACGCTCGCGGATACCGAGCAAACCAAACGATTTCTCGGCGGCGGGGGCGGTGTGGCTCGCGCCCTGGCCGTTGTCCGCAATTCGCACCACGCACACGCCGCCCTCGACCTGCACCGTCAGCGTGACGAGCGTAGCATCCGCATGCCGGGCAACATTGGTCAGCGCTTCCTGCACGATGCGAAATAGCGTCGTCGCGCCCGCCGGCGTAAAGCTGGTGTCGCCGACTTCGATCCGGTGCTCCACATCGATCCCGTAGCGGTTGGTAAAGTCGCTGGCGAGCCATTCGATCGCGGGAATCAGGCCGAGATCGTCGAGCATGACCGGACGCAGGTCGGCAGCGATACGGCGCACGGAGGCGACCGTCGCATCGATCAGCCGGCGCATCCCCCGCAGTTGCTGAAGCAGGCGCGGTTCGGCGGTGGTTTCAAGCTCCTGCTCGACCGAAGAAATGTCCATCTTGAGGGCGGTCAATTGCTGCCCGAGGTCGTCGTGGAGTTCGCGGGCAATGCGGGTTTTTTCTTCCTCACGAACGTTTTGCAGATTCGCAGAAAGTTCGCGCAACTCCTCGCGCGATTGCCGCAGCGCATTTTCCGCTTTGACCCGCTCGGTAATGTCGCGCAGCATGACCGTGTACAGCCTGCCGTCGCCGTCGCGGATCTGCGAGATCGACGCCTCCATAGGAAACTCTTCGCCGTTGCTCCGCAAGCCGAACAGCACACGCTGCTTGCCCATTTGCCGGTCGGAAACGCCGGTCACGCCGAACTGTTCGACATGCCGTTCGTGCCCCGCGCGAAAGCGCTCGGGAATGAAGCGCGAGAGCGGGGTGCCGACCGCTTCCATCGCGGTGCATCCAAAAACCTGTTCAGCCATTGGATTGAAGATGACGATGTTCTGCCGTTCGTCGACGGTGATGATGGCTTCCATCGATGACCGGATGATCCCCATCATGCGTGCCTCGTTCAGGTTCAACTGGCTGCGCGCCTCGCTCGTCGCGGCGGATCCCCCGCCGCGTCCGCCTGCGATCAGGAAGGCAATGGCGCCGAACAGGCACGCCGTCGCGACGCCGGCGATCAGCACCGCGGTTTCTGCAAATGCGTCCTCGGCTCGCAGAGCGCGGCCGCTCGCCGTATAGGACAGCGTGAGAGGCTCACCGCCGACGCGCAGGGTAGCGGTTTTGCGCATGACAGGCGAGGCGGGGCCGTCGTCCCCGGCGCTGGACGAATAAAGCAGCGTAGCGGGGGTTCCGCTCAATACCTGCAGGTCGATGCTGCGTCGCCGGGCGAGGGCGTTATCGAATACACGGCTGGTGTCCAGCGCCGCCACCAGCAGTCGCTTGATGTCCGCGCGCCGCGCCTGTGGCGTAGGCGGCAATCCGGCGTTCGCGGCGTTCGCGGCGTTCGAATACACAGGAAAATAGACGTAAAGACGTGGGCGGGTGTTCGAACCAACGTCGCCGAATGGCGCGGCGCCGGCGTTGAGCGCGCTTGCTCCTGTGTCGATGGCGCGCAGCAACGCCTTACGGCTCGCGGGGGCGCCAGCCAGGTCGTAGCCGACCGGCATCGCATCCGCGGTGCCCGGCGCCATCAGCGTCACCGGCGCGACCGGTTGCGGCGTGGCGGCCTGTCCGGCCACGCTACCGGTGTCGTCCGTCAGGCGGGCGATGCCGGCGGCGTCCACGTCGGCGTAGCCAAGCGCGCGCACGACGGACGGCGTTTCATTCAGATCGAGCTGCGCGACATATCGGTACCAGGCATCGGCATTGACCGCCGGCGCGACGGAGAGCAAGCCGCGCGCGCCGAGCAGCAGTGATTCGCTGGTGGCGAACTCGCGCTGCAGATCAGCGGTGATCTGCGCAGTACGCTGATCGAAGCGGCTGTTGGCGGCGTGCAATGACTGCTCGCTCACCCAGCGCCACGCGGCGAGCGCTGCCACCAGGACGAGAGCAAATGTGACCGCCGCAATAAGCTTGGGGCGGCGCTCAGGGGGCACGACCCGCCCGTGCGAAGGCGATTTTCTAGCGAAGGGCGTCTTACCGCGAAAGGGCATGTGCGCCTCATTGGATGGTGGGCAATCCGCAACGCTGGCTGATGGCGCAGTCGCGACGCGGATCGGGAGAAGTCACCGTGATTTTCTTTGAATGCAATCGGAACAACGGGTGCGCCGCCTATTGTGCGCGGTTCGCACGGATCGTGCCAGTATGCCCGGATTCACCATGTGAGCCGCACCGCGCGAGAATGCAGGCGGAACGCAAGCCATCAGCGCTTGATCCTTGTCAAGCGTATTCCGAGCTGCGAACCGCAGACTGAAAGCGCGTCGCCGCCCAAATAGCCGTGGCCGTTCAGGACGGCGGCGAACTCAAGGAGAAGGTCATGTACAAACGGATTCTCGTAGCAATCGACGGCAGCCAGGCCGCGCAGCGCGCGCTCGAAGAAGCGCTAAAAATCGCCGAGGCCGCGCAGGCGATGGTGACGGCCGTATTTGTCGCCGAACATGTTGCACAAATGGTCGATATCGGAACCGGGTTGATCGACGAACAGACGCGCGATGCAGCGGTGACTGAAGCCGCGATGGCGACGCTCGAAGATGCCCGCGCGCTGTTCGAACAGCGCAACGTGTGCGGATTGACCCGGACGATTGACGCTTACGGCGAAGACGTCGTCACCGTCCTCTGCCGTGTGGCGCAAGAGTGCGAAGCCGATCTCGTGGTAATGGGCACGCATGGTCGGCATGGCATCGGCCGGCTGTTGCTCGGCAGTATCGCCGAGGCGTTTGTGCGGCGCGCCGAGATGCCCGTTCTGCTGGTTCGGCGCGAACGGGACATGGACGAGATCCCGTCGAGCCTGTAATAGCGCGGTGGCGAACCGGCGGAACCGGCGGAACCCAAAAAAGAAGCGCCTCGAAAACCGGGCGCTTTAATTTGCGCGAGGGCTTTTTTCGCGCAATGGCTGAATTGTTCGGTCAATGCGACATCAGTACCGGTACGGTCATCGATTGGAGGATCGTGCGGGTCGCTCCGCCCATCACCAGTTCCTGCCATCGGGCATGACCATAGGCGCCCATCACGAGCAGATCCGCGCCGCTCGCGCACGCCTGCGACAGCAGCGTGTCGCCGATCGACGCGCCGGCGTCAACGTCGATGTCTTTGACCTCGACGTTGACGCCGTGCCGGGCGATGAGCGTCGCGATGTCCGCGCCCGGAATGCGTGGGCGCGGTTCCGCCCTTGCGCCGCTGACGGTGACGACTGTGGTGGTTTGCGCCGCGCGCATGAACGGCAGCGCATCGTGGACCGCGCGGGTGGCTTCGCGGCTGCCGTCCCAGCAGACCATCACGTGTGCGCCGGGTGACGTGACAGTGCTGGCGTAAGGCATCAGCAACACCGGACGGCCCGAGGACATGATCAGGTTTTCAGGAAAATAGTCGCCGACATACGACTCCGGATCGCGCGGGTCGTGCTGGCCGGCGACGATCAGATCGGCGCACCGGCCGCGATGCGGCACGGCGAGGTTTGCCGGGGCGTCGACGGCGATCCACTCGCCGGCCACCTCCGCGCGGCTCAACTCCGCGTGAAAGAGCCGCTCGAGCGCGCCGCGGCGTTCCGCGCGCAGATGTTCGTGCGTGCCGTAGTATTCGGCCGTTCCGGCCAGCACGTAGAGCGAACGCGGATCGGGCGAGAACACCGCAAACACGCCGGTCAGATGGGCGCCGAACTGCCTGGCGAGGCGCAGCGCGAGTTCGAGCCGGGGATGCGCGCGCTGGCTCGTATCCAGATGAACGACGATGGTCTTGTAGGTCATTGCAACGCTCCTGAAGTGGATGGTTGGCGCATGAACGCGTGATCTGAGTCTATGAGCCGGGTGGTCGCCGGCGTTGATCAAGATCAACGGTGCGGTAGCGCGCGACGCCGGATCGGCGGTGTGCCGACCGCGTTCCGCTGTCAGGCGGTGATATGAAAGCCGCTCGTTGGCGATGCCGACAACGAGTCCGCGCTGGCCCGAAAGATCGATGACTGGCTTTATGACTTGATCTCCGCGCGGTAGTGCACGGCGACAGCCTCGTCGGCGATGATCTGCTCCTCGTCGGTGGGCAGCACCAGAACGGTGACCCGGCTGCGCCCGCTGCTGATGACGCGGGCGTTGACGCCGTTGGCGTGCGGATCGAGCTCGACGCCGAGCCATGCGAGCCGTGCGCATATAGCGGCGCGCACTTCAGGCTGGTGTTCGCCGATGCCGGCCGTGAACACGAAACTGTCCAGACCGCCCAGCGTGGCGGCAAGCCGCGCCGTCTCGCCGGCAATGCGGAACGCAAAGAGATCAAGTGCTTCGCGAGCCTCGGGATGCTCGCTTGCCAGCAGTTCACGACTGTCCGCACTGATGCCGGAAACGCCGAGCAGGCCGGAATGCTCGTACAGCATCGTCTCGACTTCCTTGACATCGAGGGCCTTCTGGTCGAGCAGATGGAGCACGACGCCGGCATCGAGCGCGCCGCAGCGGGTCGACATCGGAATGCCGTCGAGTGTCGAAAAGCCCATGCTGGAGTCGCGACTCATGCCCGCCTCCAACGCACACAGACTTGCGCCGCTGCCCAGGTGCGCGGCGATGACCTTGCCGCGCGCGCGGCACGGGAACTGACGCGCGAACTGGCCAATGACGAACTGATAGGAGAGGCCGTGAAAGCCGTAACGCTTGATGCCCTCGTCGAAGAGCTGGCGCGGAATCGCAAAGCGCCGCACGAGATCGGTCTGGGTGCGGTGAAATGCCGTGTCGAACGATGCCGTCTGCAGGAGATGCGGCCGCAGATGCCGGATGGCCCGGATGAGCCGCACGCTCTGCGGTTGGTGCAAGGGCGCTAGCGGCACGAGCGCGGTGATGGCCGCGAGCGTTGCGTCGTCGATCGCCACGGGCCCGCCGAAACGATCGCCGCCATGCACCACGCGGTGGCCGACGCAAACCAGATCGTCGAGGGGAAAGTGCGCGGCGAACCATCCGAGCGTCTCGTCGAGGATTTCGTGAAGCTCGTCGGTGACGGCCGCTTTGAGCGGAATATCGTTCGTTCCGCCGCCGTGGACGAGATGAAGGCGCAACGGCTGATGCCGTACATCGATTAAGCCATGGCCGATTCTCGACGCCTCGTTATCCAGCACGCTGTATAAGCCGATCTTGATGGTCGAGGAGCCGGGATTGAACGTCAGCAGGAGTGGAGCGCTCATGATCGGATCGGGCCCCCCGGCGTGCGTTCGGCTGCCAGCTTGGCGAGCGCCGCGGAAGCGAGGCGCACGCGCGCGCTGTCGGCGCGGCTCGTCACGATGACCGGCAGGCGCGCACCGAGCACAAGGCCCGCCGCATCGGCGCCGGCGAAGTACACGAGCTGTTTGGCAAGCATGTTGCCGGCCTCCAGGTCCGGGACCAGCAGAATGTCCGCCTGACCCGCGACGGGCGAATTGATTTGCTTGGTTTTCGCGGCGGCGAAGCTGATGGCGTTGTCGAACGCGAGCGGGCCGTCGACCAGCGCCCCTGTGATCTGGCCACGTGCGGCCATCACGGTGAGCGCAGCCGCGTCGAGCGTGGTCGGCATTCTGGGGTTGACCGTTTCCACTGCGGCGAGCACTGCGACCCGCGGCAGTTCGACGCCCATGACATGCAGCAGGTCGATCGCGTTCTGGCAGATGTCACGCTTGTGCTCGAGCGACGGCGTGATATTGACCGCCGCATCGGTGACAACCAGCGGCTTCGGATAGGCCGGCACGTCCATCGCATAGACATGGCTGATGCGCCGCGCGGTGCGCAGGCCGGATGCCGGCGCAACGACCGCGGCGAGCAACTCGTCCGTATGAAGGCTGCCTTTCATTAACGCGGCAACTTGACCGGCCGCCCCCAGTTCGACTGCACGGGCCGCCGCCGCGTGACTGTGCTCGACCGCCTCGATCGGCATGCCGTCGAGACTCACGCCGGCCGCCTCCGCAGCGGCGCGGATTTTTGCCTCCGGGCCGATCAGCAGGGGCTCGAGCAAACCCTCGTCGCGGGCCTCGAGCGCCGCCATGATGGCTTCCACGGAGCACGGATGGACGATCGCGGTACGCAACGCGGGACGGGCGCGCGCCTCGCGGATGAACGCCTCGTAGCGGTCGTGCCGCCGGACAGTGACGTCGGGGCGCGGCGCGGATGGCCACGCGACCGGTGTTGCAGGGGCGATCACGGTCGCAGTGCCCCGCAGCACCACATCGCCCGCCTGGTTCGTGCAACAGGTGTCGAGCCGGACAATGCGCTTGTCCGGGCGTTTTTCCTTCACCGTCACGGTCGCGGTAACGGTGTCGCCCGGCGCGACCGGATGGCGGAACTGCAAGGTCTGGTCGAGATAGATGGTGCCCGGGCCGGGCAGCCTCGTGCCGAGCAGGGCGGAGATCAGCGCGGCGGTCCACATGCCGTGGACCACCACGTGCCCGAACAGGTCGCCCGATGCGAAAGCCGCGTCCACATGCGCGGGGTTGATATCGCCGGACACGGCGGCGAACAGGTCGATGTCGTTCTGCACGGCTACCCGCACGAGCGACGCCGATTCGCCGATGGCAAGTTCGTCGAAAGTCCGGTTGCGCAACAGGTTGTCGTTCACCAGCGCCTCCTAAGCCTGAAACACGTAAGTGCCGGGCGCGTCCGCCAGCGGATGACCGTTCGCGCCGGCCGGCATTGACGGCGGCGCCACGCGCTGCGGACTCGAATGTGCTTTGAGCCACTCGCTCCACGCGGGCCACCATGAGCCGTCCTGTGCCGTGACGGCGGCCATCCATTCATCGGGCCCGATACGCAGGTCGTTGGCCGCGCTGAGTTTCATCCTGAAGTGCCGGTGCGGATGACCGGGCTCACTGACAATGCCCGCGTTGTGACCGCCGCTCGTCAGCACGAATGTGATATCGGTATCGGAGAGGTTGTGGATCTTGTAGACGGATTGCCACGGCGCGATGTGATCGCCCTCAGTCGCCACCGCGAACATCGGCGCGCGGATGTTGCGAATCGAGACAGGCCGCGCGTCGACCACGTATCGGCCAGAAGCCAGCTCGTTATCGAGAAAGAGGCGCCGCAGATATTCCGAATGCATCCGGTACGGCATGCGGGTCGCGTCGGCATTCCAGGCCATCAGGTCGTTCGCCGGTGCGCGCTCGCCGAGCAGATAGTCGTGTATCACGCGCGACCAGATCAGATCGTTCGACTGGAGCAATTGAAACGCGCCGGACATCTGACTGGCGGCAAGATAGCCTTGCGACCACATCATGCTTTCGAGGAAATAGACTTCGCTGTCGTCGATGAAAAGTTGCAGCTCGCCGGGCTCGGTGAAGTCCGTCTGCGCGGCAAACAGCGTGACGGAGGCGAGCCGTTCATCGCCGGCCTCGGCCATCGCCGCGGCGGCGATCGACAGCAGCGTGCCGCCGAGGCAATAGCCGGTTGCATGAATGCGCCGGTCCGGCACGATCCGCGAGACGGCGCCGAGTGCTGCCATCACGCCTGATTGCCGGTAATCGTCGAGACCGAGATTGCGGTCTTCGGTATCTACGTTGCGCCACGAAACGCAGAACACCGTGTGGCCTTGCTCGACCAGGTAGCGAATCAGCGAGTGATGCGGCGACAGATCCATGATGTAGTACTTCATGATCCACGCCGTCACGATCAGGACAGGTTCGGCGAGAACCGCGTCGCTTGCGGGGCTGTACTGGATGAGCTCGATCAGGTGGTTGCGGAACACGACCTTGCCTGGCGTGGCCGCGAGGGTCACGCCGACCTTGAACTGCTCCATCCCGGCTGCGGGCTTGCCGGAGGCGGCGCGGCTCGCGTCTTCGAACGCATTGCGGGCGCCTTGGGCGAGGCTCAGGCCAAGGGTTGCCGCTGCTCGTTGGAGGACTTCGGGGTTAGTGACAGGACAATTTGCCGGCGCCAGCACATCGAGCAACTGGCGCGCAACGAACGCCGCGACGTCCTCGTGATGACGCGTGGTGCCCGGCACGTCGCGGGTGGCCGTATTCCACCACTGCTCGGCGAGCAGGAAACTCTGCTGCCACAGGCGGTATGGTTCGATCTGCCACGCGTCGGCGCGAAACCGGTGGTCGGCGGGCGACGGCTCTGTCAAAAGAGCCGCTTGCTGTCCGAGTGCAAGTTGCACGAGATAGTCGGATAGCCGTCTCGCATTCGACGCGCACAGCGACGCCAGTTCGAGCTGCTTGCCCGGCGCCACCGCGAGATGGATGAGCCAGTCGGACAGCGCCGCGCCCAGCGCCGCAGGCGAGAGACCGAAGGTCATGCGGGCGATTAGCGCCTCCTTGGCGTGGTCCAGGTCGCGAAACGTTTTGCTATCAAGGCAGGCCGCAGCGCTGCCCGCTGCGGCGGGGAATTCGGCGCTCACTGCTCGGGTGCGGGTGTCCATTGAGATTCCTTTGCGTTCGACTGCGCTTTGTTCGACGGCATCGCTGGTTCAATGCGAAGCCGCTGGGAGACGACGGTCACGCCGGGAACGGTGTTCCGGACGCGGGACATGTCTGGAAACAAATGCACTGCGCTGACACAGCAATCGGCGCGCTCATGTTGTGCGACGCACCAATTGCGGATGTTTGGACTTTAGTCGCCCGCAGGCCCTGGCTTTTGATCTCGGTCAATGGAAGTGGGAGCGGGGAAGACTGGGTAACCGATCGCTGAATGCTGCCTACGCGCGCGTGACGCGCGTGCCCGCCGTACCGCTTGTCATCTCCTCGATGCGGTCGAGCGAGCCGATGACTGCCGGCCGGTGCGCGAGACGAACTCGCACGCTGCCTCGACCTTCGGCCCCATTGAGCCGGCCGGAAACGACATCGACCGGTGATGACGGGCAAGTCCGCCGCTTGACATGGATCATAAGAACGCTCTGATGCGCACCTATGCTCGTGGCATGCGCTGCGAATTGGATGTGCTGATGTGTCGAAGGATCGAGCGGACATGAACAACAGGCTGTTTCTCGTGCTTGCCGTCGCGGGGCTTGCGGCATGCACCACCCAGGCACGCGATGCTGCGCTTCGCGATACCGAGGTCCAGCTCGAGGAGGCGCGTGCCCACGCATGGGTAGATTGTTCCGTGCGCGCGGACTGCGATCGTCTATGGAGCTTGACGAAGACGTACGTCGCGCAACACTCGATAACGCCGATCCGCCGCGCAGACGAAACGTCAATCGAAACGGCCGAGCCGCATACTTACGGCACCGTCTATGTATGGGCGACAAGGACAACCGACGATCACGGCGCCTCGACGATCAGACTGAAAGCGATGTGCCGGGGCATGTATCGCGCCGACGGCAATCCGGGCTGGCTATACAGGACTTGCGCCGAACAGATTCGCGCGGTCGAGATGAACTTCCGGCCATTCGTCGGCGCTTCATCGTGACGGACGACCGAGCTGTCGATCTCCCGCTCACGCCTGATTCAGCGTCATTTCCCACAGGTTTGACGAAGATCAGTTTTTCGACTGGCCGCGGCGGTATCTTGCGACTGTTCTACAGCGGCCGCATGGAGGCCCAACAATGTCGGCGCATCTGGCAACACCACCCTCGACAATTCCGTCGGCCGCTAGCGACGGGTATGTGGTCGCCGTGCGTGGCGCAGTTGTCGACGTCACGTTTGCCGACGACACACTTCCCGCCGTCAACGACGCGCTCCTCATCCTGTCTGACGACCTCGCACCGGTTCTCGCCGAGGTGCAAGCCCATCTGAGCGAAACAACGGTGCGGGCGCTAGCGCTGCAATCGACGGCGGGATTGCGGCGCGGCGCCCGCGTGAGCGTCGGCGGCGGCCCCATCGAAGCGCCTGTCGGCGAAACTGTTCTGGGCAGGCTGCTCGATGTGACTGGAGCGGCACGCGACGGCGGCGAAGCCTTATCCGCGCAGATCGAGCGTCGCCCGATTCATCGCGCAGCGCCGCCGCTCGCATCGCAGAAAGGCACCACCACGCTTTTCGCCACGGGCATCAAGGTGATCGATCTGCTCGCGCCGCTTGCCCAGGGCGGCAAGGCGGCAATGTTCGGCGGGGCAGGGGTCGGCAAGACTGTGCTGGTCATGGAATTGATCCATGCAATGGTGGAGCGTTATCAAGGGATCTCCGTATTCGCGGGGGTCGGCGAACGCTCACGTGAAGGTCACGAAATGCTGCTCGACATGCGCACGTCCGGCGTGCTGGCGCGCACCGCACTGGTTTATGGACAGATGAACGAGCCGCCCGGAGCCCGCTGGCGCGTGCCCTTTACGGCTCTGACGATCGCTGAGTATTTCCGCGACGAACACCGGCAAAACGTACTGCTGCTGATGGATAACGTGTTCCGTTTCGTGCAGGCGGGTGCGGAGGTGTCCGGCTTGCTGGGGCGTATGCCGTCCAGAGTCGGCTATCAGCCCACGCTCGCGAGCGAAGTCGCAAGCCTGCAGGAGCGCATCGTATCGGTCGGCGATGTTTCGGTCACAGCGATCGAAGCGGTGTACGTGCCGGCCGACGATTTCACCGACCCCGCGGTGACCGCGATCGCCGCGCACATCGACAGCATGGTCGTGCTGTCGCGGGCGATGGCCGCCGAAGGCATGTATCCAGCGATCGATCCGATCGCCTCGTCGTCGATCCTGCTCGATCCGCTCGTGGTCGGCGAGGAGCACGCGGCGGTCGCCACCGAGGTGCGCCGGATCATCGAGCATTACCGTGAGCTGCAGGACGTCATCTCATTGCTCGGTATCGAGGAACTGGGTGCCGAGGATCGCGCCCTCGTGGGGCGTGCCAGGCGCTTGCAGCGCTTCCTGACCCAGCCGTTCGCCGTGACCGAAGCCTTTACGGGCGAAGCGGGCCGTTCGGTGGCGCTCGCCGATACGATCGCCGGCTGCAAGGCGATTCTGGCCGGCGAGTGCGATGCGTGGCAGGAAAGCTCGCTTTACATGATCGGCACCCTTGACGAAGGCCGCCTTAAAGAGCAAACCGCCGCGCAAGACGGCGTGGCCCGCGTCACGGAGAACGCGAAATGAGCGGCGCACACCTGGCGCTGACGTTGGCGACGCCGTCGCATGTGTGGTTCGACGCTGTCGAGATCGTCTCCCTGCGCGCGGAAGATGAAAGCGGCTCGTTCGGCATCCGGGCTGGCCACGCCGATTTCGTTACGCTGCTGACGCCCTCGGTGGTCCGCTGGACGTGTGCGGATGGCTCGATCCACTTCTGTGCGATAGATCGCGGCGTGCTGCTGGTATCGCACGGAACGATGGTATCCATTGCTTGCCGCGAAGCCGTCCCCGGCGACTCCCTGGAAGGCCTCGAAGCCGGCGTTCGCAGCCGCCACGTCAGTGAGGCCGACGCGGCGCGGCGCGCCCGCGTCGATCAGTTGCGGCTGCATGCTCGCGCGGTGCGCCAGATGCTGCGCTATCTGCGGCCACGCGTAGGCGCCGACGGCGCGGGCGCTGAGCGCATGGGAGGCACCCTGCGATGAACGGGCGCCACAAAGACGAGCGCAAGCTGCGGGACGAGCGGATCGCCGACGCTGCCCGGCAGGCCGCCGAGCGCGATTCGCGCGGGCGCGAGGAGCCGGAGCCGTCGCTCGGCAGCCGGCTTGGCCAGATCGGCATCCTCGGCTGGGCCATCGTCCTGCCGACGTTAATGGGCCTCGCGCTGGGACATTGGCTGGACCGGACCTTCGGCACGCGCGTGTTCTTCTCGGCGCCGCTGCTGATGATCGGCGCGGCGGTGGGCTTCTGGTCGGCATGGAAATGGATGCACCGCCAGCAACGGAACCATCATGAATAATCCACTACCATCGATAGCGACCCAATTCGCGCTGGGACTTGCAGTCGGAACCCTGGCCGGCGCATGGCACTTCATGTCGCTGCGCTGGAACTGGCCGTTGTTCGCAGCGGGCAAAGCGATGGCGGCATTAGCGCTGCAGCTTGCCAGGTTCGCGCTTACCGGCGCACTGCTGCTGATGCTCGCGCGTTACGGCGCTCTGGCGCTGCTCGCGGGCATGATGGGGTTTCTGCTTGCGCGTGCTGTCGCGGTGCGCCGCCACGGAGGTGCCCGATGACCACCTCACCGCTGGCGACCGCGCCGCTGCTGCATATCGGTCCGCTATCCATTACGGAGCCGGTACTCGTCACCTGGGCGATCATGATTCTGGTGACCGCGGGGGCGGCCTTGCTGAGCCGAAGGTTGTCGATCGCGCCGAGCCGGCTGCAAACCGCTCTTGAACTGCTGGTCGTCACGATCGACCAGCAGATTCGCGACACCATGCAAACCGGGCCCGCCACTTACCGCGCGTTGATCGGCACGCTCTTCATCTTCGTGCTGATCGCCAACTGGTCCGCACTCGTACCCGGCGTGACGCCGCCGACCGCGCATATCGAGACCGATGCCGCGCTGGCGCTGATCGTGCTGGGCGCCACGGTTTTCTACGGCATCCGCACGCGCGGCACGGCCGGCTACCTTGCGGCGTTCGCCGAGCCGAGCTGGATCATGATTCCGCTGAACGTCGTCGAGCAGATCACGCGGACGTTTTCACTCGTCGTGCGCCTGTTCGGCAATGTGATGAGCGGCGTGTTCGTGATCGGCATCATCCTGTCGCTCGCAGGTCTGCTCGTCCCCATTCCGCTGATGGCGCTGGACCTGCTCACCGGCGCCGTGCAAGCCTATATTTTTTCCGTGCTGGCGATGGTTTTCATCGGTGCGGCGATCAGCGATACCCATCACCCGGTCAGCATAAAAAAGGGCGAAATCTCATGAATAACCTTATCGAAGTTGTCAGCATCGCCGCCGCGGCGCTTGCTGTGTCGTTCGGCGCGATCGGGCCGGCCCTTGCCGAAGGCCGCGCAGTCGCCGCCGCGATGGATGCGATCGCGAGGCAGCCGGACTCGTCAGGAACCGTGTCGCGCACGCTCTTCGTCGGGCTTGCAATGATCGAAACGATGGCGATCTATTGCCTGGTGGTCGCCTTGTTGCTCCTCTTCGCCAACCCGTTCGTCAAATAGGCGGCGGCCATGCGAATCGACTGGTCCACGCTCGCGCTGCAGACGATCAATGCGCTGGTGCTCATATGGCTGCTGGCGCGCTTCCTGTTCCGTCCGGTCGCGGACATCATCGCCAAGCGTCAGAAGGCGGCGCGGGCGCTGATCGCGGACGCCGACGCAGCGAAACTCGCAGCGGTCCTCGAGCGCGATGCGGCGGTGCGCGAGACGCAGCGCCTTGTCGCGGCTCGCGCTGACGCCATGAAAACGATCGCTGTGGAAGCTGAGGGCGAGAAGGCCGCACTGCTGGCCGCGGCGCATGCGGACGCGGACCGGCTGCGTGCGACAGCCGCCGCCGAAGCCGAGGCCGCGCGCCTTGAACAGGAAAAACTTCTCGCAGCCCGGGCGACGCAGCTCGCCGTCGATATCGCGGCAAAGCTGCTTGACCGGCTGCCTGAAAGTGCGCGGGTGAGCGGTTTTGTCGACGGTCTCGTCGACGGGATCGCGCAACTGCCCGCCGAGGTTCGCACAGAATTCGGCGCAACTGGCGTGGCGCTTTCGCTCGCCGCGCCACGCGCTCTGAGCCTGCAGGAGCAGGAGCGTTGCCGCGCCGCGCTCGCGGCCTGTCTGGGCGTGCCGGTTTCCCTTCAGATAGAAGTCGATCCTTCGCTGATCGCCGGATTGGAATTGACGGCAGCTCACGCGATAGTGCGCAACAGTTTCAAGGCAGATCTTGCGCAGATCAAAGCGGCGCTACTGAGTGGCGATCATGGGCTCCGCTGACATGACCGGCGATTCCCGGGATCCCTGGCTCACGGACCAGCGCGACGCACTCGCTCGAACCGTCATGAAGCCGCACGCGCAGACGCTCGGCCGCGTTGAACGTTTTGGCGACGGCATCGCATTTGTCTCAGGACTCCCGGATGCGGCCCTCAACGAACTGCTCCGCTTCGAAAGCGGCGCGACCGGCTTCGCGCACACGCTGGATGCGGATGTCATCAGTGTCGTGTTGCTCGACGACGGCACCGCCGTCGAAGCGGGCTCTTGCGTGACCCGTACCGGCGCCGTGCTGGAAGTGCCGGTCGGAGAAGGGCTGCTGGGGCGGGTGATCGACCCGCTCGGACGGCCGCTCGACCGCGACGACCCCATCGTCGCCGAATTGCGCATGCCGGTCGAACGGCCGGCGCCGGCGATCATCGAACGGGATCTGGTCAGCGAGCCGGTCGAAACGGGGGTGCTTCTCGTCGATGCACTGTTCGCGATCGGCCGCGGGCAGCGCGAGCTCATCATCGGCGACCGTGCCACGGGCAAGACCGCTTTGGCCGTCGACACGATCGTCAACCAGAAGCATTCGGACATGATCTGCGTCTATGTCGCGATTGGCCAGCGCACGACGGCTGTGCAGCGTGTGATCGAATCGGTGCGCCAGTACGGTGCGCCCGAGCGCTGCATCTTCGTGGTCGCGCCCGCGGCTTCAGCGCCGGGGCTGCAATGGATCGCGCCGTTCGCGGGCTTCACGATCGCCGAGTATTTTCGCGATCGTCGACAGCACGTGCTGGTCGTGGTCGACGACCTGACAAAACACGCCGCGACGCATCGCGAGCTGGCGCTGCTGACGCGCGAGCCGCCGGGGCGCGAGGCCTATCCCGGCGACATCTTCTATGTCCACGCCCGCCTGCTCGAGCGCGCGGCGAAGCTGTCGGCAGCACTGGGCGGCGGCTCGCTGACCGCATTGCCGATCGCGGAAACCGATATGGGCAACCTGTCCGCCTATATCCCGACCAACCTCATTTCGATTACGGATGGTCAGATCGTGCTCGATGCGGCGCTGTTCGCGGCGAACCAGCGCCCGGCGGTCGATGTGGGCTTAAGCGTGAGCCGTGTCGGCGGCAAGGCGCAGCATCCGGCTTTGCGAGGTGTGTCGGGACGCTTGCGCCTCGATTACGCGCAGTTCCTGGAACTGGAGATGTTCAGCCGGTTCGGGGGCCTGACGGATGCGCATGTCGCCGGCAAGATCGCCCGTGGGGAACGCATCCGCGCGCTGATCGCGCAGCCGCGTTTCAGCGCTTTGCGCACGCTCGACGAGATCGCGCTGCTGTCAGCACTGGCGGAGGGCGTGTTCGATTCGGCGCCGACTGGGATCGTCGCGCAGGTGCGCACGCAGCTGGCTGCGCATCTGGAGACCCAGCGCCTGCAAACCCAAATTGCGCAAGGCTTCTCGCGGTCGTCGCCCGCACCGTTGAGCGCCGACGTTCAAGCGGTGCTCGTCGGCGCGGTTCGTGAACTGGTGCAGCAGGTCGCGCCAACGGCCGGCAGCGGCACGGCGAGCAGCGGTACGGCAAGCAGCGGCACGGCAAGCAGCGGCACGGCAAGCAGCGGCACGGCAAGCAGCGGCACGGCAAGCAGCGGCACGGCAAGCAGTGGTATGGCAAGCAGTGGCGCGGCCGGCAGCGGCACGGCGAGCAGCGGGAACGAATCATGAGCGGAAAACTCGCCGAAATCGAATCGCGCAGCGCTACCGCCCGGCAACTGGACGCTGTGATCGGGGCGATGCGCGGCATTGCGGCCGCCCGTTCGCGCGAAGCGCAACGGCGGCTGCCCGGTATCCGTTCCTCGGCCTCGACCGTTGGCGCGGCGATCGGCGCCGCGCTGGCCCACGCTTCGGGTGAACCTGCGCGCGTGCTGGAACGCGGCGCGCGGATCGTCATCGCGCTTTGCGCGGAGCAGGGTTTCGTCGGCTCGTTCAACGAGCAGATCCTTGACCGCGCGCGGCCTCGTCTGGCGTCGGCGCAGTGCGAACTCCTGCTCGTGGGTACGCGCGGCGAAATGGTGGCAAACGAACGCCGGCTGCCGTTTGCATGGCGTTCCCCCGCGCCGTCCCATGCCGACGACGTGCCGGCGCTCGCCAGCCGGATCACCGATGCGCTTTATACCCGTCTTGGCGATCGAAGCGTGACCCATGTCTCGGTCGTTCACGCCATCCCGGGCATCGCCGCGCATAGCGAGATCGTCGAACACAGCCTGATTCCGTTCGATTTTTCTCGGTTTTCCGTTGTGCGGGGCGCCCAACCGCCGTTACTCACGTTACCCGTCGACCATCTGCTTGCCGGATTGGTCGAAGCCTATGTGTATGTCGAGTTGTGCGAGGCGTTGATGCTGTCGTTCGCCGCCGAGAACGAAGCGCGAATGCGCGCGATGCTGGCCGCGCGCGCCAATGTGAAGGAAACGCTTGCCGAACTCACGCAAACCTACCGGCAGGTCCGTCAGGAAGAGATCACAGCCGATATCGTGGAACTCGCGGCGGGGGCCTCGGCCGGCGTCTGAACGGTGCAACCGTGCCGCGCGGTTCCATCACGACGCGGCACAGTCAGAGCCACAGTGAGCGCTAGCGATCCCCGAACGTCGAAAACGCCTTGTACACGATCCGCGGATCATGCTGGCCTTTGTAGACCTCGGGTGCTGCAAGATCGAGTCCAAGCAGTGCGTACACCGCACTCTGCGCCGAGCGTACCGAGTATTCGACGGTGAAGACGACATCGTTGGGCAACTCGCAGAACTGTCCCGTGAATGCCAGATTTTGCCAGCCGTCCGGCACCACGTCCGGCCGGTCGCCTTTGCTGCGCCGCAGGAACTGGCTCGTGATGAACGGCATCATGCACGGAATGCAGTTGGCGCGCTCGAGAATGCGGGATGCTTCTGATTCGATCCGCAGATGGCCGAGGATTTCGGTCAGAATTTCGCGGCCGGTGCAGGCCGACATCGGCTTCCTGACGAAATCGCCGGGCTGGTCGACCCGCAAGCCGTAGCCCCACAACACCTGCACGTCCGCGGGTTGGCCGATGAAATGCGGCTGATGCGGCACCACGATGGAGGCAAGCCAGCTCGACTCCGCAAAGGTAATCAGCCCGCCTTCACCTGGCGTATTTCCCGTCATGTCGCGGATCAGCCGGAACAGCGTCGGGTCGCGCAACGTCACCGTGAACGACAGCCACTTCGACTCGTCGATATGATCCGCGAAAACGGCAGGGTGGCCAAATTCGGACCGGCCCGCGGCGATCGTCTTCCAAAGGGCCCAGGCGCCCGTGCTGTCGACGGTATTCAAAGGCGCAGGGTGATCCATGCCGCCCAGGCTGGAACCGGCTGTCATCGATCCGAGCGTGACGATGACCTTGTCTGCCGCTCCAACCGGTATCTCCAGGCGCTGATGGGCGGTTTCGCAGACGATGCCGCGAACCCGGTTCTCCAGGCAGGTTTCGTCGAACAACAGGTCGATCACCCGGGTGTTCGGCTGGAACGCAACGCCGTGGTCGTCCAGCCAGCGGCGCAGCGGCCGGACCATCGAGTCGTATTGGTTATAGACCGTGCGCATGATGCCGTGCAACTGGTTGAATCCGGAGGACATATGCGCGAAGCGCAGCAGATAGCGGCGGAATTCGACCACGCTATGCCAGGGCTGGAACGCGAACGTCGTGCACCACATCACCCAGAAATTGGTCTCGAAGAAAGACGAATCGAAGTGATCGGAAATCCGGCTGTTGCCGAGCATGATTTCGGGCTCGATCGACAGGCGGCCCAGCGTCAGCAGGTGCTGTTCATCCAGTCCGTAAGCGGGTGAATCTTCGCGTTTGCCATTCCTGACGAGCCGCGACCTCGACGAGGTTCTGATGGTTTCGTTCCAGTCGAATATTTCCTGTGTCACGCTTTTGCGGCCGTCCAGCGCCGGTATCGACGAGAACAGGTCATAGGTGCACAGATACTTGCTTTCGAGCATGCGGCCGCCGCGCACGACGTAGCCGCTTTCCGCCGAACCCGAGCCGTCGAGGCTGCCGCCTGGCTTGCCGAGCGCTTCCAGAATGGTGATGTCGCAACCGCGCACGTGCCCGTCGCGGATCAGGAAGGCCGCTGCCGCCAGCGAAGCGATGCCGCCGCCGACGAGGTAGAACCTGGCGTCCTCTGCGCGGTAGCTGTCGACTTCAGCGGTAGGGGCTCGTTCGGGAATCTGATCAGAGTTTTGCACGTCGATATTCCTTTTCATGTTCGTCGCCGTCCGGATGCAGGCGGGGCGCCCGGAGGCGCGCGGCGGATGTTAGTCCAACATACCCGCGGCGCCGGCGGTCCGATTGAGTTGGATCAAGCACCGATCACGAACGCGCGCTTGATTGCCCCGCGCTTGATTGCCCCGATATCGCGCGTATAGAAAATCTAAAAAATGGCAGCCGACGCTTTCATCGGCGGAATACCCCTTGATTTTCCGTGTGTATCAGGCCAGCGCGCAGCTAGCCAATGCGTTGACACAAGTCAATTGCCCCGCGCCGTTCGCGCCGATTATTCAATCATGCCGCCAGTCATACGTCGCTACCGCGACGGCCTGACTGCGCAGGGAGGCACGCCCGACCGCTCACGCACACCCGGCGAATGAATCTGAAGTTCCGCAAAAAAGCGATGGAATCGGCAGCGTCGTCGGACCCTGCCGGCAACGATGTACCGCCGATCTTCCTGGAGTCGCGAAAGAAGCCGGCCTCACCAGAGAAATCGCGGCATGTCTGGGAGAACAGTGATGGGTGTCGGCATGCAAATCGTCTATCTCGGCTTTGCCGGGACCTCGCAGATCGAAGGCGAGGCGGCTACGCAACTGATGCGCCTCGAACGGTTCAGCAAGTCTATCGCGGGCTGTCACCTGGCAATCGAAGCTATTCGTGAACGGCCGGGAGGTGCCGGAACAGGCGCGCCTGCCACCGACATCCGCTGTCCGGTTTTCGACGCGCGGCTCGACCTGATCATGCGCAACGGGGAGTTCGTGCCGATCGAGCATTGCCTGAACGCCGATCCGAACATAGCGGTACGGGCCGCATTCGATGTCGCCGAGCGCAAACTCGACCGACGCCCGGGTTGAACGCGATGCCGGACAAGCTTGCCTCCGCTGCGGCGCCGTGGCCGTTTTTCCAACGCTCCTTGAGGAGGGCGTCATGTACGCAAATATTCTGGTGGCAGTGGACGGCAGTGAAGCGTCGAAGCGCGCGGTGGACGAGGGCATCCGGATGGCCAAACTGTCGGGCGGCAAGCTGACGGCGGTCTATGTGCTGGACCAGTCTGGGGCGTTCACGTATGCGGGTGCCTGCGATCCGCATCTGCTGACCGACACGGAGCGCCAGGTCGGGCGCGGCTTCCTCGACGAGGCTTGCGCGAAGATGCAGGCGCTCGGCGTGGCGGGTGATTCGGAGATCGTCGAAACGCAAGGCATCGCCGAGGACATCGCCGGTTGCCTCGCTCGCTGCGCCGAGCGGCGCGGCGCGGAGCTTGTCGTGATGGGCACGCACGGGCGGCGCGGCATGCGGCGCATGGTGATCGGCAGTGTCGCGGAGCATTTCGTGCGGCACGCCCCATGTCCCGTGTTGTTGATTCGGGAAACGCCTGCCGAGGCTTGAGTGTTCTTCAGCGGCGCGGCCGATCACATTTTGCCGCGGCGCGCTGCACGCTTGATACACATCAATCGGCCTCTGACGGCGGCGCCTACATTGAACGGACTGCTGCCGCGAACTCGACCGCGAGATGAGCGCGGTACGAGTGCGGTACCTAGGCAAATCATCTGGCCACGACCGGAGGAGCACCATGGCATCTGAATTCACCACGCCGCTTGATGCGTATCGAGCGAACCTGGAGTTCGCACTCAACGGTTCAGCGCAAGGAGAACACCATGTCGGCTAAGCGAGTTGCTTTCATCACCGGCGGCATGGGCGGGCTCGGCGCCGCCATCAGCCGGCGTCTGCACGACGCCGGCATGGTCGTCGCCATGTCGCATTCCGAGCGCAACGACCATGTCGCCACCTGGCTCATGCACGAACGCGATGCCGGCCGCCGTTTTCATGCGTACGAGGCGGACGTGACCAGCTTCGAATCGTGCGCGCATTGCGCAGAACGCGTGCTTAAGGAGTTTGGCTCAGTCGACGTGCTCGTCAACAATGCGGGCATCACGCGCGATTCGACCTTGGCCAGGATGAACAAAGACGATTGGGATGCGGTGCTGCGCACCGATCTCGATTCACTGTTCAATATGACCAAACCGTTGCTGAAAGGGATGGTCGAGCAACGGTTCGGGCGCATCGTCAACATCGGCTCGGTGAACGGCGCTCGCGGCGCGTTCGGTCAGACCAACTATGCGGCGGCCAAGGCCGGCATTCACGGCTTCACGATGTCGCTGGCGCTGGAGGTCGCGAAACATGGCGTGACGGTCAACACGGTGTCGCCCGGTTATCTGGCGACAGCGCTGACCGCCGCGATTCCCAAGGACGTGATGGACGCCAGAATCCTGCCGCAAATACCGGTCGGCCGGCTCGGTCAACCTGACGAGGTCGCGGCGCTCGTCGCGTTTCTCTGTTCGGACGACGCGGGTTTCGTCACTGGCGCGGACTTCGCCATCAACGGCGGCATGCATATGCGATGACGGCCGTGCGGCCGAGACGCATGCGCTAAAGGTCATCATCGAGGTCGCGTAGACAGCGCCGCTTGCGCGGAGAGATTCGACGGGCTGTTCAGGAGAGCGGCGAGGCCGGGCGAGCAATGCGGCCGAGCCACTCAATGCAGTCCAATGTCCATGACGTTCATGGATGAATCAAGGAGGTACACGATGAGCAACTTGACCCGTTTTGACCCGTTTCAGCTTGAACCCATGTCGGAACTCTTTCAGGGCTTGTTCCGCCCGCTGCGTGGCGCGGGCGGCGATGCACCGCTGGCCGACATCAAGGTCGACGTGACGGAAAGCGATACCGCATACGCAGTGAAGGCCGAACTGCCGGGTGTCGAAAAGGACGATATCGACGTGAAAATCGACGGCAACCTCGTATCGATCAGCGCCAAGGTGGAACGCAATCAGGAACTGAAGGAGGGCGAGCGCGTGATTCGGCGCGAGCGGTATTCGGGCGCGGTCAGCCGGTCGTTTTCGCTCGCGAGCGAGATCGACGAAGCCACGGCGGCTGCGGAGTACAAGGACGGCGTCCTCTCGTTGACGCTGCCCAAGAAGGCGGCTTCCGAGCGCAAGCGTCTGCCGATCGCGTGATTGACGCCGCGCCGGGCTGGTAGCTGCACGTCCCGGCGCGGTTGCATCTTTACAGGCCATCAAGGAGCGGACAATGAAATCGGACATGGAACTGAAAGGGCAGGTCGAGGACGAGCTGGCGTGGGATCCGGCGGTCGACATCACGGACATCGGTGTCGAAGTGCGCGACCGTGTGGTGACGCTGTCCGGACACCCAACCAGCTACGCGGAGAAACTCGCGGCTGAAAAGGCCGCGCAGCGGGTGGCCGGCGTGAAGGCGGTCGTCGTGGAAATGGACGTTCGCCTCCTGCACACAGACGTACGGACCGATGAAGATATCGCCAACGCCGTTCGCACGATCCTGCGATGGACCGTCGGTCTGTCCGAGGAGACCGTCAAGGTGCAGGTCGAGAAAGGCTGGGTGACGTTGAGCGGCGAGGTGGATTGGGCTTATCGGAGCCATGTTGCAATGCGCACCGTCGCGCACATGCGGGGCGTCACGGGTGTGTCGAACCTGATCCGGATAGGCGGCGACGCCGCCGCCCAGGATATCGGCGATCAGATTAGCCAGGCATTGCAACGGCACGCCGAGCGTGAAGCGAAACACATCGAGATCAAGGTGCACGAAGGCACCGTCACGTTGACCGGCAAGGTCGACTCCGCCGCCGAGCGATCGGCCGTACGCGGAGCGGCATGGTCGGCGCCGGGCGTGCACACGGTCGTCGACTATCTGACGATAGGCTAACTTGCGGCGCGGGGCCGGGCGCGCTTCTTTGGGGCGGCATCGGCTTTGCGCGGCCGAAAAAATCAGGAGTCACTCATGGCACTTTCGGGGAGCGTCTGCGACAACGACTGGTCGGTGTCGGTGGTGACGCATCAGACGGCTGACGGCTTCTGTTGCTCGATCCAGCTCAACCACAATGCGCCGGAAGGCGTTTTCCATCACGAGTTCACACACAGCGGTATTTTCCCCACCGAACGCGAAGCGGTGCTCGCCGGTTTGCGCGAAGGCATGGTATGGGTGCAGCTCAAGATGGCGAAGACGCTCTCGCTTTAGGCGCGTGAAAGGGCGTGCGGGGCGCGCGGCAACTGGCGCGGGTAGGGGCGTCGAGCGTGGAAGCGGTTCGCCCGATGGCCTCATCTCGCTGTACGCAACCGGCTTATATCGGTGTCAGCGCTGATCCACATCAAAAAATACCGGCCGTTATGGACGTAGTGTGAACAAAGACACCAACCGAAACAGCGAAGGAGTCTCGCCATGCGTGCATCAGATGTAATGACCAGTAACGTCGTATCCGCCAAACCTGACATGACCGTGAGCGAGGTTGCCAGGATGCTGGTGGACAAGGGAATCAGCGGCGCGCCGGTAATCGACGCGGCAGAACATGTCGTAGGCATGATCAGCGAAGGCGATCTGCTGCGCCGGGAAGAGCTCGGCACCGATCAACGCCGGCGCTCCTGGTGGCTCGATCTTTTTTCGTCAAGCAATGACGCCAGGGATTACATCAAGACGCATGCACTAAAAGTTCAAGACGTGATGACCACCCCGGTCATCTCTGTAGACGAAGACACGCCGCTGAGCGAAGTAGCCAACATCCTGGAGAGGCGGCGTATCAAACGTGTTCCTGTGACAAGGGCGGGTCATCTTGTGGGCATCGTCAGCCGCGCGAATCTTGTGCAGGCATTGGCCAGCATTCCCGAAGAGCGGGCGCCGGAGGTGGCCCTCTCGGATCGGGAGATTCGTGCGACGCTGATGGGTGAAATGACTGGCCACAATTGGGCATTTGCCGGGCGCAACATCGTCGTGATCGATGGTGTTGTCCACCTATGGGGCATCTTTCATTCGATGGAGGCGGTCCAGGCCGTTCGCGTGGCGGCAGAAAGCATTCCCGGAGTGAAGCGGGTGGAAGACCATACTGAACCTTACCCAGTGTTGCCGGGCATATAAAAGGTCAAGCGCGAAACTCCTGGGCCGGGGAGTCTCGTGATCGAGGCGTTCGATCTTCGGGGGGGCGGGCCGCAATGCTGACCTCGGCGCGCTTATCCCGGAACCTCGGTGAGCCGCACGGCTCAGAGTCGGTCTGCCCTGACGAGTGCGGTCAGCTTTTCCCGTTCGGTAGCAACGTCTTCCTTATCGGCCGACGGCCAGTCGAGAACAACGCCGTCGTCGAGCGATTCCCGTACCAGCGACGAGTAATCCCACTTGCTCAGCTTCCCCGATTGCAGCGCTTGCCCGATATCACGCCGGAGATCCACCGGGAAGCTGGCATAGGCGCCTGATAGTGCCGCGTACTGTCGGGCGTCGATTTCGGCGGACGAGTGAAGTGAGGCCCAGGATACGACGGCGACAATTGCCATGAACGGCACTGCCGTGTAGCGGAGAATGAACTTGATGGGTGTCATTGCACGTTTTCGGGAAGATTCGATAAGGTCGGCACGCGGCACTTTGTCATAGAAATAGCCGGCCCGCCACGCTTCATAAAGCTGACTATACTGAAAGAAGTTGTCTTGATTCCGGTGTGATTGGCTCAAGCGGCGGGCGCTGGTCAGGACATCAAGACGAACAGGTCTGGCCGCAGGGAGAAACGTATGTTCAAGCATCTGCTGGTGCCGACTGACGGGTCGGCCCTCTCCGAAGCCGCGATCCAGATGGCGGTGACGCTCGCGAGAGAAAATGAAGCCAAACTCACGGGGCTCCACGTCATCCCGGAATTCCATGTCCTGGCGTATGGCACCGAAATGATCGCGGACACCGAGGAACGGTTCATTGAGGTTACCCGACAGCATGCGGATGACTACCTCATGGTCGTCACAAAAGCGGCCACCCAGGCTGGCGTCGAGTGCGATACGGAGACCAGGAACCACGCTCACCCTTACGAGGCGATTATCAGCGTTGCAGCGCAACGAAACTGTGATCTCATCGTCATGGCGTCCCACGGCCGAGGCGGTATGCGCGCCTTGTTGCTCGGCAGCGAGACCCTGAAGGTGCTGACGCACTGCCAGATCCCGGTTCTCGTCGTCCGGGAGCCGACGCAGACCGGTGCGGGCCGTGTTGCGGAAGCCAGCACGCCATCGACTGAATCAAAGCCTTCTCCGCCCCAGACGTACATCGTCGCGCGCGCTCATCCCGGGTCGTGATCATCGCGCGGAGAGGTTGCGTGTTTCGCACGAAGCGCGACAAGAATACCCCTCAGGATATCGATGGGGGGCGGCGGACAACCCGGGATCGTGACGTCGACAGGCAGCAGACTCGACAGTGGCCCGCACACGGCGTAACTCTCCTTGAAGATACCGCCCGTGCAGGCGCACTCGCCGACCGCGACCACCAGCTTCGGATGCGGCGTTGCCTCGTAGGCCCGCCATACCGCTTCCTTCATGTTCAGTGTGAGCGGGCCCGTGACCAGCAGCATGTCGGCATGGCGAGGGCTCGCGACGAACCGGATACCCAGACCCTCGACGTTGTAGTACGGATTGTTGAGCGCATGGATTTCCAGCTCGCAGCCATTGCAGGAGCCCGCATCGATCTCGCGAATGCACAGCGCCCGGCCGAGCACGTCGAGTATGTCCTGCTGGATCCGGTGGCTTTCGGTCCGCCATGCGTCATCGCCTTCGGGCACGCGCTGAACCGGCGTGCCGGTTGTCGCGATCTGTTTGAGAAGTTGCCACATTACAGGTCGTGTCCCGCGTAGTTCAGATTGAACGACTTATTGATCAGCGGGAAATCGGGAACGATATTGCCGATGATCGCGTGTTCCAGGGCCGGCCAGTTCTGCCACGACGGGTCATGACAGTGGCAGCGCGCAAGGGTCCCGTCGGCTCCCGTCTCGATGGCGACCAGCACATCGCCCCGCCAGCTCTCGATCCAGCCCACGCCACAGGATGACGGGCTCCCGTGTTCAATCCCGGAGACAATCGCTCCGCCCGGCAGATCCGTAAGCAGGGTGCGGATCAGCCGGATGGACTCATAGATCTCGCCGAAACGGACCGCGACGCGGGCCGCCACGTCGCCGCGCTCGTCGCTGACCATCTGCACCTGAACCTCATGATAGGGTGCGTAAGGATGATCGACACGTACGTCGATTTTCCGCCCGCTGGCACGCCCGGCCAGTCCGCATACATCGAAGTGCTCTGCCACGCTGGCGGAGAGTACCCCTGAGCCCGCGAAGCGATCCTGCAGTCCCGATTGATCGTCGTAGATGCGTTGCATCACGCGGACCTGCGCATCGATCTGATCGCACTGCGTCTCTATTGCAGTGATGAAACGCGGATCGATCTCCGTTGCCACGCCACCAGGAACGATCTGATCCATCAGACAGCGGTGTCCGAAGACCCGGTCGTTCAGGCGCAGCCAGTCTTCCTTCAGGCGAGAAAACGCGGCCAGCCCGTACGTGAAGCCGGCATCGTTGCCGAGCGCACCCAGATCGCCGAGGTGGTTGGCAATGCGCTCACGCTCGAGCAACAGCGCACGTAGCCACTGCGCGCGTGGCGGAATCTGGACCTCGAGTGCCCGTTCGGCCGCCATGCAGTACGCCCACGAGAACGCGACAGTAGAATCCCCGGCGATTCTTCCCGCCAGACGATGCCCGAGCAACAGAGGCGTTTGCTCGAACAGCTTTTCGATGCCCCGGTGCGCGTAACCGAGCCGCTCCTCGAGCCGCAGCACTTTTTCACCGACGACCGAGAAGCGGAAGTGTCCCGGCTCGATCACGCCTGCGTGGATCGGGCCCACCGCGATCTCGTGGACGCCGTCCCCGGCGACCGGCACGAACGGATAGTCCGCCTCCTGCGATTCGAACCGTTCGGCCCTGGAAGACAGCTTCTGCAGCGGATGGTAGTCGGCAGGCCAGTTACCATGGTTCAGCCATGGCCTCGTATCTTCGGCGCCGATCGCGCGCAGTCCCAGCAGATCGTAGACGGCGCGTTGCATACGGGCCGCACAGGCAAAGACGGTCGACAGATCCGGGTATCCGTTCTCATGCGCATCGCCTGCAGGCGACTGAAGCCACAGGATGCCGTCTTCCAGCGCATAAGCCGCCGAGATGACGAATGTGCCTGCCGTTTCGTCGGCCCCCCACAGGGAGATCAGACGGCCACCCGCCTCGCGCACGGTGCCGGCGGTGCGGGTCCACGTATCATGATCGACCCGTGCGAGAAAAGCCGAGGACCTGCCCGCAAACGCGGACAGGCGAATCAGTTTGGGAAGCCCGAGTGCCTCGATGCGCATGTGTCACCCCGCGATCATGGCCGCCGCCTGCCGATACCACGTAGCAAGATAGGGCGGAATGTAGAGTCCCAGCATCAACCCGACGCCGAGATGGACGAACACGGGCAGCAACGCCGGCGGGTGTTCGAGAACTTTGGCCGTCGTGTCGCCGAACACCATGCCCTGCACACGCACGAAGATGGCCGCGAACGCCACAGCAAGCGCGAGCAACAGGAAGGGCGTGGCCCACGGGAGTTTGCTCATCGCGGTGGTCAGGATCAGGAACTCGCTCGCGAAGACGCCGAATGGCGGCATGCCCAGGATCGCGAGCGCGCCTAGCATCATGCCCCACCCAACGGTTGGGCTCACGCGCAACAGGCCGCGGATGTCGTCGATCGCCTGGGTGCCGGCCTTTTGGGCCGCATGCCCGACGGTGAAGAAGATGGCCGACTTCACGAGCGAATGCACCGTCATGTGCAGCAGACCTGCAAAGGTCGCAATGGGACCGCCGAGCCCGAAGGCGAACGTCATCAGACCCATGTGTTCGATCGACGAATACGAAAAGAGCCGCTTGACGTCTTTCTGCCGGAACAGCGAAAAGGTCGCGACCAGCACCGAGAGCAGCCCGAAGCCGACCAGCAGGTTGCCCGGCAGGCCGTTCCGGAGTGCGCCGTCGGCCAGCACCTTGCAGCGCAGCACGGCATACAGCGCGACGTTGAGCAGCAGCCCGGACAGCACCGCTGAAATCGGCGTCGGGCCTTCGGCATGTGCATCGGGCAGCCAGTTGTGCATCGGCACGAGGCCGACCTTGGTGCCGTAGCCGATCAGCAGAAACACGAACGCGAGCGAAATGATGGTCGGGTCGAGGCTCCCCTTGACTGCGTTCAGGCTGGTCCAGAGCAGCGCATCGCCGCCGCCGAGCTGCCGGCTCGCGGCGAGATAGAGGAGGATCGTGCCGAACAGCGCCTGCGCGATGCCGACGCCGCACAGGATGAAATACTTCCACGCGGCTTCGAGACTCGCCGCGGTGCGATAGACGCTGACCAGCAGCACCGTCGCGAGCGTGGCGGCTTCCATGGCCACCCAGAGGATGCCCATGTTGTTGGTGAGCAGCGCGAGCAGCATCGCGAAGATGAACAACTGGTACATGCTGTGGTAGAGGCGCATGCGAGGCGCGGTCATCTTGCCGCGGTTACGCTCGATGCGCATGTACGGCCTTGAAAAGATCGACGTGGTCCAGCCGACGAAGGCCGTCAGTGCGACCAGAAACACGTTCAGCGGATCGACGAAGAACAGCTTGCCCAGCGCGAACGCGGGCCCGTGCGCCACGGTTTGCACGGCGAGCAGCATGGCGGCGGCAAAGGTCAGGAAACTGAAGCCGACGTTGAGCTCCGCGGCGACATGATGCTGGCCCACGAGCGCCAGACAGGCGCCCGCGAAAAGCGGAATTCCGAAAACGAGCAGCAGTACCCAGGCTTCAGTCATCTTTTAGTTTTTCAAGGTGATGAATGTCCAGACTGTCGAACTGCTCGCGGATCTGGAACATGAACACGCCGAGGATCAGGATGCCTACCAGTACATCGAGTCCGACGCCGAGTTCGACGATCATCGGCATGCCGTTCGTTGCAGCGGCAGCGGCAAAAAACAGGCCGTTTTCCATCGACAGAAAGCCGATCACCTGAGGGATCGCCTTGGCGCGTGTGATCATCATCATGAACGACAGCAGCACGCAGGCGAGTGCGATGCCGAGCGTGCCGCGCGCGACCGACGAGGCGAGCTGGCTGATCGGCGACGCGACATTGAACGCGACGACCACGAGCACGATGCCGATCAGAAGGGTGGCGGGAATATTGAGGAGGGACTCCACATCCGTCTTGACGTTCAGCCGCAGCACGAGCCGGTGAAGGATCCAGGGAATCAGGCCGACCTTGAGCACGAGCGTCAGCAGTGCGGAGATATAGAGGTGCGTGTCGGCGGTGACGAATCCCAGAATCAGATTGGCCGACACGAGCGTCAGTCCCTGCAGCGTGTAGAGATGAATCAGCGACAGGATACGCCGCTGGCTGAGCATCGCGAACGACAGCAACAGCAGGATGGCGGCCAGGAAGTTGATGATCTGCGTCGCGAAGCCGTGCATTCACGCCCCCAGCAGAAAGTGAACGAGCATCCCGATGACGGCCAGCAGGAACGCTGTCGCGAGAAACTCCGGCACGCGGAAAATGCGCATCTTCGCGTTGGTCGTCTCGACCACCGCGAGCGCCGCGCCCCCCACCAGCAACTTGACGAAGAGCGCGGGTATGGCGAGCAGCAGCGCCATCGGATTGCCGGCCTCCGCGATGCCCCACGGAATGAACAAGGCGAGGCCGATGCAGGAGTACGCGAACAGTTTGAGGCTCGCGGCCCATTCCATCAGCGCGAGATGCCGGCCGGAATACTCGAGGATCAGCGCCTCGTGGATCATCGTCAGTTCGAGGTGCGTGGTCGGGTTGTCGACCGGCAGGCGCGCGTTTTCTGCGAGCGACACCATCGTGAATGCGATCCCCGCGAACGCGAGGCTCGGATAGATTGCCAGTTCGCGATGGCTGAGCGTGGCGACGATGGTGGTCAGCAAGGTCGACCGCGTGATCAGCGACGCCGAAAACAGCACCATCAGCAACGCAGGCTCCGCGAGGAAGCCCACCAGCATTTCGCGGCGCGCGCCGAGCGTGCCGAACGCGGTGCCGACATCCATCGCGGCCAGCGAGATGGCCACGCGCGCCAGCGCGAAGAGACCCACCAGCGCGATTGCGTCGGCCGCCGGCGACAGCGGCAGGTCGGTCGAAAGCGTCGGCACGATCGCGCACGCGAGCGTCATGCACGCCCAGACAACATACGGCGCCCCGCGGAATATCGGACTGGCGTGGTCGGCGACGACCGACTCCTTGTTGAACAGCTTGTGAAGCATCCGGTAGGGCTGCCAGATGCTCGGCGCCCGGCGGTTCTGCAACCTGGCGCGGCACATGTTGACCCAGCCCGTCAACAAGGGCGCCGCCGCCAGTGCGAGCAGGATTTCCAGCCCCTGGGAGAGCAATCCGGAGAGCGTGATCATCGTCTCACCAGCATCAGCAGCACGATCAGCACGAGAAAGCTGTGCATCAGATAGACCGCGATGCGGCCTGTCTGGAGCAACCCGGCCAGTGCCGCGAGGCGCTTGGCCAGCCGCTCGATCGGCTCATAAATCAGGGTCCACGCGCGATCCGTCACGGTGACGCTGTACGCAGGTTGTGGGTCGAATGGAGAGGGCAGCCGCCGGTCGATCCTGAACAGAGGCGCGAAGATTTCGCGGATCGGCTGCCCGAACCCTTCTGCCGTGTCCTGCATGCGCGCGTTCACGAACGGAAAGCCACAGGCCCAGGGGGCCGCACGCCGCAGGCGCCCATGATAAAGACGGCGTACCAGCAGCCACGCGAGCCCACAACAGGCAAAGAAGAACAGCAGGAAAACCGCCGGCATGTAGCTGGCCCGATCTACGCTCGTGGGCGCGAGCAGCAGCCAGCCATTCCTTGCGACGGCCTGGCCGATGCCCGCACCGACCAGCATCTGCGTGACGCGGTCCAGAACGATCACAAACTGCACCGGCAGCAACCCGAGCAGCACGCAGATCGCCGCCAGCCACACGAAGCCGACGCGCTCCCACGGACTTGCATCCCGTGCATCGCGTAACTTCGCCTCGCGAGGCTGGCCGAGAAAGATGATGCCGAAGAACTTGACCATCGTGTAGCCCGCGAGCGCGGCCACGAGAGCGATCAGCGCGGCGACGACCGGAACCACCATGTTCAGGAACGGGTCCGGCAAACCGGGTGTGAACAGAAAGCTCTGCAGCAGCAGCCATTCGGAGACGAAGCCGCTCAACGGCGGCAGGCCCGCACTGGCAAACGCGCCCACGAGAGTGGCCCACGCTGTCCACGGCATGAATCGGATCAGGCCGCCCAGACGCCCGAGATTGCGCTCGCCCGTCGCATGGAGCACGGAACCCGTCCCGAGAAACAGCAGGCTCTTGAATGTCGCGTGGCTGGCGATCTGGTAGAGCAGCGCCGTCAACGACAAGGCGGCCAGCGCGCTCATTCCGTACGCGCGAAACAGGATCGCCAGTCCCATGCTTACGAACATCAGGCCGATGTTGTCGATCGACGAGTACGCGAGCAGCCGCTTCATGTCCGTCTGGATGGCGCTGAACACAACGCCGAACAGGGCAGTGAAGAGTCCGAGTATCAGCATGAGCACGCCCCACCACGCAATCTGCACGTGCAGCAGATCGAACACCGTGCGCAGCACGCCGTAGAGGCCCGCCTTCAGGACGAACCCGCTCATGAGGGCCGATACCGGCGACGGCGCGGCGGGATGAGCCTCAGGCAGCCAGACGTGCAGCGGGAAAATGCCGGCTTTGGTGCCGAAACCGAACAGCACCAGCAGAAACGCGATGGATGCCCAGAACACGTCCAGATGCTGCTGACGCATGTTGGCGAACGTGTAGTTGCCGGTATTGGCCTGCAACAGGCCGAAGCACAGCAGGAGCGCCAGCGCGCCGACGTGGGAGATCAGGAAGTAGAGCCAGGCTGCCCGGCGGATTTCGGCGATGCGGTGATTGGTCATCACGAGGAAGGTCGCCGACAGCGTCATCGTCTCCCACGCAACCATGAAACAGTACGCGTCGTCTGCGACGAGCAGCACCGCCATGCTCGCGAGGCACACGTGATACTCGAAGCACAGCAGGCCGGGCGGCGTGCCCTCGCCCTTGCGGAAATAGCCGGCGGAGAACGCGCTTACGCCCGTGCTCACCACGCCGAGCACGGTGAGGAAATACGCCGACAGGCCGTCGAGCCTCAGATGGAACGGCAGGTCCGGCAACCCGAGCGGCAGGACGGTTTGCTGGGGATTCGAGAAAACGCCGGCCAGGCCCAGTCCGCACAGAAGCAGACCGAATACGGCACCGAGTGGAAACAGGCCATGCGCCACCACGCGCGTGCGGTGCAGGTTCGCGAGTCCCAGGACCCCAACGGCCAACCAGCCCGCAACCACCAGCAGCACGAAATGGACGACCAGCAAATGTTCCATCGGTGTTGTCTCCGGCGCAGTCAGATGTCTTGTTCAACGGCTAGTACGTCGGATGAAGGATATCCCGAAACGGGTTCCATAACCGGGGCGTTCCTGCGCATCGCCCTCTTCCGGAACGGAGTTATCTGGCGAGGAACATCTGGTTACCAATTGATGATAATGACGTTATCATACTAGCAGCTTTATTGATCCGGTTCCATACGTGATGATCCGCCGACAGGCGCGCAGGGCGCGCCGTGTTCGTTCAAGGCGTCGGGAATACGGGGTTTCGTCTGCGTGCGGAATCTCAGAAGCCAGCTTGCTGCGCCGGTCCCCGCTTACGCCGAAGCGCGGTTCGGATACGCGAACCTATGACTCGATACCTGATGCCAGCAGACTATTTCCGGAGCCTGACGGGAAAGAACCGGAGTACCGGGGCCGACAGGCAGCTTGGTTTTTCGCTGGCGTTCGTGGCCGGTGCGATCAACGCCGGCGGTTTTCTGGCCGTCAGGCAGTACACGTCCCATATGAGCGGCGTGGTCTCCGCGATTGCCGACCAGGCCGCGCTGGGCGACCTCTCACTGGTCCTCGCAGGTATCGGATCGCTGATCTCGTTCCTGCTGGGTGCCGCCAGTTCCGCTGTGCTCGTCAACTGGGGGCGACGCCGCCGACTGCATAGTCAGTACGCTTCGCCGTTGCTGATCGAGGCCGTCCTGCTGCTCTGTTTTGGTCTGCTCGGCAGTCATCTCGCCTTGTGGGAGACATTGTTCGTGCCGGCGACCGTCGTGCTCCTGTGTTTCATCATGGGTTTGCAGAACGCGATGATCACAAAACTGTCGGGTGCGGAAATCCGTACCACACACATGACGGGAATTGTCACGGATATCGGCATCGAGCTTGGCAAGCTCACTTACTGGAACTCCTCCAGGGTCGAGTCCAGCGCGCCGTTTGTGCAGGCCAATCGGGCAAAGCTGAAAGTGCACGGGACAATGCTGGCCATGTTCTTTGTCGGCGGCTTCACGGGAGCGATGGGATTCAAGCACATTGGATACGCCTCGACGGTGCCGCTGGCGGCCGTGCTGATCGTGCTGGCCATCGTGCCCCTCCTCGACGATCTGCGTGCGCGGGTCTATCGCCTCGATCGTTAGGCTGCAAACGCGGAAAACGAAGGGGGAGGGACTGTTCCCGGCTGAAAGCTGTCAACTATGATAATGAAATTATCATTGACTTATGTTGAAATGGTAATAATATTGCATCCTTGGGCGAGAAGCCTGCTGGTCGCGTCGCGTTGAGTTTGCGCGAAGACGGGGGGTATGCCGGCGCTCGGCAGGGAGGTCGAGGTGATTGACGCGAGTGTTCCGCTGCTGTCCCATGACTACACACATCTGTTTTTGCGGGACGTGATGGGCCGTCACGGGCTGATCGTCGTCGGTGTGGGCAAGGCGGGCGAACGCGGATTCCAGATGCTGTACCGGTTTTCCGACATCTGCGACCGCCTGGAAGAAAGCGGGGTCAACGTCATCTTCGTCTACCAGAAGGAATCGGCGCGCCACGTTCAGGACGCGGTCTCGTTATCTGGCGCGCGATACAGGCAAAGGCCGTGTCTGTTTCTGGACGATGACGGTCAGTTCTTTGTTGGCCCACCGCGTCCAAAATCGCTTCGCGCGGTGTATCTGGATCGGGAAATGAGGCGGCTCGGTACGATCGAAATTGCGTTGCGGGATGAAACGTGGGATCCACTGCTGCGCGCTTTCTTTGCGAAGGCCATCGCAAGTTCGATGCACTGAGCGCAACCGGACGGGGGCGTAGTCCCGAGTTACGAATTACGCCCAAAGGGGAGCGTGTTGGTCGAGGTATTGATTCAGGTTGGCGGGCGGTGGGGCTTGAACGGGCACGAGTCTGCAAGGCTTGCGGTCGGTGCCGCCCGGTTTGCCAGCGATATCATCTGCATGGCGAACGGCCGGTCCGTCAACGCCAAGGATGTCATGTCTGTCATGTCGCTTCGGGCGAGACCAGGCACGCCCGTGCGCATTCTGGCGGCCGGTCCTGACGAAATCGTGGCGCTTGAGGCGCTTTCGGCCATCCTGCGTGCGCAGGAATCCTGTCGGCCGCCCGATGTCAAAGACACGATTGGCCAAGCATCGGCTCGTTTTCGACCAGGCACATGAAAAGAAAGAGGAAGGCAAGCAAGCCGCTGGTCATACAGAATGACCAGGTGGTTTCACTGTACTTTGATGCACGCGGGGTCCAGAGCACGATGTTGCGGCACGATCCCTACGCCCTTGCACTGGGTTACACGCGGACCATGATGGGTTTTCTGCTGTTCCGGCCGTCCCCGCGCCGCATTTCGATGATCGGCCTGGGTGGCGGGTCGCTGGCGAAATACTGCTACCGTCATTTGCCGAATACCGCTATTACCGCGGTCGAAATCAATCCGGAGGTGATCGCGCTGCGTGACCGGTTTCACGTGCCGCGCGACAACGAGCGGTTCCGCGTGGTTTGCGCGGATGGCGCGCAGTTTGTCACTACTCAGGATCACCGGCCCGACGTATTGCTGGTAGACGGCTTCAATGCCGATGGCCTGCCCGCCGAGCTGGGCAGCAGGACGTTCTATGAAGCCTGTCGTCGCCGGTTGAGCGATGACGGTGTACTGGTGGCCAATCTGGTGACGGACGAACCGGACTTTCATCGCTACCTGCGCTCGCTCAGGGAAGTCTTCGCGACCGCGGTGACTCTGGCGCCATCGGAAGGTAGTGAGCACAACGTCACCGTCTTTGCGTGGAAAGGAGTCGCAGAGGCTCCATCCTTTGCGGCGATGCTCGACCGGGCGCGCGTGCTCGCGCCCGGACACGCAGTGAATCTTCATGCGACGGCCACGCGTATCGAGTACGGCAAGAAATTTAACTGGAATCGATATGAGCAGGCGTGTTAAGCGAATTTGTCCGCCTTGTGCAGACGGCGCCACGCGCACGTTCCGTGCCTTTTCAAACAGGCGCATTCTCAAGGAAGGACGATGACAGTACGAGGCGACACCGAAAGCGGTACCTTGACCCATGCGGCCATCTGGGCGCTTGAAGGTCTGGCCCGGCAGTGGTACGGCCGCGACGCGCCCGCCCTGAACTGGTCGGTCGCGCAGGAACTGCGTAACGCAGGGTTTGTATCGGTCCCAGCGAACGGGCGGGGCGCCGTTTCGATTACCCAGGCCGGCCAGAACTACCTGCGTGCGAGGGCGGCAGGTTAACCTCGAGGCGTCGCCTGCCCCTCGAAGTGCTTCTCAACCGCTCATCGGCCGCATAGGGGTGAGCGATTCAGGAATCGACGGCGCGTGGTGCGCCCGTGGCGTCACGAGGATGACTTGGGCTACGCGATGTATTATAATTCAATTAACATACTCCGATTTTTGCCCACGTCATGGAAACGAAAAGCGCTCGACTCACAATTCTGATTGATCCTGTGAAGAAGGAGGCGTTCGAAAAGCTGTGCGCAGCACAGGATTTGACACCCTCACAGGTAGTGCGGCAACTGATTCGCGAATACCTTGAGCAGCATGGCGTCACCTACAGGACAAAGAGCGCCATTGGTGCCCGGGCACGTCGGAAAACTGCGTGAACCAGACCTGCTTCAGGTCAACGAAGTGCTCCTCCGGGGAGGTCGCCGCCGGCTTGCACCCAGGTAATCTTTCACGCTAGCTCCCTTGCAGCGTGCCGGTAGATCACCAATCTTCGGGTGCGCGCGACGATGTATCGTCGCCGAGGTTGAAACGGCAATGCGGGTTGTGAAATGCGCCGCCTGGCGCTGAAAGCAGATCTGCTCTGCGCGACGCGGCGCTTGCAGTCAGGCCGCACAAATCAGGCGTACGTCAGCCGGTCAGTTTCTGCCTGGATGTCCAGTCCAAAGCGAGCCCCGTGCCTTTCTTCAGGCGACGCGCCGTCGCGAGCAAGTTCAGGGGATGTACCGTAGCCAGGGCGCGTGCACGCGCGAGCAACGTGTCCCGGGAGGGAAGCCTTGGCGAGCCCTTCCAGGCAAACAGCGTGTAGTTGCAACTGTCCTCGGCCATGAAAATGGAAAGCGACTCACCGAACGCCGAACGGACCTCTTCCAGGTAGTAAGGAATATGGGGATCGTCTTCAATGAAGTTGGCGACCAGCACGCCATTGTCTGCAAGCCGCGCATGGCAAGCCGAGTAGAAGACGGCGTTGCCTAGTTGCACAGGCATGCCGTGCGCCAGAAAACCATCGACCAGAATCACGTCCGGGTGTGCATCGTTGTCCTTGACGTATTCGACCCCGTCCGCGCAGATCACTTCGAGTCGCTCGTCATCGGGCGGAATGTGAAAAGTGTTGCGCAACGCGATTACCTCGGGATCAATTTCGATGGCCACTATCCTTGTTTCCGGAAGATGCCGGTAACAGTACTTGGCCAGCGACCCGCCGCCCAGGCCGATCATGGAAATCCTGGCGGGCGCCGGCTGCAGCAGAAGGAATCCCATCATCGTCCGGGTATAGCCGAGCACCAGCCTGTCGGGGTCGCGCCGCGACATGAAGCTCTGCGTGGCCAGCAGATCGAAGTGCAGCGACAGCGCATGCTCGGTTTCCAGCACCAGGGGCGCACCGTCTGCGGATGGTCCGGCAAGAAATTTCATGTAAGCGTCGAAGGACGCGTGAGAGTGATCCATGCGGCAGTCTGGACGATGTTTGTGTGCGGTTCTTCGGTTCTTCGGTTCTTCGGCCCGTCGGCCGCGTTGCAATGATCTTCATCGCGGCGCCTTCGCGCCTGACCGGCGGCCTTGGTATGTCCCCGGCTTCCGGTCGGACAGGAACGTCCGGTCACCGGGACCATCGACCTGCGGCAGGACGACCAGCCATCCGGGACATACACATCAGGCAAGTAGTAGCAAATGATAATGATATTATCACGTCAACAGCATGCGAAGTCCTGACGTCATATTCAAAGGAGCGACCGCGTGACGAAGAAGGCCGTGAAGAAGCAGACACTGTCCGTGGTGCCGGACAACGTCAATGTGAATAATGAACACGCCGACATTGCCGTTACGGGTCGCGCACGTACGGCCGACGCAGTCGGAACAGTTTTACCGGGGACCGGTTCACGCCGGACGAGCGCACACGCACGTGCGCTCGGCGCGATCGCCGCACGACCGGATGAGTCCGCCGGAGAAAACGACGATGGCCGCTCGGGCCTGCGCACGCTGATCAAGCTGGGACATGAGCGCGGGTTCGTCATTCGTGGGGAAATTAGCGACTGCCTGCCCGAGCGGCTCGCTCAACCGGACGCGATCGAGAACGTGATCGGAGCCTTCAGCGACATGGGCATCGCCGTATTCGAGCAGGCTCCGGACGCCGAGTCCGTGCTGATGCACGATCATGCGATCGCAGTTTCGTCCGACGAGCAGGTCGAGGAAGAGGCCGCGGCGGCAATCTCAAGCGTGGATGCGGAATTCGGCCGCACTACCGATCCCGTGCGCATGTACATGCGCGAGATGGGCGCCACTGAACTCCTCACCCGTCACGGCGAGATCGCACTTGCGAAGCGCATTGAAGAGGGCCGCAACGACATGATCCGGGCCATCTCTTCGTGCCCGACAACGATTGCGGACATACTGACAATCGCTGACGCTGTTGCCAGTGGCGCCACTCCCATCGAAGAGTTCGTCGATGGCATGATTGATCCAGTTGCGGTGGAGACGGATGACATTGATGTGGTCGCGGAGGAAAGCAGCGACGGCGATGCGGTCTTCGGCGAGGATCAGGGTGACGAAGATGATGATGAAGCCGCCGCGGACAATCTGTACATCGAGACCCTGAAGCGCGACGCACTGGCGAAATTTTCGACGGTGGCTGACTGGTTCGAGCAATTGCGCGATGCATACGAAACGGAAGGTTACGGTTCCGTGGGTTATCGTGCCGCACAGGCCGCGATCGAGGCCGAACTGATGACGATCCGCTTCACAGCGCGCACCATCGAACGTTTGTGCGGCGCGTTGCGTCTATCCGCCGACGAGGTCCGAACCATCGAGCGCGAAATCGCGCGGATCGTGGTTGACCGGTGTGGGGTGCCTCGCGACACGTTCGTCGCACATTTCCGGGGCCACGAGACCAACCCGATGTGGCCGCAGCAACTTGTCGCAGCAGGGCAAACGTTCAGTTGTATGCTGGAACGAAATCTCCCGGCGATCCGGCTGGAGCAGGAAAAACTGCTTGCTGTGCAGGAGCGGGTCGTGCTGCCGCTTGGCGATTTCAGGGACGTCTGTCGCACAATGACCGCAAGCGAAGCGAAAACGCTACGCGCGAAAGGCGAAATGATCGAGGCGAATCTGCGGCTGGTGATCTCGATCGCGAAGCGGTATACGAACCGCGGCCTGCTGTTTCTCGATCTGATACAGGAAGGCAATATCGGCCTGATGCGGGCCGTTGACAAGTTTGAATACCGGCGCGGATACAAGTTCTCCACCTATGCGACCTGGTGGATCCGGCAGGCCGTCAGCCGGTCGGTTGCCGATCAGGCACGCACCATCCGGGTCCCGGTCCACATGATCGAGTCACTGAACAAACTGAAGCGGGTCTCGCGCCAGATCCTGCAGGAGACAGGACGGGAACCCGACGCTGCCGTGCTGGCGGAGCGGATGGAGATGCAGGAAAAAAAGGTTCGGGCAATGTTGAAAATCGTCAGGGAGCCGGTTTCCCTGGACGCGTCCGTTGGGGAAAACGACGACACGTCCGTTGGCGACCTGATTGAAGACCCGGCAGCCATTTTGCCTGACGATGCCGCGCTCCACGCGAGCATGCGCGATGCGGTGAGCGAGGCGCTCACGACGCTGACGCCGCGTGAAGCGAAGATTCTGCGCCTGCGTTTTGGCATCGAGAGCGGCACGGACCACACACTGGAGGAGCTCGGACAACAGTTCGAGGTGACGCGTGAGCGGATCCGCCAGATTGAAGCCAAGGCACTGCGCAAGCTTCGGCACCCGGCCCGGTCTCAGCGTTTGAAATCGTTTCTGCAGGACGAGTAGAAAACAGAGACGACACACTACCCTACGGGGACCCTGTACACCGGATGAGAACTGGGGCGTCGCGCTGATATGTAATCCGGACAACCAGCGGGAGTGCCTGAATGTGCCTGAAGCGGCCGCCGCCCAGTAGTAGCGCCTGGCGTCACGGATGACGTCGTCGACCACCGCCGGCTGACGGAGATCGACGCGAAATCGGCGGCGGCATGGATCACCCATTCCTGTCCCAGCGTCCGAAGTCGTGATCGCACGATAAATGCGTGAGAAGAAACACCATGAGCACTGAAAAAATAAATCTCGACATTCACAGGATTCTCACACTGCTGCCGCATCGCTATCCGATCCTGCTGGTCGATCGGGTGCTCGAACTCGAGCCGCACAAGAGTATCAAGGCGCTGAAGAACGTGTCGATCAACGAGCCGTACTTCATGGGCCACTTTCCGACGCGTCCGGTGATGCCGGGCGTGCTGATTCTGGAAGCGCTTGCCCAGACCGCGGCGTTGCTGACGTTCTCGGAAGAGCCGCACGATCCGGCCAATACGCTGTACCTGTTCGTCGGCATCGACAATGCCCGCTTCAAGCGGGTGGTCGAACCAGGTGACCAATTGATCCTGAACGCCAGGTTCGAGCGGCATATGCGCGGCATCTGGAAGTTCAAGGCGCGTGCGGAGGTGGATGGTGTGGTGGCGGCGGAGGCCGGTCTGATTTGCACGGTCCGGTCTACAGATGGGGACGGCCAGAAAGATACCCGCACTGCTGAAACGGCATCCAGATAACGCAACGGACCCGGAAGCACGAGGACGTCAGGATCGCGACACAGGTTCTGCGAAAGGCTTGGCTGGCACGGAACGCTAGCAGCACCTCGGCCCGTTGCGGGCATATTTGCGATCGATCGCCTGGGCGCAGAACTCGCGTCGCGACAGCAGCGGATCACCCGGATGATGCGACGACATGTGCGACATGTAGCGTTCATAGTCCGGGATTCCGAACACCTGCAGATAGGCACGGTGCAGCGTTTTCGCCATGTCTGACAGGCGCGTGGATCGCCCATCCGCATGTGTCTGGATCCCGGTTGCCTGAAGCGGGGACGGCACAGGTTTGTTGCTGAGAAACGTTTTCATGGCGAACCCTCCTTAAGCACGCGCGGCAACTGGCGGCGTCTCGTGGGTGGTGGGCTGCGTCTGGCGCAGCGCCTGCCAGCTCATCCTCACGGCGAAGACGCACATCGCGAGCACCAGCACGACAAAGAGACCGCAGACGACCGCATCCAGATAGTTGTTGAAGGCCACCCGCTGCATTTCCGCAATCGACCTGGCCGGTGCCAGCACGGTCCCGTGCGCGGCCGCATCGCTGAACCTGTTCGCCAGCGCAAGGAAGCCGATGTGCGGATCGCTGCTGAAGATTTTCTGGACGCCGGCCGTCAGTGTGGTAACCAGAAGCCAGGCTGTCGGCACCAGTGTCACCCAGACATAGCGCTCGCGCTTCATCTTCATCAGCACACTGGTGCACAGCAGCAGCGCGATGCCGGCGAGCATCTGGTTGCCGACGCCGAAGAGCTGCCAGAGCGTGTTGATGCCGCCTAGCGGGTCGACCACGCCCTGATAGAGGAAGTAGCCCCACGCTGCGACACACAGCCCGGTGCCCAGCAGGTTTGCGGGCAACAACTGGGTGTTGCCGAGCGGCCGGTACACGTGGCCCAGCATGTCCTGGATCATGAAGCGGCCGACGCGCGTGCCGGCATCGACCGCGGTGAGAATAAAGAGCGCCTCGAACAGGATCGCGAAGTGATACCAGAAGGCCTGCATGGCCGTGCCGCCGACCGCCTGGGCGAGGATCTGCGCCATGCCTACCGCGAGCGTCGGAGCGCCGCCGGCGCGCGACAGGATGGTGGTTTCGCCGATATTGGCGGACGCCTGGCTGATCATCTCCGGCGTCACGGTGAATCCCCAGCTGGAAATGACTTGCGCCGCATGCGCCGCGGTGGTGCCGATGACCGCGGCCGGTGCGTTCATCGCGAAATAGATGCCCGGCTGCAGCACGCAGGCGGCCGTCATCGCCATGACCGCAACGAACGATTCGGCGAGCATGCCACCGAAGCCGATCAGACGCATATGCGACTCGCGCTCGATCATCTTCGGCGTGGTGCCCGAGGAAATCAGCGCATGGAAGCCCGACACGGAGCCGCATGCAATCGTGATGAACAGGAACGGGAAGAGCTTGCCCGAGAAGACCGGTCCGGTGCCGTCGATGAAGCGCGTGGTCTGCGGCATCGAGAGCGTCGGCGCGACGACATAGATGCCGATTGCCAGCGCCACGACCGTGCCGATTTTCAGGAAGGTGCTCAGATAATCGCGTGGCGCGAGCATCAGCCAAACCGGCAGACTGGACGCAACGGCGCCGTACAGAATGAGAGCCCATGCGAGTTGCGTGCCGCTCAACGTGAACGCCGGCCCCCACACCGGATCGCTTGCGACCGTCTTGCCGATCATGAGTGCAGCGAGCAGCAGCACGACGCCGAGCGCAGACGCCTCGCCCACGCGCCCCGGACGAACGATCCGCATGTAGACGCCCATCAGCAGCGCGATCGGAATCGTTGCCGCGATCGTGAAGAGACCCCACGGGCTTGCCGTCAGTGCCTTGACGACCACGAGGCTCAGGACGGCCAGAATGATGATCATGATCGCAAGCACGCCGACCAGCGCGAGCGACCCGGGCACCGGGCCCAGCTCGACCTTGATCATCTCGCCGAGCGACTTGCCGTCGCGGCGCACCGACGCGAACAGCACAATGAAGTCCTGCACGGCACCAGCGACCACGACACCCGCGAGTATCCACAGCGTGCCGGGCAGGTAGCCCATCTGCGCCGCGAGCACGGGGCCGACCAGCGGACCTGCGCCGGCGATCGCCGCGAAGTGATGGCCAAACAGCACCCACCGGTTGGTCGGCACGTAATCCATGCCGTCGTTGTGGCGTTCGGCGGGCGTTTGCCGGGCATCGTCGAGTCGCAATACGCGCCCGGCGATGAATTTGCTGTAGAAACGGTAAGCGATGAAATAGACGATCAGGGCTGCGGTCACGAGCCACACCGCGTTCACGTTCTCACCGCGCCCGAGCGCGAGTGTCGCGAATGAGAAAGCGCCGACTGCGGTAAGCGCACCCCACAGAAGAATGGACGCGAGCTTGTTCATGGCACCTCCGTGCAGACGCGTTGCGCGTCGGCACCCGTTATGCCACGCCACGTGGAGACCGGCTGTTGCGCGGCATCTGGATCACGGCCGGCGATCGAGCCGACACTGGGGCCGACATGAAAGAGGCTACACCCGCCCCAGGGCCGCTGCAAGGTACGGTCCAGCACGCTTCGCTCAGACAAATGGGCCGCATTCTCCGCATTTTCCGCATTTTCCTGATACGCGCCGCACGCATGTGGCCGATCTCAGGGATTGCCCGAATCCGGGGCGCCAGCCTTGCGTTGATCGAACCCATTACCCCGGCCTGCTGGCGGCACTTCCGGTGCCGGGATGAACGGCTCCCCGCCCAAGGCTGTCGGCGACAGATTGATAGATTTGGGCAATCGTTCGACGCGCGCCGTCGCGCTACCTGGCGAGCTCCTTGATCTGTTCGACAATTTCCGGATTGGCGAGAGTGGACACGTCGCCGGGATCCTGACAATTGGAAATCGCCGCGAGCACTCGACGCATGATCTTTCCCGAGCGGGTCTTGGGCATATCGGGAACGATGACGACACGATGCGGCCTTGCTATGGAGCCGATCCGGGAAACCACCGATGCCGTGACCTTGTTCGCGATCTTCACGGAAGGCGCCAGTCCCGGCTTCAACGAGACGTAGAGATCAGGAACCTTGCCCTTGATCGGGTCGGCGACCGGCACCACTGCAGCCTCGGCGATCTCGGACACGAGGAGAGCAGCCGACTCGATTTCCTTGGTGCCGAGGCGATGGCCGGCGACGTTGATCACGTCGTCAATGCGGCCAAGGATCCGATAGTAACCGTCCGCTGCCTGCACCGCGCCGTCACCGGCCATATACGGCCAGTCGCGCCAGTCCTTACTCGCGCGGTCGCGGCAATAGCGCGAATAGTACTGGCTGACGTAGCGATCCGGATCCTTCCAGATGGTCTGGAAGGATCCGGGCCACGGGTTGCGGATGCAGATGTTGCCGGCCCGGCCCGAACCGCCTGGCAGCTCCTTTCCTTCGTCGTCGTAGATCACCGGATGAATGCCGGGAATCGCAGGTCCCGTGCTGCCGGGCTTCATCTTGTGGAGCGCGGGCACCGTGCTGCAAAGAAATCCGCCGTTTTCGGTCTGCCACCAGGTGTCCACGATGACCGCCTCGCCCTTGCCGACCACCTGGTGGTACCACTTCCAGACTTCGGGCTCGATCGGCTCGCCTACGGTGGTCATGTGCTTGAAATGGAAGTTGTATTTCGCGGGTTCGTCGGGTCCGTAGCGTCGTAGCGCCCGGATCGCCGTGGGCGACGTGTGAAAGATATTGACGTCGAGATTTTCAGCGATACGCCACGGCCGTCCTGCGTCTGGATACGTCGGCACACCTTCGTACACGACCGAGGAAGCGGCAAGCGCGAGCGGACCGTACACGATGTAGGAATGGCCGGTGATCCAGCCGATGTCGGCCATGCACCAATATACGTCTTCAGGATGGATGTCCTGGATGTACTTCGACGTCCATGTGACGTAGGCAAGGTAGCCGCCGGTGGAGTGCTGGCAGCCTTTGGGCCGCCCTGTGGTGCCACTCGTGTACATGAGGAAAAGCGGCGCTTCGGCGGCCATTTGAACGGGCTCGACACGTTTGCCGCGGAACTTCCCGAGGATGTCGTTGATGATGACGTCGCGTCCTTCCACGAGCTTCGTGGGACTCGAGTACTTGCCCGGGTAGCGTTGCCAGATCAGTACCTTGTCGACCTGATGACCGGTGCTTGCGGCCGCCATGACCGCAGCGTCTGCCTTTTCCTTGTGATCAAGAAGTTGGCCGGCGCGGTAATAGGCGTCCATCGTGATCAACAGGCGGCTCGCGGAATCCGAGACGCGATCGCCGCAAGCCTTTCCACTGAACCCGCTGAAGACCTGCGAGTGAATCACGCCGAGCCGCGCGCATGCGAGCATCGTGATGGGTAGCTCCGCCACCATCGGCATGTGCAGGGTCACCCGGTCGCCTGCCTTCAGGCCGCCGAAATCGCGCAACAGGGCCGCGAACTCGTTGACGCGCGTGAAAAGCTCCTGGTAGGTGAGATGCTGTACCGCCTCGCTCTCTGGCTCGGGCACGAAATGGATCGCCGTCTTGTTTTTGTAGCTGGGGAGGTGGCGATCCACGCAGTTGTAACACGCGTTGATCCTGCCGCCGACGAACCAGCGCCAGAAGGGAGGATGGCTGGCGTCGAACGTCGTCTCCCAGTATTTGTACCAATCGAGGAGGTCCGCGAACTCCTTGAAGTACTCGGGGAAGTTGTCGAGGGAAAAGCGCGCGAACACGCCGGGGTCCGCCAGATTCGCCTGCGCAATGAACTGGTTCGACGGCGAGAAATAGTCCTCCTCCGGCCAGTGCACCGCGATCTGCGCTTCGGAGACGTCCGCAGTCTGCTGCTCCGCGGCATGGCGTGACGATTTGTCTTCTGACATGACGGCCCCCATTGATTTGCACCCGCAGCAACGACGCCTGGCGCGCTGTTCTGTCGCCAGGGGTGCGCACAAAGCATGACTGGGCTGCGTAGGTAAATATTAAGTGCAGGGCTGGTGACTTGCCAGGAAAGCGCACAAAAGGGTTGACCCTGGGCGAACAGGAGCCGCACCCGCCTGAGGAGAAAAAGGGCAGCGCCCAAAGCGAGTCCAGGTGGTTCGGGCCGTATGCCGATCCGAAACTTTCGCTGCTGGAAGAGAAACAGGATCTCTGGCACGACTTCACTGGCACACAACCGCACTGAGATTTGCTTGCGGGCAAGTCATGAACTAGATTTTCAATAGGCCTAAATAGCAGGCCGGAAGGAGAACCAGCCATGGATCTTCTCGTGGAGCAGGTGGACGTTTGGGCGGCGACCATCCAGGACAGACCCGGCAGCCTGGCCGAGGCACTGGCCACCCTGCGGAACGCGGGGGCCGATCTGCAATTCATCATTGCCCGGCGCGCGCCGGAAGATCCCGGCAACGCAGTAGTGTTCGTCACGCCGCTGCAGAGCGACAGGGAAATCCGTGCGGCCGCACAAGTGGGGTTCAACGTTACCCGCAGCCTTCACGCCGTTCGGGTCATGGGTCCGGATCAGCCGGGCATCGCTGCGATGTTGACGCAAAAGCTTGCTGAAGGAGAAATCAACCTGCGCGGGTTCTCGGCCGCGGTAATCGGCACACAGTTTGTCGCTTACGTGGCGGTGGACTCGCTGGACGGTGTCAAGAAGACTGTAGATATCCTGACGAAAGCCTGAAATACGCTCGCGGGTGGTGAATTTCCCATGCCGCCGTGTTGTGGAATTGCTTCGGAACTTGAATGACACCGGGCCAATGCGTTGGCGACTCACAACTGGCGTTACCCGTGAATGACCTTGGACGCGTTCGTGCGCCTGACCGATTGCACCGACTGCGACTCGCAGTGCGCATCGTATCTTGCGCTTGCGAACCGTTGTTCCATCGCGAAGCGCCGAGCAGTCCGATGACTCCGTCCCGGAGCGAGCGCCTCCGGAATTGCTTGCTATCGAGGCAAAGCTTTCTGCACACATGTCCTATCGTCAGGTTATTCGGTCTTTATCGATTGAATTAAAAATGGATTCGTTTATAAGGATTTCCTTGCGAATAAATCAGTAAATCCCTATTGCAAGAGCCTCGATGGCGAAAATGGTACTGTAATTGTCGTCATTGATCTTTCACGGAAAGCCTGGCTATGCGAGGCAACTCTGTATCAGAGACTACGTTTGCGATCTTTTTGCCTGACGGCCGACAACTTCCCTTCAGTTGCGCGAGGCCATGCCGTATACCAATTATGGGATTGTGGCCATAGATCCTTCCCGCGCCATTTTTTACCAGGAAGCAATGTGAACCGCTTTGTACAAACAATCAGATTCAAGATCATTCTCGCATTCGCTGTATGCATAATAATCACGACTGCAATCGGGGTTTTTGGAATATTCGGTCTTTCCAGATTGAATTCCAATGTGAATGACGCTTATGCCGGTAATACTGTTCCGATTGGCACGCTATCCGACATTCGGGCTGCCAGCCTGGATGTTCGCCTTCAACTAAGGCGCATTCAGGTGTTTCGCGATCAGGTGAAAACGGCGACCTCAATCGAACAAATCCGTGCCGACCAGGACCGTATCAACAAGGCGTGGAATCGTTACTATCCGGACGGCATTTCAAGTGACAGGGCGCGTGAGATTGCGGGAAAGATCAAAAATGTCCTGCCTCAGTTCAAGGCGGCAACTGACGAAGCGGTAACCGCGTTGAGCGCTGGCAACTACGATGCGGCTGCGCCGCTGGTCGAGAAGATGGCTGCATTCGCTGACCCTTTGATCGATGCGCTGAATCAGGACGCAGCCCTCAATCTGGCTCAAGCAAAGCAGTTCGCCGACGACAGCGAGTCGACGTTCAGGACTATCCTCTGGATCGCGATAGCCTTGATCGCATTCGGCGTGCTGGTAGCCGCCGGTGCGTCGGCCTACCTGGTGCGGGCGATTTCGGGTCCGCTTAACAAGGCGGTTGACGTAGCGAACCATATCGCAGCCGGCAGGCTGGAAAATCAGATCACGGTGGATTCGCGGGGCGAGTTCGGCCAGCTTCTCGACGCGCTGAAGAAAATGGATCAGCAACTCAGCGATACGGTGCGCGGAATCAAGGCAACCACTGAATCGGTCACGGTGGCGTCGCGGGAAATCGCCAGCGGCAACACCGACCTGTCGGCACGCACAGAAGAACAGGCGGCGTCCCTTGAAGAGACGGCCGCCAGCATGACGCAGTTGACGGAAACAGTGAAGCAGAACGCCGACAATGCCCGTCAGGCGAACACGCTGGCAACAAGTGCCACTGACATGGCTGACACCGGCAATGAAGCGGTCCAGTCAATGGTCGCGACTATCGGTCAGATCAGCGGCAGCTCGTCCAGGATTTCGGAAATCACCGGGGTGATCGAAGGCATTGCCTTCCAGACGAACATTCTTGCGCTGAATGCCGCCGTCGAAGCGGCTCGCGCGGGTGAACAGGGACGCGGCTTCGCCGTCGTCGCCAGTGAAGTGCGCAGTCTGGCGCAACGCTCCGCCGCCGCGGCCAAGGAGATCAAGGAACTGATTGGCTCGTCTGTGGCCATGATTCAGGGAGGCGCGCAGCAGGCTTCCGAAGTGGGTGCGACCATGGGACAGGTGAAGCAGGCAATCAAGCAGGTCTCCGATATCGTCGGTGAGATCGCGGCAGCTTCTGAGGAACAGAGCCGCGGCATTGAGCAGGTGAATCAGGCCGTCAACCAGATGGACGAAGTGACCCAGCAGAACGCGGCGCTCGTCGAGCAGGCGGCGGCAGCAGCGCAGTCACTTGAAGAACAGGCCATGAGCCTGAAGGACGCCGTCTCGGTGTTCAGGGTCACTGAGACTGGAGTCACCGCGTCGCGTGTGGCCATTCTGGAGAGCAAGCCGCGCCCGTCCGTTCGCAAGACGCCAATCACCCGTCGCACCGCACCGGCCAAACCGAAAACAGTTCCTCAGGCCGCCAACGTCACGACCAGTGCGGGCATGACCGCCTCGGCGGACGCGAGTGGCGCCGACTGGCAAACGTTCTGAGGGGCGATGGTCTTGAACAACACAGACGCGCTTCCGGGTTCACTCACGAACCTCGTCTCGTCGAACGGCCAGGCCGTTTCCCGCTTCGGCGCACGGCTTGTCGTGATGTGCAAATTCGTTGATGCCACACTCCCACGCCTGACGCCGACCCAATGCAAGGAGATCATGACGTCATTCCGGCTCGGGATTGAAGACGCGATGTCGCTCACGGACGACCTATCCCTGCCTGCCGAATATCACTCAACGCTGCTGGAACAGACGAATAACTTACTGAAGGCGCTGGACAGGAAGAGCACGGCTCAAGGATAGCGTCGCTCGCCTGCATGCTGGTTGTCCAGCTAAACACCGGGGCTGCAATTGATCACGGGTTCTGGCATAACGCTCCGACGCTGGGACCTTTCGGCGTGGTGTTCGCACCACGCCTTTTTTATTCCGGGAGTCTCGCACGCGCAGCCTGCATCGCTGGGAACCGCGTCTGTGGCTACGCGACCATGCTACTTACAGTTGATTACAACTGTCCTGGGTTGCCGGCACGCATCGTTCGTACAATCGAAGCATTCGGGCAGACTTTGGAGAAAGCGAATATGAAAATAGTGCAATGGATTGCCGCCAGCCTCATGGCAATTGCGTCCGTGTCAGCCTTTGCAGCAGCGGGTGGCAATGGAGGCGGAAACGGTGGAAGCGGCGGAGGGGGAAGCAG
>NZ_JBYSWU010000062.1:0-49135 GCF_058781505.1 Paraburkholderia sp. FW306-2-2C-D06C | reverse complement strand
CCTCAAGGATTCGCTACGCCGGGCTTACGCCCGTCCTTGACCCGCCAAACCTACCCACTCAAAATTCAAAAGAGGCAGAAAAAATCAGTTCGCTTGAGTCTAAAGACACGCCCGGTACGACACACCGGATAGTGGATGTTCTGGCCAAGCAGAGCTTCAGGCACGTTCGCCTGAGGTTGAATCGAGCCGATGGGAAGCAGAGGAATTGTGTCCGAAAAATGACATGCCGTGCAAGCGCTTCCGACGATGTCGTCACCCCTTCCAAATGGTGGCAAATTCCACCTTACTTTTGTCGGCCACGTCCGTGAGAGCAAGCCTATAACGACCATTGTTAGCAATCTTTAACGCGGATGCAGAGCCCCAAGGTCACCACGCGCAGACTTTCGTGCGACGATTCCGCACCCATCTGCCAGAACTAAGTATTCACGGACAAACGGCCTAGTAATGTAGCGAGCTCCTCATAAAGTCGCTCCCGGTCAAAACGTTCGGAATGAAGTCGAATACGGAGCTTTGCTACGCCTGACTAGAGGCGACTGCCCCAGAAACTTGCGCGCCGCCCTGAGGGGCCGCATTGGAAGCTGTCATGCTTCAATGGCCTGAGTTTTAGCCATTGACGGGCTTATGTTGCATGGTCTGAAACACTAATCAGGAGGCGACATCATGAAGGCACGCACAATCGCATTGGGAATCGCTTTATGCACCAATATTATTATCGCCCACGCCCAAACCGACAGCCGCATCTACGCGCCGAACGAGCATATTTTCGGCATGACCTACGGCGACTGGTCAGCCGCTTGGTGGCAATTTTATTTGCAAATCCCGAGCCAAAATCACCCGTTTTTGCCCAACACCTCCGATACTGACTGTCATAACGGCACGCAGCCGGCGGCGCCCGTTTACTTCCTGGCGGGCGTTATCTCCACAACGCAAGTCGTTCGACATTGCACTGTGCCAGCGGGCAGCCCGATTTTATTTCCCGTTGCGAATGCCGAATGGTCCAATCTGGAAATTCCAAGCAATCCGAACGAGGCCGTCCTAAACAACCCGAGCGGTGCCGACCTCCGTGCTGTGCTTTGCAACAACCCCTTCCCATGCCCGCCGGCATCGTCGAAAAAAGCTTTGCCAAAATCGAGCACTCTGAACGTATCGCTCGATGGCGTGAGCATTAGCTTTTTGAACGAGTTCCATTTTGAATCGCCAGTCTTCTCTTTCGAGCCACCTGTACCAGTCAGCAACTTTGTTTTTTATTCAAATATCAATTCGCCCCCCGGCGGCACACCGATTTCCGTCTCGGATGGCTATTGGATTGCAATCAAGCCATTGCCTGTAGGGCAGCATATCCTGATTTTTTCCACCACCGGCTCACCCGAAATCAACAATCTGTACTACCTCAACGTCCAATAAACCTGAGAGGAAAATTGCGGTACGGTTCTTTGGGGAAGCTGCGGCGACGCTGCGGCTTTACCTCATTGCATGAACAACAACTAACGAGAAGTGATGGGCTTGTTGATAGGACCGGAGCGCTGGCTGCTGTGGTAGGCCGATTCGAGAAGATTTCGAGTCGGGTATTCGCCATGAGCTTACGCGAGGCGCAGTACGCCGAAGAATTCGTTAAGACTGCGACGCGCACGGGAAGGCGGGCCACCATTTCCAGGAAGTGGCGTCCTGCCTAGGCTTATCAGGGAGGCTCGCGCATGCGGGCCTCCCCGTCAATAATTGTAGTGCTCACGGAACGCGAGCATTCGCAGATGCCGGACAATGGTGCCGTAGCTTCCTGTACCCAACTCAAGCCGCACGTTCCTCGGCCTCAGTCGCCTTTTTTGCCGTCGGAGCGACACACAAGCTCGGACAACATCGGCGGCCGTAACGCCTTTCCTTCCTCTCATAAATGACCTCGCAATGTATCCAGCGAAACAGCTGGAATCACTGCGTGTAGCCACCGACGATTTTCGTAACCAAAAGTTGATGTGCTTTTTATACGGCTACGCCATGCTTCAACTCACCGAACTACATCGTGGAGACCATAGGTGGATACAGATGTCTTGATACCAAGTCAGCGGGCGTAAGAACAATTCTTCATCTCTCTCCGGCTGTTATTGCTTCGGCCTGCATGTCGGCTCAACGAAGGCAAATGTCGCTTCGCGAGTGGATGGACCGCGCCGTTGCGAACATGATTGTTGACGACCACCCCGAAGGTGCCGCGCCGTGGTCTGCCCAAGCCGCTGACCTCTTTGCGCAAGTGGCCACTTCCACACCTGAGGTCCTTCGTGGGCGATGGGCGCTGTTATACGAGCATGTACTTCTCTAACGCGACCTCTGGCATTACCCCGAACCGACGTCTTCGGAAGTGGCCGAAGGCGACATACCTGATGCCCCTTATCTTCTGCCGTTAAGATTGAGAAAGGCATGGCCGCGCTTAGTAGCGACTGTCTTCCTGCTCTAGCCGCCGCATGACAGCGAAAGAGTCAATAACCGATGCCTAACAGCGAGCCCTCGCAACCGCGGGGCTTTTTCATATACGGGCCGGCATTATCACGGAGTTACCCTTTGAAGCATTACCCTTCGCCAGCCGATGATGGTGACCAATCCGGCTCACAGTGTCCGGCGCAGTGAAAAGCGCCTTTCGCAGCTGTCCGGCCAGGGGTCGTACTTGTGGTGGCTCCCCCTTAACGGACCGGTGCTCGCATCTCGATGTCACGGGACGCGAAGCGGCTCTGGGTGGAGATGGGTCAGGTCGACGGTTGTCACGACGCTGTACACCGGGTCAACAATATTGAGAGCAGCGCAACTCAGCCCCAGGCTTGAGTGAATTTGCTGCGGGATTGCCGGCGCCGTCCCTGCGATGTATAGCGTGGCCGTGTTGCCGTTTCGCACCACGGCGCTCGGCCTGAACGGGTTACTCGAAGCACTAGCGGAAATCAAGGGAGTTCCCGAGCAATCGGTGCTGGTGAACTCGACGTTAGTGCGGGCCCATTCAAGGTCTGTCGGGGAAACATTGCCAGCAGTATTGACTCCGACATGCTCCAGAATCACATAAACGGGTATCTGCTGGACGCGAAAAACCACCCCACCCCCTCCCTGCCAAGGGTAGGCTCGCCCGATAACGGTATTTCGGGCGTCCACGACGTTCTGCGCCTGCGCTGTGGGTATCACCGCGACCGAAAACGCTGCGCCGCACAGCAGCGCTAAAAGCTTGCTACGTTTGCCCATGAGTCTCTCCTTGCTTGAATGCTTCACATCCTTTGAGGTCACTTTTGGCACGGCGTGCCGTGTCACGCGTCTCTCCGGATGAATCAAAGGACGTACAAACGCACAGGCGGGCTGCCTCGGGGCTTCTGAAGCCGTAGAGACAGCGCGTCCGTACGCCGGAGATGGCGCGCGGTAGGGCGCTACTGACGAGGTATCGAGAGTGTGTGCTGGAAGCACGTGTCCATAGTCGCCGCTTAGTCTTAGTTCACTACACCGCCCCGGACACCGAGCAAGCCCACGATGAGGTGAGCAGTACTTCTATTTGATTGTTGATAAACGATAGACGAGCATTTGATGGATTGCAAACCACTACTGGGAAAACGGCCCATTGAAGTCAGGCAACGAAAATATGGCTGACACCCTTACGGAATAGGGACGCCGTGTGTTTCAAGTTTCTGTAGTCTGAGCAATACCGGGCGAAGTCAGTCGCTGACATACCTGGTGCCCCTTATCTTGTGCCGTTACGGTTGAGAAAAGCATGGCCGCGCCTAGTAGCGACGGTATTCCTGCTATAACGGTCGAATGGCACCGGAAGCGTCAGTAACCGACGCTTAACAGCGAGCCCCGCAACCGTGCGGGCTTTTTTATGCGGGCAACGGCTTTATGACGGAGTTACCCCTTGACAAATGACGGCGCGGACAGGTCAGAAGAGCCGCTAGTGGCGCAGGGCGGCCGAAGCGCTGCTCACCTTACCTGAGCCGCCTTCAACGCGTACGACTTCGGCTCAGGCTTCGTCTGAAAGGTGCCGAGCGTTGGCCTCTACCGAATCTCGCGCGCTCGCTTCGGCCAACATCGGAAGGTCGGTGAGACCGGTTAAATGCCTCAAGGCGGGAGCGGACGCTTTCCGTTGAAATTTTGAGACTGGCGTCCACTCACGGCCCGGTACGAACACCCTCAAGACTCTCTACGGCGTCGTGCTTGCGCTCGTACTGCTCGCTACGGGTGTGATATCAATCTCGCCAGCATTCCCCTGGTCCAGTTCGCCAAAGACGGAGGCGGCGGGTGTGTAATTGGTCGTGCCGGGCTGGCATACGAATTGGTCACAAGTTATGGTGGAAATAACGGTTCCTGACGCGATGGCGGGACGCGAAAAGCCGGTAAAGTGAGAATTGAATACCCCACCGGGGCATGAAGACGTATGTTGAGCCACCGTCGTCTCCGATAGCCTCCCCGCACCAGTCCACGCGACGTCCACTTGGACATCGAAATTCTCAAGATTCAGGGAGTCCCCCAGCGTCACGATGCTGACGACATGGGCACCGCTTAAATCGGGCAATTCTTGGAACACTTGCCGGTTTGCCCCGCCGAGATTGGGCGAGTGCAGTCGTTAAACGGATGCGGAAGGTTCGGGTCGTTGGCCGGCAAAGCCAGCGCCCACTGCCAGAAAGAGACCACGCACTGGCTGTACCTTTTGCCTCGATAGGTGGCATTGAACGGGATAACCTTCGGATTAACGGAACCCGCCGGCTGGGCGGCGTCATGGGCGACTGCCGAACCAGCCGCACTGTCGCTGCCACCTCCCCCACATCCGGATTAACGCTGCCGCAATCGATATGACGATTGCAAATGCCTGCAATGCTCTCTTGACTCGTGGAAAAAGGGTCGCCGCCGGACGTCGCCGCGTACGAGGGAACGCAGCAACCGAAAACGGACAAAAAGCGGAGATAGGCGGTGCGGCGTGCACACGTGGCTGCCCCTCTACTGTCGTAGCGGCCTCGCTCACTGGTAAGGTCCAAGGCAACGTCGTCGTTGTGCTCGGCTCACACGCATATCAGAGCCGCTCGTTTCCTAGAGGCAGGGCGTGAGCACGAAGTGCGCGCACGGTTGGTCAGCGTCAGGGCACGGACGTTGCGGGGCGCCAACGCTGCGATTGCAACCAAGTCGTGCGGGCTAATGCTGTCAGGTCAGCACCGGGCTGCCATCGCCAAGCCTACTCTTGCTATCAACAAGCAAGGCCCGGCGAGCTGCCAAGCCCGGCCTTGCCATGCGTCCTCGCCCTTTCTAGTTCTGGTAGTTAAGTGTCCCGGGGTTGCTGTTCCTGAAGATTGGATACCACGGCTGTTGCAGCGGGCCGCCAGCTGAGTTGGCCGGAACAATGACGTCGCACGCTTTGGTTGTGGGGTTGCACCGCCGCACCTCACCTGTTGTCTTCTGGTCATTGCCAGTGATAGGGACGTACAGATAGCCGCCGGGCCCAAAGATGATTGCCTGTGCATAGGACCTGGGGCCGCTCGGGGGTTCTGATAGCACGAGTTCATCGAGGAGGGCACCCGTTTTGCCGTTGAGCTTGAGAATTTTGTCGGTGTCGCTTTTATCCGCTTGGAAACTCGTCACCCACAGATTTCCCGCACTGTCGAAGCCTAGGCCCTCAGGACGGTGGAGGTTCGGAACGGTGGCAATGGAGGCAAAAACATCAACGAATTTGCCGGTGGTGGCATTGAAACGCAGGATGTATCCGGTTACCGGATTGAAGAGCGGGTCGGTCGGGGTGTCGAGGCAGCCCGATGCCGAGACGTACAAGAGACCGTCAGGACCAAACACAACGCCGCGTGGATGAAACACGTCTGTGAACACCCGAGGGTCCGGAGTGAGACTGCCTAGAAACGCACCATTATCGTTATATTCTTTCACGTTGCCCGCCGCGCACCCGCTGGCTTCGCCGACCATATCGGCCACGTAAAATTGGTTACCGGGACCTCCGCGCACGATACCGCGCGGCGCAAAAGGTGCGTGTAGGTCGCTTGAAGCGACCAGTTTGCCGACAAATGTGCCGGTCGTACCGTCAAAGCGAAGAACCTCCCCAGGATATGGAGTGTTTACATTCTGATTGACGACGACGAGTTGCCCGTCCGTGAAAATCATTCCCCGGGGCCCGTGCAGCCCGGCAGCCGCAGCCCCAGAGGCGACAAAGGGCCCAATGTAAGTCCCGCTTGCATCGAACTGTTTGACAGAATTGTCCCCCGCGTCGCCAATGAATAAAGCTTGCGCCCATGCGGCGGGGCCGACCGAGAACGCACTGAACGCCACCCCTGACAGCAAGAGAGAGCTTAATGCCGCGCGATACGTTGAACGACGTTTTGTGCGCGGGGCGCCAAAGCGTGAAGAAACACCAGAACATGCAAACATTTGATACCTCCATTTGGTATTAACCACTTCGTGCGGACAATTAGGGAAGACCAGCCCGGTACGTAAGGTGTCCTATCCTCCGTTTGCTGACGTCGGCGAAGCCGAATTGTTGACTCCCGGACCGACGGAACCTGGGTTGTCACCGCCACATGCGGTCAATGAGGTTGCGACCAAGAAGATGGCCATTGCCGATGCCTGCAAGGCCTTCCTGACTGTCACGACCGAGTCCGACGTCATGAATGAGAGTCCCTTGGCAACCAAGCTATTTTTTTGCGGCTTAGTGCCTGGTAGGTAGACGCTGAAAAAGCACACCGAAATCTGCGCGACTTTGGGCCTGCAACGGCATTAATATTAGGTTGCTTTAATGTTTATAGACCTGCGTTAAAAGGAGTGCCGGACAAAAACTTGGCGGTTTTTACCAGTTTCTGGACACGTGAAATAGCCCACCGTTCTTTAGGGGGAAGCGGCGAGGGGCAATTCCCAAAGGGTGGGCTAATCTGGCTGTATCCTGTCGTCAAATAACACGTGATGGATAAGGAGGTAGCCATGCTTACGCGCGAAAGCTGCAGTACATATTTCCGTCACGTCATTCCCGTGGCGTTCTTCGTCTTCGTCACGAGCCTGTCAGGTATCGGGCATGCGCAGGTCGCACGCATGGAGGTCATTCCGTTCCAATCCACCACGTTGACAGACGCGGAATTTCTGGACGGCAGGCCGGGCAAGCCCGTCATCATCGCCGGTGAACTGCGTCTACCGCGCGCGGGCACGGAGCGATTCCCGGTCGTCGTTCTGCTGCACGGCTCAGGCGGAATATCAAGCTACGTGACGGATTGGGAGCAGGATTTGCTTGCCATGGGCGTCGCCACCTTTGTCATCGACAGTTTCGCGAGTCGTGGCATCGTCAGCACCAACAATGACCAGTCTCAGCTCGGACGGCTTGCTCAGGTCGAGGATGCATACCGCGCGCTTGAAGTCCTGGAAAAACATCCTCGAATAGACCCCACAAGGGTGACGCTGATGGGATTCTCCCGGGGCGGCCACGCCGCACTCTATGCAAGCCTGAAGCGTTTCCAACGGTTGCATGGTCCGGTGTCGGGGCGCGAGTTCGCTGCGTACATCGCGTTCTATCCGAGTTGCAATATCGCATACCGAGAGGACTCGGATGTCGTCGCAAAGCCGGTGCGTATATTCCATGGAAGCGCCGACAACTACGTCCCCGTTGCGCCATGTCGAGATTACGTGAATCGTCTGAAGGCGGGCGGCAAAGATGTCCAGCTCACCGAATACCCCGGAGCACAGCACGTGTTTGACTGGAAGGCGCTCAAAGAGCCAATGAAGCTCGCGCAAGCGCAGACGCTACGGAACTGCCAGCTCGCCGAGGCAGCAAACGGAGAAATCTTCAATTCGAAAACAAATCAGCCTTTCACTTACCAGGACCCCTGTGTCGAACTCGGTCCGACAATCGCCTATAACCAGGAAGCGTCCACGCAAGCTCGGATGGCGGTAAAGGAACTCGTGACCGCGACCGGCGCCAGGTCGCCTTGAAGCTGCTGAAATCCCCTCGATGGACGGCTGCCCGGTCGGCGCGGACCCCCGTCTGCCTGTGCGTCGCAAGTCAGCTGTTGAGCCGGCGATTGACGCTGACGTGATGCTCGAGCCTTTGCTTGTCGCCACGCCTGTCCCGGAGCAAGCCGAAGTTACGATGCTCTCTCGCGCAAGAAGGATTGAGCTCGAGACATCGCGCATAGCTACGCACAGATGCGAGCCTGTGGCCCGTGCACAACCAAGGAGTCATCAGGCCTGAAAATCAAAGCTTCGTTCGCTTGCGTAGCTAGGGTTGGCTTATTTCCCCATCCAAAATCCATTGGCGCTCGCTAGCGAATAGCCAGTTGATTCTGCGCGTGCCAGCGCCCTGCAGTCCCTTGATTTTCCGGTTGCTCCGCTGATTTCCCAAAGGCCGTTAAAGACGGAGCGTCGTTCGTGACCGTCCTTTGATAGAGATAGCTGTCGCCACTGTGTCTTGAGGTCAGATGAAATGGTGAGCCACGTCGGGTGCCAGTGATGCAGCGGAGATAGCGCATCAGTGAAAGTTGCGGCTCATTGATGGCAGCTCGCCAAGCAGATACGACATGTCCATGAGACGTTGCGCCACGAGATGTCGTACCTCGCCTTCACACTGCCATACGCCAAGCACTCCGAGTAAAGATGCGGCAAGGACTTCCTTACGCTGCTGCTCAAGCACCTTGGGCCAAATGATGACGTTCACATTGCCGGTCTCGTCTTCAATAGTGATGAAGATGACGCCCTTTGCGGTCTCTGGCCGTTGACGCACGGTGACGATGCCACAGGCACGGGCCAGCCGGCCGTTCCGATAAGTCTGCAGCGTTGAGGCCGGCATCAGTTTGTTGGCAAGCAACTGCGGCCGCAGAAGTGCAAGAGGATGTCGTCCAAGTGTTAGCCCCGTCGACCGGTAGTCACCAACGATATCCTCCGCTTCGGAAGGCGTACCCAGCTCTGGTGTTTCGTCTTCAACCGTGGCAACCGAGAGCATGTCTTTGTCAGGCACGGAGGCAACCGACTGCCACAACGCTTCGCGCCGATTGCCCGCAAGAGATGACAGTGCGTTCGCCGCGGCAAGTACCTGCAGGTCGTGACGGTCCAACTGCGCACGTCGCGCGAGGTCGGTCACAGTCGTGAACTGCCGCACGGCTCGTGCGTTCTCAATTCGTTCCGCAGCGCCGTCTCGCATCCCCCGGAGCAACGACAAACCAAGCCTGACAGCAGGCTTCTCTGCGCCGTCTATGTGCTCAAGCGATGAGTCCCAGCCACTTATCGTGACGTCCACCGGCAGTACCTGGACTTCATGCCGTTTCGCATCCTGAACGAGTTGCGATGGCGAGTAAAAACCCATCGGCTGGCTATTTAGCATCGCCGCGAGAAACGCTTCCGGCTCGTGACACTTGAGCCAGCTGCTTGCGTACACCAGCAGCGCGAAGCTGGCAGCATGGCTTTCTGGAAAACCATACTCGCCGAAGCCGAGAATCTGTTGAAAGATGCCATCCGCGAATGTCTTGTCGTACCCGCGCTCGAGCATGCCGTTGACGATACGGTCGTAGTATTTATCCAGACCACCTTTGCGCTTCCAGGCTGCCATCGCTCTTCGCAACTGGTCCGCTTCTCCGGCAGTGAAGCCGGCCGCCAGGATGGCCACTTGCATCACCTGTTCCTGAAAAATCGGAACGCCCAGCGTGCGGCCCAATGCGGTCTCAAGCGCCTTGCTGGGGTAAGTCACCGGCTCGAATCCCTGTCGGCGCTGCAGATACGGGTGAACGGCGCCACCCTGAATGGGTCCCGGGCGAACAATCGCAACCTCAATAACGAGGTCGTAAAAAGTACGAGGCTTGAGCCTTGGCAGCATGCTCATCTGCGCTCGTGATTCAATCTGGAAAACGCCAACAGTGTCCGCGCGCGAAATCATCGCGTAGGTCTGCGGGTCTTCTGCTGGTATGTCCTGCATCTCGAACCACTCGCCTCGCTGCTCCGAGACAAGGTCAAGCGTGCGGCGGATTGCTGACAGCATCCCGAGTGCCAGCACATCAATCTTCAGTAGGCTCAATGATTCGAGGTCATCCTTGTCCCACTCGATGACCGACCTGTCCACCATTGCGGCATTCTCAACCGGCACGAGGCGTGTAAGTTTGCTCCGGCTAATAACAAACCCGCCGGAGTGTTGGGACAGATGTCGCGGGAAACCAAGCAACTGGGACGCAAGCGATGCCCAAGCCTGAATCAGCGGAGTCTCTGCGTTCAGGCCGGACTCCGTAAAGCGTTTGAGGAGGTCCTGTTTGCCATCAAACCATTGATGCCCCTTGGCCACAGCATCGACAATTTGCGGGTCAACGCCCAACGCCTTGCCAGTTTCGCGAAGAGCGCCGCGGGGTCGATACGTCGAAACGGCGGCAGCAATCGCAGCCCGGTCTCGACCGTATTTTTGTAAATGTACTGGATGACTTCTTCGCGCCGTTGATGCTCGAAATCGACATCGATGTCCGGCGGCTCGCCGCGTTCCTTCGAAATGAAACGTTCGAAAAGCATGCTGCCACGTGCGGGGTCGACTTCAGTAATACCGAGGCAGTAGCAAACCGCCGAATTTGCGGCAGAGCCACGCCCCTGACACAGGATGTGCTGGCCGCGCGCAAAACGCACGATGTCATATACGGTAAGGAAGTACCGCTCGTACTGCAGGTCCGCAATCAGCTCAAGTTCGTGTTCAATCTGCTCCTGAACGTTGTGCGGAATTCCTGAAGGAAAACGCCGCTGGGCACCGATGTACGTCTCCTGCCGCAGATAGGCGGCTGGCGTGAATCCTTTCGGCACCAGTTCGTCGGGATACTCGTACCGGAGTTCGTCTAGCGAGAACGTGCAATGTGCGAGGATGTTCGTAGTTTCGTTGAGCGCGTACTCCGGATAGAGGTTTGCAAGCCTCAGTCGGGAACGAAGATGCTGCTCCGCGTTAGGCGCGAGGTCGTACCCACATTCGTGCACCGGCCTGCCGACACGGATGGCCGTCAAGGTGTCCTGCAACGGCTTGCGCGAGCGCACGTGCATCACCACGTGGCCGAGCGCGACGACGGGTATGCCGTGCCTGTCGGCAACGTATTCAACGGCGCCGCGGTGGATGTCATCCATTGCCCGCTGATGCAGCACGAGCCCGCACCATGCGCGCCCCGGAAATGCCTGGTCGAGCCACTCAAGCTGCGCATCGAGCACATCCTCTTTCGCGGGAAAGTTGGGAACCAGTATTGCAAGGCAGTCGGGCATGCCGCGCAGGTGGCTGTTTTCCCGGTCAGGCCGCGACAGGTCCTGTGGCGTCAGCCGGTACTGGCCTTTGGGCGCACGCGTAATCAGCTCGCAGAGGTTCCCGTATCCCGCGCGGTTCTGGGCGAGGAGGATGAGGCCGAACGCCGGTGAGCCGTCGGCATTGACGAGCCTGAAGTATGAGCCGATGACGAGCGGAAGTTTCGCTTCCTTGGCCGCGACGTGCGCCCGCACGATACCCGCAAGCGAGCATTCGTCAGTTATCGCCAGACCCGAGTAGCCGAGTTGCGCCGCGCGTTTGGCCAGTTCCTCCGCGTGCGAAGCGCCATGCAGGAACGTGAAATTTGAAAAGCAGAACAGCTCGGCGTACGCCGGCAGAACGTTGAAGGTCGCGTCCATGGCGTTTCATCCGAACAGTCCATGGAGGAACCAGCGCGGCTCTTCTTCTGCGTCGCGGCTGCTTATGCGCTCACGATATATCCAGAAACAGCTCTGGTCTTCCGCCTGAGCGACGAAATAATCGCGCGTAGCCAGCTCTCCATCAAACCACCCGGCTTCGATACGCTCGCCCGGCGACACCATCCGCAGCGGTGAACCGTAAAGCGGTCGGTGCTTGCGCATGAGCAGACGCACCGGCTTCTCAAGCAGCCAGGTCGGCCGTGGGAGCCCCTCTGGAAGCATCGTGCTTTTCGACGCGCTGCCGACCGGCACCCATCGATTCGCGATTTCCGGTCGGTAGTCTGCCGTCGGCGCGGGCCTGAGTACGTTTTCTTCGCCAAGCCTTGCGACCAGCAGTTCGACGAGACGGGCATGGTCCTCTGCGGAGCCACCGGGCTCAGGAAAGAGTGTGTCGGACACCGGCGCCGCCGGTTGTACGTTCAACGCATCAAGTCGCAGCGCTATGACAGGCGCGGTCAGTTCTACGCGGGCAAGCCGCTCCTTGATGAGCCGGACAAGATGGTCCTCGCGCCATGTGGGCTCGCCCAGCGCAATCTCGATGGGCGTAGGCTCAATCGCCTGCCTGCCGCGCTCATGTTCAAGCAGAAGCCTCGCGCCTGTAAGTGCCAGATGCTTCGCACAAAGCCAGCCACAAAGCTGCACAACAAGGCGATGGGCGCCGAAAAGCGCCGCTTCCGCATGCTCGATGCGGTCCGGCATTTCAATGCGGGCAGAAAATGTTGGCGGCAGTTCCAGCCATTCAAACAGCTCCGGCGCCGTGCCGAAAGCGCGGTCCAGCGAATCGAGCAGGTGCTCGCCGCAACGGCGCTGCAGGCCCGCGCGCGGCAGCCGCCGGACATCCGCTATGGTCTCGCAGCCAAGGCCTGTAAACCAATCGGCGAACGGCCGCACTTCCGGCACTGATACCCGTACTGGAAGCTCAAAGGCTTTGCGATTCTAGAGCCTGGCAATTCGTGCCTGAGCCCGAACCGCTGCTAAGCAATACATCGCCGAAACGCCGCGAGGAAGCCGCCCAGAAGCTGGCTCTTCTGTCGAAGCCGCCCGGTCAACGATTTTGGTCATCGGGCCCCAAACGGGGAAAGCCGGTTTCTGAGTCGACGTTCAATCGAATCAAGGCGGCCGTTGCAAAGGCGGATTCGGCTGGAACGTCGCGTCTGCTTGCACTCACCAACGGTTACGACAACTGCGGCGACCATACCGCACGCGTTGATGGCGAAATGACCATTTGGCGCGAAAGCCTCAACGAAGATTACAAACAGATTCATCGGCCGCGCTATGCGTCCGCCTATCCGCGGTATCGGAATCGATGCAAGGCGGCAGGCGTTGTACCTATCAGCGAGACTACGGCCCGCAAGCGCCTCAAGTTAGAGGACAAAGCAGTAATTGTCGAAGCGCGAAGCGGAGAGTTTGTTGCTTATCAGAGAGGCAAGTTCACCCCGCTCGATAAATCGAACAACCTGGTCAAGGGCCGCATCCCGTGGGAGGTCGCGCACGTTGACCATGCCAAAATTGAGGTTGAGAGCCGTTCTTGCATCACCGGAGAGCTCATGAAGCGACCTATTTGGCGAACAGTTCTGAGAGACAGCTGTACTTTCAGGGTCTTGGGCCTCGTGGTCTTCTATGGCGCGCCTTCTTACGTCACCCTCTACCGGCTAATTCTCGATGTTTCTCGCCGGTTTGGAATGCTCCCCCAATACATCATCTCTGACAGGGGTTTAGAGTTTCTCGCGGCTCAGTGGGAAACTACACTAACGGAATATGGAGTCTGCAAGCTGAATCGTCCGGCGAAGACCCCGCGCGCGGGCCAACCTGCGGAATCCGGAAATCGGAAAGATGATGTGGAAATTGTCAGCAACCTGCCTGGCAACAGACTGGACCTCCCGGACTTTCGGATGCTAGGCCGAGGGTTCCGGCCCGAAGATAATGCGGTGCTTTCTCTCGGGGCTATCCGCGAAGCGTTCGAACAAATCTATTTCAACATTGAGCCGCAACACCCGACGTCACGCACTAACGGCGAAAATCTGCAAGATTACGAGACGCGGCTACTCAGAGAAGTTGGGAAATCGCACATTCCGAGGGTTCCTTACAGCAGCAACCTGCGCATTCTCTGCATGCCCTCTGTGGTCGGTCGGAGCGGGGAGCGCGTAGTTACGGCACAGGGAAGCGTAGAGTGCAATACCCTCGAGTATTTCTCAACGGCCCTCCAGCAACCGGGAGTCATAGGCAAACCTGTTGTTGTCCGCTATGACCCCGACAACGTTGGGCATGTCTTCGCATGGCTCGAACGGACGAGGGGATGGGTAGAGTGTCGTTGCAACGCCTACGAGGTGTTGTCACAATTCACGCCGGCGGAGCTGGATGAATATATGGCTTATCTCCGAGACCAAGGCTGTGCTTCGAAAGTTGAGAAGCGGCGCAACCGCGCCGAAGCAATTGCGGAAGTGCTCGAGCGAGCAAAACAGTCGAAGATTCTCATCCATATGCATGAAGTCGCCCGGGAGAACGCCCACGGATTCCCCGGTTTCAGCGTCATCAATGACGTTGTGGAAGTCGACCTGCCGCGTCGACACACCTCGTCTGGTCAAAATGTCAGCGTCGCGGACGTCGAAAAAGAAGCAGAAGAAATGCGGCAATACTAAGGCGTCCCCGGCGGTGCATAGCCGTCCGAGGCCGCATTCGATTTTAGCCAACGCACCTGAAAACGCGTTGGCTTTTTTATGCTACGAAAGGTGAGACTTTTCAGGAAGCGTTGACGCCATTGAAGATTGCGACGGCGTCGGCAACCGTCGAGCGTGCAAGCGGCAAATGAAGGCAACAAAGTATGCATTTACGGGAAAGACCGATGCACCATTCTTCCATTGTTTCTTCGGAAGCTCGCCCGATTTGGCGGTGTTTTCTCTAAATTGACGGCGCTGCCATGCCCCCACGTTCAAAACGACTTCCTGCGACGCTTTGGGTAAAAATGGCTGACGGAGGCGGTTGTACGGTGGAAAGCGTCGGAACCGTTATCGGGCAACGCAGTGGAAGAGCGCGATAACGTGCGAGCGTCAAACTTCCCTCGAAATTGTGCAAGCACCCAAACTTCATGCGACTGACTTCAGGTTTCGCGCCGATTCGGTAAAATTTCCGCGTACAACCAGCCAAACTTGACGCTCCTCCAAACTTCCACTTTGGTGTTCTCAGCACCGCGGCTCGCTGATGCTGGCAACGCCCGAGTTTGAGTTCGCCCTCAAAAGCCATTGCACAACCCGTGATTCACACAAGTCAGTCGGCTCGAAGTATGCTGCCTGCTCTGGCCTCGGGAGCGTTCTGTGGTCGAGACACTGCAAGATGGCACAACTCAGGGACACGGAGGGCAGCTTATGGCAAAGATAGCGAATGTCAGCATCGAACAGCTCCGTCCGCTGCAGGCGACGGTCGGAATGATCGAGGTAGACGCAAAACGAAAACGCCTTTTGGCCATGAACGAAAAGGCGTTGAAGGAATTCCTGAAAGGCGCACCGATTCCAACAGTGATAGGCAAGCACGACCGGCACTACATCGTCGACCACCATCATCTCGCGCGTGCGCTCCTGGATGGAGGCATCGGGAAGGCTTTCGTCGAAGTCGTAGAGGACCTCTCGCGTCTTGCCGACATGAAGTTCTGGGACACTGTTATCGAGAGACGGTGGGTTCATCCCCAGGATGAGCGAGGTATCCTGCGAGCCATTTCCGCAATTCCAGATGAGGTGTCGGGGCTCACCGACGACCCGTACCGCAGCCTCGCAGCCTTTGTGCGCGACGGGGGTGGTTATGTAAAAACGCCTGAGCCCTTCGCCGAATTTCAGTGGGCGGACTTCTATCGGACACGTATCCCGATGTGGACGAGTGAATTGCAGTTCAATGCAGCCGTCGAGCAAGGGGTCCACCTTGCGTGGAGCCCTGACGCGAGGACCCTCCCCGGCTTCAAGTCGCGGCGCGGTAAAGTTTGAAGTAGCACTAGGAGCGTCGCCAGTTCATGTGCACTCAGGCATCGCCGCCTCCCCCGGCGCGTGGTTGCGCAACGGCTACTCGGCACGCATAAACCCAACCCTGCAATAACGGCTCGGCGCAGCATAAACCTGAGTGGTTTACTGGGAAACCCTCAAGAGCGCGGGGTTAATGCCGTTAATCCTTGCATTGACGTAAGGACCGCTCGAACGCGCGTCCGCCCTGCAAGGAAAGCCATGCGCAACAATCAGCCTGTCACCGGGCACGAATACGAATTCCCTTCGTCGCAGATGCTGGTTTCCGCGACCGACCTGACCGGCCGCATCCAGTATTGCAACCCGGCGTTCATCGCCGTCTCGGGCTTTACGCGCGATGAACTGATCGGCCAGCCGCATAACCTGATCCGTCATCCGGACATGCCGCGCGAAGCCTTCGCCGACATGTGGACGACGATCCGCGACGGCCGTCCATGGACCGCGCTCGTCAAGAACCGCCGCAAGAACGGCGACCATTACTGGGTGTATGCGAGCGTCACGCCGGTGGTCGACAAAGGCGCGGTGGTCGGCTATCTGAGCGTGCGCGTGAAGCCGGAACGCGACGCGGTGCGCGCCGCCGACGCGCTGTATGCGCGAATCCGCACCGGCGAATCGCGCGCGTTCAAGTTGCGCCGCGGCGAGGTGGTGCGCACCGGTGTGCTCGGCCGTTTGCAAGCACTGATGCGCCTGCCGGTTGCGACGCGCGCGGCGATCGGCTATGCGCTCACGCTGCTGGCACTGCTGCTCACCGGCTTCGCCGCATGGAGCGGCACGCCGCCGGCGCCGTTCTGGATTGCGTTCGGCGTCACCACGGCGTTCAGCGTCGTGTCCTGGCAGATCCTGAAGCGGCAACTCGCCGAGCCGATCCTCGACATGTCCGGCTTTGCGACCCGCCTCGCGGCCGGCGACCTGACCGCCGATCTGGTGATCCAGCGCCATGACGATCTCGGCGACGTGCTGCAGGCGTTGAATCAACTGAAGGCGAATCTCGCAGCGATCGTCTACGACGTGCGCGCGCAGATCACCGGCATGCTCGACAACGCGCGTGAAATTTCCAGCGGCAATGTCGATCTCGCGCGCCGCACGGAACTGCAGGCTGCGTCGCTCGAGGAAACCGCCGCCACCATGGAAGAGCTGACCACCACCGTGCAGGCTAACGCCGATGCCACCGTGCGCGCGCTCGATCTGGCGAAAGACGCGCAAGCGGCGGCGGCGGTCGGCGGCAAGATCGCCGGCCAGGTCGAGCAGACCATGGCCGGCATCACGGCCGCGTCGAAACGCATTGCGGACATCACCGGCGTGATCGACGGCATCGCGTTCCAGACCAACATCCTCGCGCTGAACGCCGCCGTCGAAGCGGCGCGCGCGGGCGAAGCGGGCCGCTCGTTCGCGGTCGTCGCCAGCGAGGTGCGCATGCTGGCGCAACGTTGCGCGGCGTCGTCAAAGGAAATCAAATCGGTGGTCGAAGCGAGTGCAACCGAAGTTGCGCTGGGCACCGAGCTGGTTGCACGCACAACCGCCCAGATGCGCGTGATCGATGAAGCGGTGAGCCGCGTGTCGTCGATCATCGTCGAGGTGGCGAATGCAAGCAGCGAGCAGGCCGAAGGCATTCGCCAGGTGAATCAGGCGGTTTCGCATCTCGACGGCGCCACGCAGCAGAACGCCACGCTGGTCGAGCAGGCGGCGGCCACGGCGCAACGTCTCGCGGAGCAGGCCGACGTGCTGGACGAGGCGGTGCGCCTGTTCACCGTCGCCGATGCAGCGCCCGCGCAGCGCGCGGCCACGCCGAAGCGGCAGGCCGCTGCGCACGATCAGGCGCGAGAAGTGACGCGTGACGTTGCGCATGCTGCACATGCAGTAGCACGCGATATCGAGCAGGAAGAAATGACATTGATCTGATAGATCGGCGTTACTCCCACCTCGACAGCCAGGTATTGACGCATCAGGATGGAGACCGTCAGCGCCCGGTTGATTGTGTGGGCTGGCTGACCCGAGTAACAACGGCGTTTAGCAGCCCGTCCCTTTGCGGACGGGCTATTTTTTTGCCGGTTGTTTTCCGATGGTTTTCCGGTTGTTCGCCGGCGGCGATCTTCGAAGCGGCGAACGTCGAAACGGCGATCTTCGAAACGGCGAACGTCGAGGCCGCGCTCGTTGCCCGGCGTCGCCGTCCACCTTGCCGTTAGCAGGAACCGCCGCGGGGCCGCCGTGCGAAAGGTGAGGAAATACGGGAGCGGTCGACGTGAAACCAGCACGCGACTGCACCCCGGCACAGCGCAACGCGGCACCAATGGCGCGCCACGCCCCAAGCGATGCTACGCTAAGCGAACTGCGCCTGCGCCTGCGCCTGCGCCTGCGCCTGAGTTCACCTCGCCTCGCGCAAGCAACACGATCCACCATCACCGGAGACTGACGTGACCGCTTCCGACGCGCCGCACATCAATCCGCTCTCTTCGCACTACACCGCCATGGCGCGCAACAACGCGTGGTCGAATCTGCGCCTGTACCGCGTCTGCCTCACCTTGACCGACGAGGCCTTCGCCGAGCGAAGGGTGAGTTTCTTTCCGTCGTTGCAGCTCACGTTGAATCACATTCTTCTGGTCGACCGATATTACTTCGACGCACTGGTCGACGGCGGCAAAGGGCTCACCATTTTCGACAACGAATTGCCCTATCCGCGCGCAGCAGACCTGTGGGATGCACAAGCAGAGAGCGACCGGCAACTGCTGGCCTTCTGCGAATCGCTGACCGACGATGCTTTGCAACGCGACGTACGGATCGACCGCGGCCCGGCTGTCGGCGTGCAGCATGAAAACATCGGCAGCGTATTGCCGCATGTTTTCGTGCATCAGATCCATCATCGCGGCCAGGCGCACGCGATGATGAGCGGCACTACCGCCGCCCCGCCTCAGCTCGACGAGTTCTTCCTCGCCGCCGACGCGCCGCTGCGCGAACTCGACCTGCATGAGCTGGCTAACCTTCAGCGGCCGCCCGGATTGACGCGATAAGCCCAAACGGGGACGCAAGGTTCTTAACCGAAGCACGCGTCAACAACATGACAGCCGGGAGGAAGGATTGCACCGCCGCGGGGCACGAAAAATGCGTCCGTCGCCGCGGAGAGTCGCGTTAAACTGGCTGTCATCGTCGTGCGGCGCAGCACGCACACGGCGACGCGGCGAGACGGAATGCAGCAGGCATATGAATGAACGGGCGGATACCCAGATGTGAGCGCGGCGCGACAGACGGCGGCTCCATCCTGCCCGTACAATCGTTTGATCAACAACGGAACAAGGACAACTTCGATGCGCACTACCGGGTCTTCCGGGTCAATGGCCCTGCTCACCGAATACGACGACGCAACGGCGCGCGAACTTCGCTCGCTGCGCCTCGAATCGACAGAAGACGGCAAAGGCATTCTTCTGATCGAGGTCGATGAGCGCAAGCCGGGCATTCACCGCGAAGTGCGCTACGAAATCACGCCTGCGGAACTGATCGCGGCGATTCGCGCGCACGGGGCGGAATTGCCTGGCGAACAGCACAATCATCGTCAATAAAGCGCGAGCGCCCGGCATTGCGTTCTCTCGCGGATGCCGGGTGAAGCGTGTCGTGTTTGCACTGTCACCGTCCGGCGGCCCTGTGCCGCTGTACATTTCAATTCTATCGATCCATTCCGGGCGCGCTTTCAATTCGCTTTTGTCTTTAGTTTTAGCGGCCGGCTTTCGGTACCGTCGTGCACGCGTTCTGTGTAAGCCGTGACTCAAATTATTCGCCTTTTGAATACCTTCTAATTGACGGCGTCCGGCCGAACGGACGGTTAATCCGCGAGCCGTGGCGGCGCTTCATAGAGCCGAATAGCGGGCATCCTGGCTGGGCGTTTGCACGTATTGAAAATGCGTCCATAATCCTTGCATTCTCTTCCGACTTCCCCATCTACTCCGTTCCTGAAAAGGCTGCGGATGTAAGCCAATGCTACATGACCTCGTCGAGCAATACGGGCCGGCGCTCATTTTCGCCAATGTGCTGGCCGCCTCCCTTGGGCTGCCGGTACCGGCCATGCCGTCGCTCGTTCTGTTCGGCGCAATGGCCGCCATGCACCCTGGCTCGGTGGGCACGCAATTGGTGCCAGTGCTGGTGCTGTCGATATTCGCCACGCTGATCGGCGACAGCGCGTGGTATCTCGCCGGGCGTCTGTACGGCGGCAACACGCTGAAGACGATCTGCCGCCTTTCGTTGTCGCGCGACACTTGCGTGAAGAAGACCGAACGCTTTTTCGGACGTTGGGGCGTGCGCGTGCTGGCGGTGGCAAAGTTTGTCCCGGGCCTGTCGATCGTGTCGATCCCGATGGCCGGCGCAATGGGTACGCGCTACCGCACGTTCCTCACGTACGACAGCGTCGGCGCCGCTTTGTGGTCCGGCACGGGCCTGATCCTCGGTGCGCTGTTCGCGCGGCAGATCGACATGGTGTTCGCCGCCGCCGGACGCCTCGGGCGCACGGCCGCGCTGGTAGCCGTCGGATTGCTGCTGCTGTACGCCGGTTATCGCTGGGTACGCCGCCGCCAGCTGATTTCGAAGCTCGCGTCCGCACGGATCGAGGTCGACGAGTTGGCAAAACTGGTCGCGGCCGGCGATACGCCGGTGCTGTTCGATATCCGTTCGCAGGAAAAGCGCAAGCTCGATCCGTTCGTGATTCCGGGCTCGCAATTCGCCGACGAGCGGCAACTCGACGAGATTGTCGCGAAGTATCCGCGCGATCAGAAGGTAGTGATTTACTGTTCGTGCCCGAATGAGATTTCCGCGGCATGGATGGCCAAGCAGTTGAACGAAGCCGGCTTTTCCGACGTGCTGCCGCTGCGTGGCGGCATGGAAGCCTGGCGCGACTCGGGCAAAACGGTGGAAGCGTTGCCCGACATGTTGCCGCCGGAAGTGGCGGTCGACGATATCGCGCCGAAGGCCGTGTAGCGCAGCGCGCCCCAGCATCAGCGCCATCGCGCGCCCGCGCCCACGCCCGCTTCGCCGTCGAACAATCAGGATGAAGACAGAAGGAGCGGTTCAATGCTTTCGACTCAAGAAGCTGAAGGGCAACAAGCAGTAGTCGCCGATGCGCCGTTTTCGTCGCTCTCGACGCGTCGTCATCAGATGTTCCCCGAACTCACGTGTGAGGAGATCAAGCGTCTGCGGCGGTTCGGCGAGGAGCACCATTGGGAAGCCGGCGATCTGCTGTTCGAGACCGGCCACACCGGCCCCGGCATGTTCGTATTGCTGGACGGGCGCGTGAAGGTATATCAGCGCGACGGCATCGGACGCGAAGTCTTGATCGCCGAACATGGCGCGGGGCAATTTCTCGCCGAAGTCGGTCAACTGTCGGGACGGCCCGCGCTGGTCAACGGCTTGGCGCTCAGTCCGGTCGACGCGCTGCTGATCCCGCCGGTCAAGCTGCGCGCACTGATCGTCGCCGAAGCCGAACTCGGCGAGCGCATCATGCGAGCGCTGATCCTGCGGCGCGTGGCGCTGATCGAAAAGGGCGCGGGCGGCCCGATTCTGATCGGCAACAGCAGCGACGCGCGGCTCGTTACGTTGCAAGGCTTCCTGTCGCGCAACGGCCATCCTCATTCGGTGATCGACGAGCGCGACGAAGACGCGCTGCGTCTGATCGAACAATTCGCCGCGCAGAAAGAGGACCTGCCGCTGGTGATCTGCCCGGACGGCTCGGTGCTGCGTCACCCGAGCACGCCGGAACTCGCCACCTGTCTCGGCTTGCTGCCCGATCTCGACGATTCGGTTGTGTACGACGTGGCGATCGTCGGCGCCGGTCCGGCAGGCCTCGCCACCGCGGTGTATGCGGCGTCCGAAGGACTGTCGGTGATCGTGCTGGACAGCCGCGCGCCGGGTGGGCAGGCGGGCGCCAGTGCGCGGATCGAAAACTATCTCGGCTTTCCGACCGGTATCTCCGGGCAGGCGCTGGCAGGCCGCGCGTTCGTGCAGGCGCAGAAATTCGGCGCCCACGTCGCGATTCCGGTCCACGTGAAGGCGCTGCATTGCGCGGAATCGCCGTATCGGCTGGAACTCAAGTGCAGCGGTCATATCAGCGCCCGCACGATCGTGATCGCCAGCGGCGCGGTGTACCGGCGCCCCGCGCTCGAAGGCCTCGAGCGCCTCGACGGACGCGGCGTCTATTACTGGGCGTCGCCGGTCGAAGCCAAGCTGTGCAAGCGCGCGGAGATCGTGCTGGTGGGCGGCGGCAACTCGGCCGGCCAGGCCATCGTCTATCTGGCGACGCATGCGGCCAAAGTCCATGTACTGATCCGCCGGAGCGGCTTTGAAGCCACAATGTCGCGCTACCTGATCGACCGCATCCGTTCGCTGCCGAATGTGTTCGTGCATCCGAACTCGGAGATAGGCCGGCTCGACGCGGACGAAAGCGGCCTCGCGTCGGTCGCGTTGAAAAACCCGCTGCCGGACGGCACCGATCATTTCGACACGCGGCACCTGTTCCTCTTCACCGGTGCGGACCCGAATACCGACTGGCTGCGCACCTGCGGTGTGGAACTGGACGCCAAGGGCTTCGTGCTGACCGGCACCAGTGCCGACGGCACGTCGACCTGCGATCTCGGCACGACCGTCGAAGGCGTGTACGCGATCGGCGACGCGCGCGCCGGGTCGACCAAACGGGTCGCGGCAGCGGTCGGGGAAGGCGCGGCGGTGGTCTCGCAGATTCATCAGCTTCTGGCGGCATCGGCGGGCGAAGCGGTCGCTTTGGGCGCCTGAACCGTCTTGCGGGCTTCGGCTCGGTTTTTTGCCGCTTTTTCGGCTCACTTCCCCGCTTGCACTCCTAATCCGCCGTCCGGCTCACCACCGGCCGGCGGGTAATCTTTCACGCTAAAGTAGCGACTGCCGATCCCGACGCCGGACCTCGCGTCCGCTCCCCAACGCAGTCACTCACTGAACGACGCTCGCGTGAAGACTCTTCCGCTATCCGCAGCCCGCACCTTGCATCTGGCCGCGCAAGGTTTGCTGACGCCGCCGCGCCGCAAGGCCGTCAAGTCCGACGTGGTCGACGCGATTCGCCGGATGGCGCAATTGCAGATCGACACGATCCACGTCGTCGCCCGCAGCCCGTACCTCGTACTGTTCAGCCGGCTCGGCGCGTATCCGCAGCAATGGCTCGACGAGCATCTCGCCGAAGGCAAGCTGTTCGAGTACTGGTCGCACGAGGCCTGTTTCGTGCCGACCGAAGATTACGGTCTGCTGCGTCACCGCATGCTCGATCCGAGCGGCATGGGCTGGAAATACGCAGCCGAGTGGCACAAGAAGCATCGTAAGGACATCGAGCGCCTGCTCGCGCATATTCGCGAGACTGGCCCGGTGCGTTCAGCCGATTTCGCTCGCGAGGCCGGTAAGGGCAACGGCTGGTGGGACTGGAAGCCAGAGAAGCGCCACCTGGAAGTGCTGTTCGCCATTGGGCAATTGATGGTGGCGGAGCGGCGCAATTTTCATCGCGTCTACGATCTGACCGAGCGTGTGCTGCCGGACTGGGACGACGCGCGCGATCTGCCGCCGCCGGAAACCGTCACCCAGGAAGTGTTGCGCCGCAGCTGCCGTGCGCTCGGCGTCGCGCGCGCCGATTGGGTCGCCGATTACTACCGGCTGCCGCGCCGTCCCTACCGCGACGAACTGCATGCGCTCGCCGATCAGGGCGAGCTGATTCCGGTGCAAGTGGAAGGCTGGAAGCAGGACAGCTACGTCCACCGCGAATTCGCGTCGATGATCGACGACGCGGCCAACGGCAAACTCGCTTCGAGCGTCACCACGGTGCTGTCGCCGTTCGATCCTGTGGTGTGGGACCGCAAGCGCGCCGCCGCGCTATTCGACTTCGACTACGCGATCGAATGCTATACGCCGGCGGCGAAACGCAAATACGGTTACTTCGTTCTGCCGCTGTTGAGCCGCGGCCGTCTGGTCGGCCGCGTGGATGCCAAGGCGCATCGGACCAGCGGCGTGTTCGAACTGAAGTCGCTGCACATCGAACCCGGCGTGCGCCTGAGTGTGCGTCTTGCGGGCGATCTGCGCCGCGCGTTGCAGCGTTGCGCGGATTGGCACGGCACGCCGCAACTGGAAATCACCTCCGCGCCGCCGGAGTGGCTCGAAGCGTTGAGCGTCGACAGCAGCGTGGCAGCGTGAACGCGCTGCACGAAACGCGCGCTCAATGAAACGCCGCCCACGCGAGCGACAAGGAAAACACGCCCAGCACGATCGATGCGCCGCGCTGTAGCTTCACCGGGTTCAGCCTCGCGAGTTTGCCGCTGCCGAGCGCGGCGCCGAACGCGATCCACGCGAGCGCAATCGGCGCCAGCAGGCATGCGAACATCAGCATCGCCAAGGCGTATGCCGAAGCCTGGGTAAACGCGATCGCGGGAAAGATCGTGCCAGCGAATAGCAAGCCCTTCGGATTGAGCAGCGTCGCGACGAATAGCGTGCGCATGCCGCTCGCGCGCTGCGCCGATACAGGCAACGCCACGGCAGCGCGCCACATATCGACAGCGAGATACGCGATGTACATGCCGCTCGCCACGCGCAGCAGCGACGGCAACCACGGCAGCGCATGCGCCGCTTGCGCGAGAAAACGTCCCCACACGGAAATCGACACGAGATAGCCCGCCAGTTCGGCGGCGATCAACGGCAACGAGCGTCGCACGCCCTGACGCAAACCCGCCGCGGCAAGCAGCGTGTTGGTGGGACCCGGCGTAATCAGCACGACGACAATGCCGACGGCCAGCAACGCGATAACGGACGTGGAGAGCATAAAAAGGTGCACTGTTGGGAACAGTGCACCTTTTTATCATAGAGAACCGAGCCGCCGAAATACGACGGCCAATGCAGAGTCCGCACCGATGCTCGAGCCGATGCAAACCACGCCGCCCGCAGGCGGCGAACCGCTACTTTCAGTGATCGAGCCTCGCTCGCAATTCGCGAGCGGTTTCCAGCAGCCCTTCGTAACCCGAACGCGCATGCGCCGGCAGATCGGGATCGCCGACTAACGCGCCGAGCGTTTCGATCAGGCTGTACAGAATGCCCTTTGCAGCACCCGAAGCAATGCTGCCCGACGATACTTGCTGATCGACATGCGTGAGCGCTGCATCGAGGTGTTCCAGATCCGGCTTATCGTCTGTGGGCGGCTTAGGCGTTGCGTCTTGCGTCATGATGAAACATCTCTCCTGTTGAAGCACCGGTGAACAAGCCATCCTTTCACGTTGTTATATACCGATCGTGTGCCGCCGTCCATTCGTGAAGGGACCCAGCACGATCCACGTTAAGGCGTCCACCGATACATCAGGATTTTCGCGCGCGCGTCGTCTTCCAGCAGCACGACGTATTCGCCATTGGCGCGCTGCACCGCGCTGATGCCGAGGTACACATCGACCCAGCCGGTGGTGTTGCCGACACTCGCGCCCGGCATCATATAGCCGACCGCCTGGCCGGTACGCGCGTCGTACACGTCCACCTTCGCGGTGTACAACTCCGCAACGAAGACGTAATTGCCCGCCACCGCGACGCCGACCGTTGTTGTCTGCGGATTGCTCTGCGTATTCCACGGCAGCGAGATCGCGTACTGCTGCGTCGGCGTACCGGAGCTCCAGTTGTCGTAGCGCGCGAGCACCGGGCCGGCTTCTTTCCAGTGCGTGGAATCCCATGGAATTGCGCTCGTGAATCCGGATATATACATCGTGTCGGTCGCCGCAATGTAGACGATCCGCGCGATCCGCGTGAACGGTTGCGGCATCGCGAACATCTTCGAACTCGCGTAGGTGTAGATCGGATTGCCGACGGAATCGAGGCCTTGCAACGGCATCTCGCGGATGCCGCTCGTCGGCGTGGCGAGCCATACGTTGCCTGGCGTATCGACCCACCAGAAGCCGTCGCCGACCGTGCTGCCGGTAGACGGATTGCCGGTGATCTCGCTGGCGTCGACGGTGCCGTTGCCATTGCTGTCGCGCCACAGCCATTCGCCATACGTGGGTTGCCCGCTCGGCCACGTGCCGGGAAGCGGATTCTGCGCCAGCAAGCCGGACGGAATCGCCATTTCGCCATGCGCCGCGTCGAAGCGATACACGTTCAGGTAATGCGCGCCCGGATCGAGCGTGTAGAGAAACGGCTGACCGTTGATTCGCCGCACCATCGGCTCGCCGCGCACGCCGCGCGGCTGGTGAAAGGCCGGGTCGTCGGGATAATCGAAACGGTCGAGCGTGAAGGCCGCGTACGACCATTCGTGGCCGACCGGCTGGCTGTAATCGAGCGTGAAGCGCTTCGAGCCGGTGTAGACCGAATTCGGCGTCGCGGGATCGAACGCGGCGCTATCGACAAAGGTGAGCCCGTACAGACGCCAGTTGAAAGCATGCGTGCTGAAAACATAGCTCTCGAGCACCGCGCCTTGACCGACCGATGCCGAGCCGAGCGGCCGCGGACCTTCGCCGTTTTGCGCGACGTACAGATTGCCGGCCGGATCGACACCGATACCCGTGATGCCGTTGAAGCGCCAGTTGCCCGGCACGCCCTTGGTCACGTGGAAGATGCCATTGCGCGTGCCGATCGGCGCGGCGGCTTGCGGCTGACCGCTGGCGTCCTTGTTGAAGACGAGGATCTGCTGCGTCGGTCCATTGTCGGCGACAAGGATCTGCCCTGACGGCGTGACCGCGATGTCGGTCGGCACCGTACCGGCAGGCAAGGCCAATGTGCCGGAAAGGGCGGTGCCGTTGGCGGCGTAGTGCAGGATGCTCAGGCTGCCCGACGAGACGCCGCTCATCACCCATAGCGTTGAATCGGTATCCACCGCGATACGTCCCGGCGACGGCACGTTCCACGAGCGCAAGCGCTGCATCGAGGCTGCGTCGAGGACGAGGATCCGGCTGTTGTACGTATCCGCGACATACACTTCGCTATCGGTGGCGGCCATGCCGCGAACGCCCGCATCGTTGCCGGTCGCCACGGCGTTGAGCAGCAGAAAACTGTTCTTCGTCGCATTCGCGCTGTTGCCGATACCGCCGCTGAACGGCGCGCCGGTCGCGAGATTGGCGAGCGTGCGGCGCGTGATGCCGAACCACGTCTGATTGGCCGGCGGATAGTCCGCGCCGACCAGTCTGTTGCTCTCGTTGCCGATCGACATCGCCGCGTACAGGTAGGTATGGTTCGTCGCGACCGCATCGCCTCCGGTGTTGCCCCAGCCGTGCGTCGAGCCGGCCACGGCAAGCTTGTCGCCCGCGCGATACGCGGCGATCTCGCTACCGCTTTCGTCCCAGGGCGCATTGGTGTAGACGGTGCCGTCCGCACCCACACTGATCGCCTGGATGTCCTGCTGCATCCATTTGCCGTCGCCAAAGCCGAAACTGTTGCCGATCCAGGAGGTGGTGTAGTTCAGTTGAGCTTGGGCGAGTGCGCCGACCGGGACGAGGCTATGGAAGAGAAGAACAGCGGCGCCAAGGCGAGAAGAGAATTTCACGACTGTGTGTTTCCTTGCGAGGTGCGAAGCGCGCACAGCCGGCGTGTCCGGCGCGCTTCAGCGTGTATGCGGATCGATGGCTATCGCGCATACGTGAACGTTGGCGTTCGATCCTCGCATAGAAAAGGCGGAAATTTATTCGTAAAAAATTACCTGCGGGCTTGCGTGAACTTCAAATAATTCGATGTGCATGAGTTTGCGCGGCAACGCGCTGCTATTTGCTTTTCAGCTGCACGCGATACGCACAGCGCCGCCGCGGGTCAATCCGCCGACGTGGCCGATACTGGATTCGCAGCATGCGCACGGGTTCGACACGGCCTCGCATTGACCATTGACGATTAACGCGCGTCCGCGAATTCCTCCGCCACTGCCGCAATCAGCACCTGCATCCGCGCCGTCTTGTACAGATCCGCGTGCGCGACCAGCCACACGTTGAATGGCTCCGCTCGATGCGGCATGACACGCACCAGTTCCGGCTCGTAATCCGCCCGGAAGCACGGCAGCTCGGCGACACCGAAACCGGCGAGGGCCGCCTCGAACAGCATCGCGGTCGATTGCGTCTGGAACACGAGACGTCCGCGCGACGTCGGCTCGCCACACAACGGCGCCCATAGCGACGGCGAGACCTGCTGCTGATACATCACCAGGTCGTGACCGTCGAACGCCTCGCCGTCGCGCGGCTCGCCACGCGCCGCCACATACTCGCGCGACGCGTAAATGCCGACCTCCAGCTGCGCCAGCTTGCGCGCAATCAGATCGGGCGCATCGGGCCGCAGCGTGCGGATCGCCACGTCGGCTTCGCGCCGGGTCAGATTGGTGATCTGCGCGGACGTCACGCAGACAATCTCGATGCCCGGATGCGCGCGCCGCACCTTGGCGATGGCCGGCACCACAAAGCGTTTGCCGAGCGAATCGGTGGTAGCGACGCGGATCGTGCCGGCCAGCTGATCGTCGAGCCCGGCAATCCGCCGTTCGATCGACAACGCCGCTTGCTCCATCGTCTCGGCCGGCCCAAGCAGCGCTTCGCCTGCGGGCGTCAGTACATACATGGCCGGCGTACGCAGAAACAGCGTGGCCGAGAGCGTTTCTTCCAGCGCGGCGATCCGCCGGCCGACCGTCGCCTGATCGACGTCGAGTCGCATCGCCGCGCCGCGCAAGGTGCCGGCGCGCGCCACGGCGAGAAAAAATCGGGCGTTGTCCCAGTTCATCATCGGTCGATTCCTCCGTGATGCAATTTTGCATCAGACAGATGCGAAATCACTGCTTTATTGCAGCTGCTTGCGTGACTAGACTTCGCCGATCTACCGATTGCAGATTGAGCCAGAGGAACCTGATGACCGAATGCACCGTTGAACAGCCACCGGCGGCTCAGGCCGACGAGACGCGGTCCGCGAAGCGGCCGCGTCTGACGCTGGCGCTGGTGGCGAGCGGCATGTTCATGGCCGTGCTCGACACCACTATCGTCAACGTGGCCTTGCCGGCGATGCACGCTACCCTGGGCGCGTCCGTGGGCGGCCTTGCGTGGATCGTCGACGCGTACACGCTGAGCTTCGCCGCGCTGATCCTCGCGGGCGGCATCGCGTCCGACCGTTTCGGCGCGAAGGCGGTGTATTTGTGGGGGCTGGCGTTGTTCGTGGCAGCCTCGGCGGCTTGTGGGCTGGCGCCGAACGTCGGCGCACTGGTGGCCGCGCGCTTCGTGCAAGGCAGCGGCGCAGCGCTATTTCTGCCGGCGTCGCTGGCGATCGTGCGCAGCACCTTCGACGACCCCGTCGAACGTGGTCGCGCCATCGCGCTGTGGGCAGGGATTGCATCGGTGGCGGCGGCGGTCGGGCCGGTGCTCGGCGGCATGCTCGTGGAAGGGTTCGGCTGGCGCAGCGCGTTTCTGATCAACCTGCCGACCGGCTTGATTGCCTTCGCGGGTGCGGGAATCGTCGTGCGTCATTCGTTGCGCAGCGTCGGACGCCGCTTCGATTGGGGTGGGCAGTTGGCGAGTATCGTCGCGCTGGGTGCGCTCTGCTTCGCGGCGATCGAACTGCCGTCGCGCGGTATCGCGGCGCGAGAAGTGTGGGGCGCCGCGCTGCTCGCGGTATTGGCAACGTTCGCACTGGTCGCCGTCGAGCGCCGCGCACATGATCCTATGGTGCCGGTTGCATGGTTCAGCAACCGCCTGTTCGTCGCGATGAACGTGATGGGCACGCTTGTCTACGTCGGCTACTTCGGTTTGCTGTTCATGCTGAGCCTCTATCTGCACGGCGAGTTCGGCTTCAACGCGCGGCAGATCGGTCTCACGCTGTTACCGCTCGCCGGCAGCCTGTCGCTCGGCAACGTGCTAGTGGGCAAGTTGCATGGACGTTTCACTGCCACGCAGTTCATGACAACCGGACTCGCACTCGCTGCCCTTGCCGTGCCGGCGATGGCAATGAGTCTGGAATGGCGCGCGCCGTGGGTCGTCACGTATGCGGCCATGGTGGTGTTCGGCGGCGGCACGGCCTTGTCGGTTCCGCCGATGATCTCGACGGTGCTGGAACAGGTGCCCGGCGAGTTGGCCGGCGTGGCCTCGGGTGTGTTGAATGCGTTGCGGCAGGCGGGCGGCCTGCTCGGCGTTGCGATGGCGGGCGCGGCGACGATTCTGGCGCCGCATGTGTCGATTGCGTTGTGGGTTATCGCCGGATTGGGGTTGGCGACGTACGCGATCGCGGCGGCTTTGGCGACGTTCGCGGCCTTCGCTCCGCAATGGCGCGAAGGCCGGCGGGCGGTTTAACCAGCTTGTGGACCTCGAGCGTACGCAGCAGCTTGCGCGGCTGCCGCGGCACCGGCCGGCGACATGATGGCTGGCCGGACTGCTGACGCGAGCGGCCCGGGCTCAGATAGTCGGCGATCGAATCCTGCGTGACTTCGCCGACATAGCGTCTGTCGCCGTCCAGCACCGGCATCCACGACGAGTTGAACCGATACATCTTCGACAACACGATGCACAGATGGTCGTCGGCGTTCGCCGTTGCCTTGAACACGCTCAGATGCTCGCCGCACGCGCCCTGCCCCGCGCGCGCCGCACGGCGCGTTACGTAACCGAGCGCCTGCTGGTATCCAACGGGCAACGACACTCAGTCTCCGCGGGTAAGCGTTACTAACCATCGCAGCAATTATTCGGGCAACCCGGAGAAAGATCGATTTGACCGGACATTGAGAAGCTGCCGTTCAGACTGGATGCGTTGTCCACGTAGCTGTGCACTTCGAAGCCGCCGTTTGCCAAGCCAAATTGAACGGCCAACTTCTTCATTAATGCAGCTCGTTGCGCCGAGAGCTGAGCGGCTTCCCTCTCATCTGGCGCCGACGTTGCGACAATGTTTGTCCACAGCTGAATTGGGAAACTCGACTTCATGTCAATTGCCCATGATGCGAGCCGGATAGTCTCCTTCGAAGTCAACTCTGCAGAATTCCGTTCAAACGGTACAGAAATGATTTGCGTTGGTCTATTTTGTGGGCCTACGCATGCGAATGAAGAAGCGGAGAACAATAAGGCAATTAATGCAAGAATCTTAAGCACGAACATCCTCCGCATAGACAATGTATAGCGCAATACTATCGGCATTTGCGATGGCGAGATCAGGGTGGTCGTGAGCCCAAATCTTCATATACGAATTGAATCCATACATGTTATCGAGGCTCCCGAACGTATCGGTGAAATGTGTTGCTTCGTGGATGATCGTCGCAAGTTTCGACTCGCCGAACATATTGACGTCTCGTGCCGTACAGAAAGCGGGGGAAATGCATATGGTATGCGTTGCTGTGTTCGGTGCGCAGACATGCGCCATTTCGCGTTCAATGTTTTTCGTGTTAGGCGTACATCCGAGATAACGATCCAGCTCCGGCGTTGCACGCAAGAAATTTTTTGGCTGCAAGCCAGACAGTACGCGCCTTAGCTCTGGCAGGGATGTCATCAAGCGGTTACGCGTTACGGCATCGCATCTTCCGAACCAGTCACTTACGCGGTCTTGCGCTTGGTTTGACCAGACCGTTAGCTCTGCAAGTCGCTTGTCGATAAGGGAGATGGCAATGTCCCGCAAGCGCAACGCACGCTTCCGAAACTCGGTGTCCGTCATGTTCTCGCATATAGGCGGCCCGTTGAGCGTGAGGTCTACGTATACCTTTGAACCCGGCGTCGTGTTCGTCACCGCGCCTTCATGAACCAATACATATTCTGAATCAGGCATCTCCGTTCGTCTCCTTCACTTCGAGTTTGAGAGTTTCCGTTCCGTCTGTCGTCACACGCTGCGTATGACCCTCAGCATCGGTCACACCGTCAAACGTTCTGCCAGCCGTCGTGCGTATCCGATAGCGCATGTTTGCCAGAGGGCGGGACGTCATGGCATCGCGCAACACGTATTGCTCGTCAAAGCTTCCTGCCATCTGGGACGATGCACCGGACGGAAACGCGGCGGCTGCATGGCTGACGCCGCCCATGTCGTCGAAGACCATCCAGCTACGGCCATAGACCGGAATGATGCGCGGGGGCGTCGCGCATTTGCAGAGCACCTTATCGCCGCCTAGCGCCTGGTATCGACCCAAGGTGGCATCGAACATGCGCCGGTTGTCCAGGCATCCGGCAGCCGCAACGATCTCACCGGCACTCTTGCACCGGTCGCACCACGCCATATGGCCAAGAAACGTCATTCGTCTGTGGCGCCCGTCCTGACCTTCGATCGTGCAGTTAGCGAGCCCATCTATGACGCGGCTATTTTCTCCACTGTCGAGCGGATCATCTTCAACGACGCTATAGAAAATCGCCATTGGGTCAGGCTCCCGCATGTCGTGCTAAAGCGTCGTCAGATCCGTGAACCGGAACATCGAGCCGGACTGGAACGAGGCTCAGGGCTTGGTTTTCGCGATCGGGGCTATCGGTAATCGCATCGCCGTTATCGAGCAGGCTGCCAACGACAGCAAGTGGCCGGAAACCTGGCCTGTCGGGCAGGCCAACGCCCGTGACGATTTGCGCCCGCGTGCCGTCTGTGTATTCGACGAAATCGCCGACACAGGCCGCATTACGGTGAATCTCGCGGATAGGGTGGTCGCTCGTTGCTTCCCGCAGCACACCGCCGAGCCGCGTTGTCGCTCCTTTGACAGCAAAACGATATGTCGTCCTGATGTATGGCGGCGGCACATAGCTGGCATCGAAAAGCCCGTCGATTGTTTCGCCTGCACGCACGACGATGCCGTGGTCCTTCACCAGCGTCTCGATGATCCGGTCGCCATTGCTCAGGCTGCTGCCGACCAGTGCGGCAGGGCAGTTGCCGATCACCAGCGCGAAACCTGCCCCGTCCACAATCACCGCCTCACTGCCGTCCGGGTATGTCACGACATCTCCGACCCGTGCGACATTCAGACCGGCGATAGCGTAGCCACCGGTTGCGGTCGTAACCCGTCCGCCTCGAGTGGTCAGCGAACCGATTGTCGCGAACAGATAGGTTGTTTCGTTCGGTGCGTTATCTTTCATGCGCCAGTCTCCTTCAGGGTTGAACAAACTTCTGAAGGGAGATTGGCTTTGTCTGTTACTGACGTAAATCGGAGATATCTGAAAAATGTGTGGGGCGTTGATGTCCGTGACATTGGCATCACGCCCCGCCTATCCAGCACTGGTGAAAGTGATGTCTACAACGATGGGAAACGCGGTGCACGTAAAAAATGGCCCGCACATGGCGAGCCCTGGGAATTGTCACTCGATGTTAAGGGCTGTGCGGATGCAGTCCGCTTATAGCGCGGTGCGGCGACTTCGTGGCCTTCGAGAACTTCACCGCATTGAGCGGCCAAAACGCATCGTCACCGTGGAGCGCGCGCACCCTGAAGCGCCAGTTATCCTGCATGCCAGTTTTGGGATTGCCGTCGAAATTCCCCCACGGCTCCCCAAAAAAGTACTAATTGCCCGCGTGGACTTGAGCGGGCACCTCGGCCAACCACCGGTAGTGGAAACCTGCTGGACCACACTGTGGTCCACTAGTGCCCGTGACAAGGCAATCATCCACCCCTTCTCGCGCTGCGCGCTCGCTGAAACGGTACTTCACAAAACCGCCTGCCGGTTTGGGCGCTCTTTCTTTGGCTCCCGGAAAAGCTCACCGGTGATTTCTTCAAGCTATTTTGGATCCCGAAAACACTCACCTCACGACACGGCACTGCTCAGCAATGCCGTGCAGAAGGCCAAGACAACCATCCTCGAACTGTTCGACAGCCTCGGCAAACGACCGGAGTAGGCGGCGCACAATAAGCCGCCGCCGCCGGCCGCCGCACTCAGGAAGTGCGCACCCGCCGCACGAAAATGCGCCGCGTCAAATCGAACGCCACCAGATTGCCGGCCAGCACCAGCACGAGTCCGACCACGGACAGTGCTGACCATTGATAGCCTTCGAATACCGTCGACGCCGCCAGCGCCACGATCGGAAACAGCACGGTGCAGTAAGCCGCGCGTTCCGGCCCGATGCGCCCCACCAGCATCAGGTACGCGGTAAAGCCGATCACCGAGCCGAATATCGCGAGGTAAGCGAGCGCGCCGAGATAACGCGCGGACGGCTCGATGGCGAAGGAAAAGCCCGCCAACGCGCTACCGACCGTCAATACGCTGGCGCCGATCAGCATCGCCCAGCTATTGGTGGCGAACGGGTGCAAGCCCATCGATTGCATCCGGCTCGACAGCAGATTACCCGCCGAGAAACACAAGGTTCCGAGGAAGGCGACTGCGAGGCCCAGCCATGCAGCATGATCGCCCAGGTGTCCCGCCATCTGCTGGACAAACAGGCACACGATACCGACCAGACCGAGCAACGCGCCCGCAATCGCCGAAGGCTGCAGCGGACGGCCCATGAAGAGCCGGCCGTTGATCGAGTTCAACAGCGGCGCGGTCGAAAAGACCACCGCTACCAGTCCGCTCGGCACGACCTGCTCGGCGTAGTAAAAGCACAAGAAATTGACGCAAAAGAGCGCCAACCCCTGCGCGGCCAGAAAGCGCCAGGCGGCGCGTGGTAGCCAGATCGGGCGGCGCATCAGGCGCAGCAACGCGAACAGCACCAGCGCGGCGATCCAGAAGCGCCAGGCGATGGAGACCGGCGGCGGCACGGCCCCCAATTGCCACTTGATTGCGATCCAGGTGGTGCCCCAGATCAGAACGGTGACGGCGTACAGCGACAAATTCATGGCAAGCCTGCTGCATTAAGTGGAGCGGAAGCTCAACTATGCGGCGGCACGCGTGAGCGCACTTGTCCAGGATTGCGCACTTTTTCGTCGCGGCAAGCCACGGTGCATGGCTCGCCCTATACTGACGCTTCCCCACTCATCAGACGCATGCCGCTCGTTCCGTGAACGCCAATCCGCCCGCCGCCGCGATGGACTCCTCCGAAACGCCGTTCGGCCTTCACTCGGTGTGCCACACGCTGCGCAATGCCAACGCGAATCTCGACCGGTTCGCGTGGCTCGGCGATAAATTGGCTATCGCCGTGTGGACGCGCGACACCGAGGAAGCCGAGACCGTCTACGAGCGGCCCGGCCATCACACGCTGTCGTGCTATCTGGATGGCGGCTATCGAACCGAAAGACAGAAAATGCCCGGCCGCTACGGTGCGCCGGCGCGGCTTTGCGCGTTGCCCGGCGATCATGAATCGCGCTGGTGGGTACGCGGCCACATGCATTTCATGCATCTGTACTTCCTGCCGGAGCACTTCACGCAACGCGCCGTGCAGGAACTCGACCGCGAGCCCCGCGAGCTGACGCTCGCCGATCGCACCTATTTCGAAGACCCGCGCATCGCCACCCTGTGCCGATCGCTTGCCAATGAAAACTGGCAGGATCCCGACGGTCTGCTGCGCACCAATGAAACCGCGCACCAGGTGCTGAGTCTGCTGTTGCGCGCGCAAGGCGTGCGCCGCACCGACACGTCGCTCAAAGGCGGTTTGTCGGTCGCCACGCGGCGGCGCTTGCGTGACTACATCGAGAACCATCTCGCGCAGACGCTGACGCTCGGCGAACTGGCCGGCGTCGCGTCGTTATCGGAATTTCATCTGGCGCGTATGTTCCGCACGTCGTTCGGGTTGCCGCCCGCTGCGTGGATCGCGCAGCAGCGACTCGAACGCGCGCGCACGCTGCTGCGCACCACCTCGCTGCCGCTCACGCAAGTCGCCGAGCGCTGCGGGTATGCGAACGCCAGCCATTTCAGCCACCGGTTTCGCGAAAGCGTCGGCGTCGCGCCGACGGCATATCGTCAGGCCGTCGGCGAGTCATAGCGGCGTTGCATGGGCACGGATGACGCGGCTGGCCGTACTCAACAAAATGCAGAGGACGCGCCGCCGAGGCCTCCCGCTGCGAGAACGCATACGTTAATACACCACGTCATGTTCATGCTCACGCAGTTCGCCCGGAATAAACGCCTTCTCAAGCCCTCCTTCGTTTAACCATGTTCGCGTTGTTTCAGCTGCCCGGTCGATCAAGCGATCGCATTGAGTGTAGTCGTACGGTGAGACATCCAGCGGGCACAGCGGCGGCACGACGAAGATCTCCGCGCGGGCCGAATAGAACTCGAGGTCGCGGACGAGTTGCCGCGCGATGACGAGCGTCAGCGCATGCATCGCCTGGGCGATCGCGCTGGAAGGCGGCTTCCGCAGCGCACAGGCAAAGCCGGCCGGCAGCACGATCACGCGCGTGGCGCCGAGCCCGACCGCCACCGAGATGGGTGTGTTGTTGGCCACACCGCCGTCGACCAGATCGAGTCCGCCGATCCGCACCGGCGGGAACACGCCAGGAATCGCCGCGCTCGCCAGCACCGCTTCCACCACCGGCCCGGACGACAGGATGATTTCGTTGCCGGTCAGCATGTCGGTGGCCACGACGTGCAGCGGTAGCGCCGCCTGCTCCACGCGCGCGTACGACAAGTTTTTTTCCAGCAGCACACGCAGCGCAGTCGCCTGGAAGAGGTGCGGCCGGCGCCGCAGCACCATGTCGAGAAACCCGAACATCGTCAACGGCATGATGTCCCGCCGACGGATACGGCACCACAGCGCTTCGAGCATCGCCACACCGTCGCCGTCAGGGCGGCCCGCGAAATAGGCGGCGTTGATTGCGCCGGCGGATGCGCCGACCACGATGCCCGGACGTTCGCCCCGGCGGAGCAGTTCGCGCAACATGCCGACCTCGATCGCGCCCAGACTGCCGCCGCCGGCGAACACAAATGCGGTCAACCCGGTGCGAGCCGACGCAACCGATAAATCGGATAACGCGCAATGATGGAAGGACATGTTGGTCGCTCCTGCCGGACAACGCGGAATTCGCACGCCGATACTGCTTGACGCAGAGTCGCACGAAACGGCAGACGGCTCAATGCGGATCATGCCTGACGGGTTCTGCCTGCTCAAACCGCGGCGGGCTGACCGCGGCGGGCTGACGAAGCTGCGCCCCACCCAGGCGTCAGAACGCTCGCCAGGCGCTGTCTCCGTCAGCCACGGTCCCCCTCAATGCCCCTTGAACAGATCGAGCAACTGGTTCTGCATCGCCATCATCTCGTGCGAATGCTTCATTTCCATCTGCGCCATCGTGTCCTGATACTCCATTTCCATCTGCATCATCTTCTGTTGAATACCGATGGCCTGCGTGCGTTGTTCGGGCGTGAGCTTGTCCATCATCATGCTGTAGTTCGGCGGCATGACGTAGGTGCCGGCGCGCCCGATTCCCTGCGCCTGCACCGAGCCTGCTGCGAGCGCCAACGGCAGCAGTCCGCACAGAATGATGGTTCGAATCGATTTCATGTCATCTCCACTTTTACGCGAGTAGCGGGCCGTCGAGGCGCGCCAGGTAAGCGACGTTCAAGCACTCAGAATGGCTGGCTTCGGGGGATCCGTCGCACACACGCCGGCTCTGGGAACACAACACCCGGACCGGCGCTCGAGAAGGCCGGCCAGGTGTTTCATGGACTTAGTCGCAAACGCTGACTGGAAATGACAGGCGGGGTGAAAATAGCCTTGGCGGTCTTTCGTTTACCTAAAGACGCGCATCATTGCGATGCATCCTTCTGACGCAAGGATTCCGGCAGACCGTACAACACGATCAGCGCGCACACGAGGCTCATTGCGCCGATCACATACAGCGCCGGCGTGGTGCTGCCGGTCAGGTCGCGCACGCGGCCAACCATCACCGGACTCACAATGCCGCCGACCTGCCCGAGCGTGTTGATCAACGCGATCCCGCCTGCCGCGCCCGCGCCGGTCAGGAGTTTCGGCGGCAGCGCCCAGAACGCCGGAATGGAAGCGACCACGCCCGCGCCCATCACGGCCAGCGCAACGACCAGCAGCGCGGTTTGCCTGTCGAACAAGCCTGCGGCAAAGAAGCCGAGCGCCGCCATCACGAGCAGACCGCAGACGAACTTGCGCCGTTCGCCCGTGGCATCCGACATCCGGCCCACCGCCACCATGCAGATCGCACCGGCGATATAAGGCACTGCCGTGAGCAGGCCGATTACCGTCGGATTGTGGGTGCCGGCGACGCGGATCAGATGCGGCGCCCAGAAGTTGAGTCCGTACGACGCAACCTGAATCATGAAGTAGACCAGCGCGAGCGTCAGAAAGCCAGGCGTTCTGATTGCACCCGCCAGCGAATGTCCGGTGCTGGGCTGCCGGCTCTGTTGTGCGATCTGGCTCGACAGATACGACTTCTCCGCCGCCGACAGCCATCCTGCGTCCTCGATACGATCCTTCAGCAGCTTCATCACGAGAAAGCCAAGCGCGACGCACGGCAAGCCGCCCAGCAGAAACAGCCAATGCCAGCCCGGCATGCCGAGCACGCCGTTCATATGCCCGATCACCAGACCCGCAACCGGCGCCCCGACCAGGCCCGAAAACGCGGAGGCGAGAAACAGCATCGAAGTGATGCGCCCGCGGTAGCTCGGCGGAAACCACAGCGTCAGGTAATACAGCACGCCCGGCGCAAAGCCCGCTTCCATCGCGCCGATCAGGAATCGCAGCCCATAGAACTGCCATTCGTTATGGACGAATACCATCGCCGCCGTCGCCAACCCCCATGAAATCATGATCCGGGCAATCCAGCGGCGCGCACCGACCTTGTACAAAAACAGGTTGCTTGGTACTTCGAACAACACGTAGCCGATCACAAACAGACTCGCGCCAAGGCCGTATGCGGTATCGGACAAGCCAAGGTCGCTCTGCAGCTGAAACTTCGCGAAGCTGATATTGATGCGGTCGAAAAACGCGAACAGGTAGCAGATCATGATCAGCGGCATCAACCGCCACGCCACTTTGCGGATGAGGGTCGCGGCGTCGTGCCCGCTGTGCTGACGGCTGCCGGTTGCGACTGCGCCGAGGTCACTCATGGTTGTCTCCGATGCCGGATTCGGCAGTGCCGTCCGGTCGTATAGTCGGTCAAGGGGGTATCAGATTTGCAGAACGTATTCCGGCACGGGATGCAGGTCGCGATTGCGGCCGGCCTTCGCCAGTTGCCCGGGCACTTCGTGACCGAGCAAAGCAGGCAACCCGCGCGACAACGCGAGCAGCTTTTCCAGCTCGATCTCCGTCGGAATACCCATTTCGTCGCACATGTTCACGAGGTCTTCCGTGCAGATGTTGCCGGACGCGCCCGGCGCGAACGGGCACCCGCCGAGGCCGCCCAGCGCCGCGTCGAAGCGGCGCGCGCCGGCTTCGTACGCGGCCAGCACGTTGGCGAGGCCCAGGCCGCGCGTGTCGTGAAAGTGCAGCGTCAGCGCGGCAGCCGGCAGACGTTCGAGCACGCGCGTCACGAGCCGCGCGACCTGGCGCGGATTCGCCATGCCGGTCGTGTCGGCCAGCGTGATGCCCTGCATGCCCATCTCGCGATACGTATCGACAATGCCGATCACGCGGTCTTCGTCGATCCTGCCTTCGAACGGACAACCGAACGCGGTCGCTACAGTCGCGTTCAGCGTGACCTGGCTACCCTCATGCGAGTGCTGTAAAAACCGCACGATGTCGCCGAACGCCATCAACGACGCCTCGCAGCGCATGCGCATGTTGGCGCGGTTGTGCGTCTGGCTCGCCGACATCACCAGATTCAGCTCATCGGCGCGCGAGGCCAGCGCGCGTTCAGCGCCCTTCAGGTTCGGCACGAGCGCGACGTAGATCACGCCCGGATGCCGCTCGATCTGCTGGAAAACGGCCTCGCCGTCACGCAATGCCGGAATCGCTTTCGGTGAGACGAACGAACCCGCCTCGATGCGTGTGAAACCCGCGGTCGAAAGCGCGTTGATCAACGCGATCTTGTCGGCGGTTTCGACCCATGTGGGTTCGATCTGCAAGCCGTCGCGCGGCGCGACTTCCTGCACGATCAGCTTGTCAAAGTTCGGCTCGCTCATTGCACTGCTCCTTCGCGGCGCAGCCGCTCGATATCGTCGTTGGCAAAACCCAGTTCGCGCAGCACGCTGCCCGTATGCTCGCCCAGCGCCGGACCTTGCCAGCGCACTTCGCCCGGCGTGTCCGAGAGCTTCGGCACGATGCCCGGCATCTTCACCGAGGCGCCGCCAGGCAGGTTCGCTTGCAGCAACATGCCACGCGCCTGGTAGTGCGGATCGGCGACGATATCGGCCACTGAATAGATGCGTCCGGCCGGCACTTCGGCGCGTTCGAGCGCGGCCAGCACGTCGTCGGTGGAATGGTGCGAGGTCCACGCGGCGATCGCCTGATCGAGCAGCGCGCATTGCTTCGCGCGGCCGTCGTTGCGGGCGAGAGCGGGGTCGTCGGCAAGATCGGCGCGGCCGATCACCTGCATCAGGCGTTTGAAGATCGGATCGCTGTTGCCAGCGATCACGACATAGCCATCGTCTTCGGTCGGATAGGTATTCGATGGCGCGATGCCCGGCAACGCGCCGCCGCTGCGCTCACGCACATGACCGAGCAGATCGTATTCGGGCACGAGGCTCTCCATCAGATTGAATACGCTTTCGACTAGCGAAACATCGACGACCTGGCCCTCGCCCTGCCCAGTTTTCACGCGCAGCAGCGACATCAACGCGCCGATCACGCCGTGCAGCGAAGCGAGCGAATCGCCAAGACTCACGCCGACGCGCGCCGGTGCGCCGTCCACTTCGCCGGTCGTATAGCGGATGCCGCCCATCGCTTCGCCGATTGCGCCGAAGCCCGGCCGGTCGCGGTACGGGCCGGACTGGCCGTAGCCGGAGATGCGGACCATCGTCAGCTTGGGGTTGATCGCGTGCAGCACGTCCCAGCCGAGGCCGAGCTTTTCGAGCGCGCCGGGACGGAGATTTTCGATCACGACGTCGGCGTCGGCGGCGAGCCGTTTGACGATATCGATCCCGTCCGCCGACTTCAGATTCACGCAGATGGATTTCTTGTTGCGCGACTGCAGATACCACCAGAGCGAGGTGCCCTCATGCAGCTTGCGCCATTTGCGCAGGGGATCGCCGGTTTCCGGCGCCTCGATCTTGATGACCTCGGCGCCGAACTCGGCCATAAGGCGCGCGGCAAACGGCGCGGCGATGAGGGTTCCGATCTCGACGACGCGGATACCCTGCAGGGGACCACCCATGATGCTGTCTCCGAAGCGGGTTTCGTGTTGGGAGACAGCTTAGAAGCGGCGCCGCGGCGGCGTCCAACCGCAATTCGCCAACGACCGTTCGCGAACGGCGAACGCTCAGGTCCCGGCCGCGGCCAGCGGGGCTTCCGACGCCTCGATCGAGCGCAGGTGGTCGAACAGCAGACGGCTCACCGGCGACAGCGCGTCGACGTCGCGCACCACCAGCACCAGGCTGCGCTCGGACCATTCGTCTTCCAGCGGCACGCCGACGAGGCCGAGCGGGCGGCCCATGATCTGATAGACCTTGAGCGGCAGAACGCCGACGCCCATGCCGGCCTGCACCATCCGGCACACCGCGTCGAAGCCCGGCACGTGGATACGCAAGCGCAAGGGCTTGCCGGCCTGGCGCGCGGCCATGTGCGTGCGGGCATTGATCGAACTGGCTGCGTGCAGGCCGACGTGATCGCCGTCGAGCGTTTCGGCAAAAACGATACTGCTGCGGCCGGCCAGCGGATGATCGTCGCGCATCACGAGCACCAGCGAGTCGTGCCGATAGTGCGCGACGTGCAGATCGCGCGTGTCGGCGTCGCCGGAACAGATGCCGAGGTCGGCGAGGCTGTCGTCGACGGCTTCGACCACGCCGCCGCTCGGCCGCTCCTCGAGATCGAGTTTGACGCGCTCGTGCTGCAACTGGAACGCGCGTAAATCTTCAGGCAGGAATTCGACGATCGCCGACAGGTTGGCCATCATGCGCACGTAGCCGCGCACGCCGCTCGCGTGCCCAGCCAATTCGATGCCGATGTTTTCGATGTCGCGCATCACGCGGCGCGCGTGATGCAGCAGCGTTTCGCCGGCCGGCGTGAGCGTCATGCCGCGCGCGTTGCGCTGGAACAAGGTGGCGCCGATCGCCTGTTCGAGTTCGAGCAGACGTTTGCTCGCCGCCGATACGGCAATCGCCTCGCGCTCGGCGGCACGCGTGAGCGTGCCTTCTTCATAGACGGCGAGAAAGAGTTGGAGCGTGGTGAGGTCGAGCCTTCGTAGAAGGTTTTTGATTACCATGACGGGGCGCCGCGTCGTTGAGCAATGCGCCTATTCTGACGCCAGACACGGAAAATAGGTACGCCCCCGCCAAACCTCTAATCCGTCCACGCCGAGCCAAGAATCATCGTGACGCCGATGCAGTATCGGGAGCGCTTTCGCTCCGCCTGACGAAGGCCCGCTGACCGGCGCCGCCGCAAGCATGCAATGTTGTCTCTGCTCCCGAAAACCCTCACCTTTCGGCTGACACGCCGATGAATCACACGTCGGGCGCCGCTATCGCGTCGCGCCCGACGCTTCTCCCGAAACCCATACGGGTGATGGCGCATCAGACATCAGCGAGACGCAAGATGCGCATCGGCCAGCTCCCGAAAAAGCTCACCTCAGACGCTTGCGTGCGGGCTGCAAAGGCATGCTGGGCGGGGCACCCGTGGTTCCGGACCGGCCACTCCCGCAAACCCTCACCTTTGAGTGTGTTTCAGGTAATTTGCATACCCAGGTAAGAGGCGGTGCGCCGGGGCAGACTTTCATCAGCCGGATGAACGCGGATTGATCTTGCCGCTCACCGAATTCGGTCCAAAATCCGCTACGGCTCGTGGCCATATGCGCGGCTCCCGAATATTCTCACCTTTGCTCCGGCGATCGCATCTGGGAGCCGCCTGCAGCCACTCGCGGCCTCGACAATCACAACGTGTGAAGGATGCCCACGACCACCATTGCCTGACTTTTTGCACGCGGCTCCCGAAAGTTCTCACCTTTGGCCGGAACCGCGGCGTTCGTGCTGCCGCGTCCGTACCGCTCAGCCTGCCAGCTTGCGGAACGTTTCCAGCACCGCGTCGCCCTTGAAAGGCTTGACGATCCAGCCTTTCACGCCGGCCGCCTTGCCGCGCTCCTTCATCGCCGGGCTGCTTTCGGTGGTCAGCATGATCACGTTGACGGTCGTGTTCGCGAGTTCGCCGCGAATCTTTTCGACCATCGTCAGGCCGTCCATGTTCGGCATGTTGACGTCGCTGATCACCAGTTTGATGCCGGGGTTGGTCTTCAGTTTGGCGAGACCGTCTTTACCGTCCACGGCGGTGTCGACGTCCAGACCGTTCTTCTTCAGAAAGCCGGCCACTTCATCGCGCACCGTGCTCGAGTCGTCCACCACGAGAATCTTCGACATGATTTTTTCCTATGACAACAATCAGAACAGCTCGAGTTCGCCCGCATCGACCATCGCGCCGACGTCTTCCTCGACTTCCTTGAAATCCTCGGGCGACCAGCTCAGGCTGAACACAAAACGTTGATGCAGCTTGACCGACCGCCCCGACTGCGGGTCCGTCAGCCGATACATGAAACACAGTTGCGGATTGCCGCTGCCGAACGAGATGTACTTGTGCTTGTGATTCACCAGCAGCGGCACCTGCACCTGACTGCGCAGCCACGCGTCCGCGTCGCCGACATAGCGGTTCCGAAAGGAGCCCCAGATCAGGTTGGTCACTTCACCCAGTACGCCGTTCAGATCGCGAAAGTCGGCCTCGCCGTCATGCGCGCCATGGGTCATCTGGAAGCGATCCAGCAATTCGAGAATCGGCGCCTCCTCGGCCTGCATCATCATGTAGCCGCGACACCACGCACTCTCCAGCGGAATCAGGCTGAACACCTCACCGAAGATGATCCGGTCGCGCACGATGTAGGGCGTCTCGCAGGCGACGACCAGGTCCTTGAAGACGTCGCCGAGGATCGCCTGCGTCATCTCCGCGATGCCGCGCACCAGCGCGTTCGGGTAATCCAGGCTGAAGATGTATTCGTCGATTACCTTGCGCAGCGGCGCCATGTCGTGCCCGACGTAGGCAGCGCAGACCACCCTCCGCAGACTCTCCGGCAGACCCTCCAAAGTCGGATCGGATTCGCGGCGCATGATGATCGGCAGTTCGGGCCGCACGGCATTGATCCTGATCGCGATCTCGGCGCTCGCCTCGGCCGAACCGCCGTATCCTTCGCCAAACAGAATCGCGCCCAGATCGATATTCGAGCGCAACACCGAAGGCAGACGGCTCTTGCCGACCTTCACGCCGACCAGATTGTTTTCGTCGCAGAAGCGCTTCAGCGCGTCTTTATGCACCGGGCAGTCATCCAGCACCAGCACCTTGCTGACCGGCTTGTTCACGTTCATTTCGGGTTCCTGCTCATTGCCGATATCGACATAACGTTCAAAACATCTCCAGCTCGCCGCTGGTCTCTTCGACGGCGCTCGTATCCGCCACGAAGTCGACCGGCGCATCTGCGCAGACGCAAATCGTCGCGGCAAGCTGTACCGAACCCTCGATCGTGATCGAATACGAAGACAGAAAATCCGGTTTCAGTTCCTGCAAATGCGACAGGCAGCGAGCGCCCAGCACGTAAGGCGTCGACATGCCGAGGTCCGGGAAATAGCGCAGCAGTTCGTGATTCATCGCGCCGCAGCACAGGTTGCAGATTTCCAGAAACGCTTCCTGGAACGACCGGTCCGCGGTGTCTTTCAGAAAGTAGTTGCAGGTGCTGTCGTTGTCATCGAACTGAAGGATCAGCAGCAGTCTGAACACAATCGACGAGATGGTCAGTACGACCACCTGGGTGTCGCTCGTCGCGCCCATGCCGGCTTGCGCGACCGGCACGATCTCGCACGTATCGCTCGATTGCAGCGGCAAGCGCGCTTGCACAGCCCTGCGGAAAATGCGTTCGAAGCTATCCTTCGCGTGGCCGGTGATCACGTCGACACCTGGTGAAGCTTCGCCTGGAACTGATTGGCCAGCGACTCGACGCTGCTCAGCGACGCGGCGATCATCTTGCCGCCTGCCTGGATGTCCTGAAACGTCGAGGTCGTGGTCAGGTCGTTGCGGTGCAGGCTGTCGCGATAGCTCTTCGACAGTTCTTCGGAGCGCGCCGCAAGCGCGCGAACCTCGCTCGCCACCACCGCGAAGCCGCGCCCGGCCGGACCCGCTCGTGCGGCTTCGATCGAAGCGTTCAGCGAAACGATCACCACGTGCCGGACAATCGACGAAAGCTCCTGGTTTTTTGCGTGCATGTCGTGGTTTTGCGTCATCAGCGAAATCATCTGATCGTGCCAACGCTCGAACGTCGCGCCGAGGCTCTTCAGCCGCGCGGCTTCGCTCGCGATCTGTTGCGCGTGATGTGCCCACTGGTCTTTGTCGTCGGTGGCGGCTTGCAACGCCGCGCGCAGATCTTCAGATGCCGCCGATTGCCGCGCCAGTTCCTCGCGCAATTGTGTGAGCGATGCCTCCAGGTCTTGCGCGAACTGCTCGCGCTCACGGAGCGTTTCGACATGACCCGCGTGCTCGGACAGCAGCGTGTCGATTCGCGCTTCGCTTTTAGCGCGCAACCGTGCGATGGTCTTCCTGCTTTGCAACTTGTGCACGGCGAACGCCAGCAGCGCAGTGATTGCGCCGCCTGCCACCGCTGCTATCAGATACTGTGGAATCACAACCGATCCTTCCAAAAACCCTTGCCCGGCTCACGCCATTGCGTCGAGTCGCAGTTCGCCGGCATCGCCGCGCGCCTGCACACCTAACGTATCGACCGCGACGCTGTCCGGCAGGCACACGATCGTCTGGAACTGGCGGAACGATGCGCCCTTGTGATCGTCGGTGAAACGCAGCTCGATGCTGCCGTTTTCGCGCTTGAGAAAATCGCGCACGGCATCCATACCGACACCGCGGCCCGACACTTCCGTGACCGTTTCCGCCGTCGAGAAGCCCGGCCGGAAAATGAAATCGGCGATGGCTTCGTCGCTGAGCGATTCGTCCCGACCGATCCAGCCGCGCTCGACGGCGATGCCGCGAATCCGTTCGAGCGCGAGACCGCGGCCGTCGTCGCTGAGCGTGATCTGCAACGCGCCGCTGTCCACCCCGGCTTCGATATCGATCGTGCCGGCCGGCGTCTTGCCTTGCGCGGTACGCGCCTCGGCGGTTTCGATGCCGTGGTCCATCGAATTGCGCAGCAGATGCATGAACACATTGTTCAGCGTGCCGCCTGCCTGGCCGCGCAGGCGATAGCCGTTGTCGTCGATGCGCACGTTCGGCGCCTGCTTGCCCAGTTCGTGCGCGAGCGACGGCAGCGAGTCGAGCACGCCGGACAGCGCATCGCGCACGCTTTCGCTGCCCAGAGCCCGCAAGGTTCGGCGCACGGTGTCGCGCATCGACTGCAATTCCTGGAGCTCGCTTGCGTTCGCCTTATCCAGCAGGCTCAGGGTCTGCTGGATGTGTTCCTTCTCGACCATCACGTAGCGGCCCGCGTTGCCGGCGTCGTTCACGCGGCCCTTGCCTTTGCGGCCGAGACTCTGTTCGTTGATCTTCGCGTAGCTCTCAATGGCCTCGCGCACGCGTGTCAACTCCTGCATCAGATGCTCCTGATCCCACGAACGGTCCGCGTCCGGCTGGCGCAGTTCGTGATAGCTCTGCTCCGTTTCGTGGACGACGTTGGTCAGATGCTGGAGGTTGTAGGTCCGCGCGTTGCCCTTGATGGTGTGCATGTTGCGGAACAGCTCGGCGATCGCTGCGTGGTCCGCTTCGGAATGCTTGCGAATGATCCGCTCGTTTTCGCTGACGAACCCAGCGGAGCTTTCGATGAAATGATGGAACTTCTCTTCGCTGACAGCGAGAATCTCGCCGATCATGTCGAGGCGGCGGCGTTGTTCGCTGGCTTCGGCAGCGAGCTTGCGCAGCTCGGTGACGTCGCGCACGCACAGCATCAGGCGCACGATGACGTCGTTTTCGTCGGTGATCGCCGACCAGCTCAGGTCGAGAATCTTCACGCGGCCATCGGGCATGCGCTTCGAAATCTCGCCCACCAGCAGATGCTGATTGAAAGCGAAGTTGATGCAGTCTTCGCCGAGGCACGCGTGCGTCGCCGCATCGACTTGCGAGAGGACGTCCGAACCGAGATCGGTTTCCGAAAACACCAGGTTCATCAGACTGCGGCCGGCGATATCCTTCGTTTCGAAGATGTCTTCCAGATACGCCGAGTATTCTGCGTGAACCACGGCGCCATCGATCACCGTCAGAATGCCCTGCTGCATGTTCTGCAACATCGCCTGAATGTCGGCGGTCTTCTGTTTGAGCTGCGCCGAGCTTTCCTGGATCTTTTCGATCATCCCGTTGAAGGCGGCGATCGAATGGCCGATTTCGTCGAGGCGGCCCACCGGCACGCGGCGCGTGAAGTCCTGGCTCGAGGCGATCTCGCTCATCATCGCCTGCATGCGGCTGAGCGGGCGCGTGATCTGGCGGTAGAGCAGCGAGCCGATCGAGGTCAGGAGAATGATGGCGATGCCGGTGACGATGGCGATAGCCGTCGTGGTGGTGGCGAGCGTGGCGTTCAGCGTAGTGATCGCTTCGTCTTTCTCGCGGTTCTTTTCGACACGCAGGGTTTCGACGATGCCTTCGAGTTCGTCGCGATACTGCGCGACGTTGGCGAACAGATAGGCCTGCGCGAGTTCGTTCTTGCCAGCAGCCTTCATCTTCGCCGTTTCGGCGATAGCGGAGAAGTAGTTTTCCAGGCTGTCCCTGGCTTGCGACACCAGGCCTTTTTGCGCGTGGCTCGCGGCATCTTTCGCTTGCAGCGCGAGCGCCTGTTGCAGCGAGGCCTTTTTCTTCTTCAGTTCGTCCTGTGCCTGGGCGACCATGTTGTCGTCCGGCGCGTAGACGAGCGTCATTGTGGCGATCTGGACGTCTTTGACTTGCGACACGAGGTCGGCGGACGCGAGCGCGCTGGGCACGACACCCTCGGTCACCTGCCGCACTTCGCCCGCGCTGCCGCGGGTCTGATAGACGGCGTAGCCGCCGATCGCCGATAGAGCGACGAACATCAAGACAACCAATAGCGTGATGCGATGACGGATAGTCATTTGAACCCCCGAGGGTGTGGCCTTTTGCGTCGGCCCTCTGATGGGGCGCGCGCTTTTTTCGCGGAATCTGGTGATGTAGCAGCACTGGGAATTATTCCGGGCGCATGTTACCAAGCGATGACTAATTGCTGATAAAAAAGGGGGGCGGCGGCCCGAGGCGTTAATTTTTTTCTAAAGTTTTTCTCGGCAATGCCGTTATATAAAGTCCGTTTAAATTTGGCTTTAAAGCGGGAAGTGGCAGCGCCTGTTCTGGTTTGCGTGCGCGGCGCTTTCTGTCTGTGTGCCTGCGGCGTTGGCCTCCTTGCTCTGACTTCTTTGGCCGTTCTTTTCTTTTTCTTATTGGTTTATTAGCGTTGCCTCTGTGCGGAGCAACGCTAATAAACCAATAACGAAACAAGGAAAGACCAAAGTCATAAGAGCACACTCGTCAGCGAATCGCTGAAAGATGCTTCGCGGCTTCGCGCAGTGTGAGCGGCGAGATCACGTCTCGCGTAGCGGATAGAAAACCGCTCACTGCGTGAGGCGCATGCCACGCGTAGTCACGCAAAGCCCAACCGATGGCCTTGCGGATAAAGAAGTCCGTTTCCGCGGCCAGTGAGCGGGCATAACCGAATAGACGCTCCTCATCGGTACGGTCGCGCCAGCCGAGTTGGTGAGTCATTGCGATGCGGCGAATCCACAGCGACTCATGCTCGAGCGCGGCGTCCATGCAGATTTGCGCATTCGGGATTTGCTCCCGCGCGGATTTCAGAACGTCGCCGACCACGCCCGCCAGCGGATCGATCGAGTCCCACCACGCGCTACGTTGCGCTATCGAAAGCAGATGCTCGATGTCCGCAAGACCGAGGACCTTCCACTTGCGCGCCAGCAGATCGGTGGCGGCGTATTGATACTCGCGTTGCGGCATGGACCATAAGACGCGTGCGCATGCCAGGAGATGCTCCGCGTTCTCGACCGGGAGCCGCTTGAAGACCGGCAATGTCGCTTGCCGCCGCAGCGGCGTCGGCACTCCGGTGAACTCGAACTGGTTCCGCATGTAAGCGCGCATCGCGAGTGCGCGCTGGGCGTCGGCCTGTTGTGCGAGCGCCGCCTTGATCTCGCCGCGGAAAGCGTTGGGTGTCATCCCGAATATCCTCACCTTTGAGTTTGAAGTCCGGCGACAGGTAGCGTTATTCTCACCGCGTGTACTCCCGAATCTTCTCACCTATCGGCTGTTCGCCTCATTCCCGTGCTTCGCCTGGCACCTCGCGCGCTGCAGCCGTTCGTGCGGCTCGACGAAGCGCGCAGCGGCGATGCTCACTGCGGACTGGGCCTCGCAATCGTGCGGCGCCTCGTGCGATATAACGGCGGCGTTTTTCATGCCGGTAACGCAAGCGATGGCGGTTTCGTCGTGTCGCTTACGTTTCCGGGTTAGCCTCGGTTAGCCTTGCGCAGCATTGTTAGGAACGACGATCGCGCCGTACGGCCCGCCGCCGCCACCGCCGCCAGGACCACCGCCGCCGGGCCCGCCACCACCCGGAC
>NZ_JBYSWU010000061.1:0-50579 GCF_058781505.1 Paraburkholderia sp. FW306-2-2C-D06C | reverse complement strand
CGGTCATAGCGAACGGCCCTTGCGCCCCGGGTGCCTGCCGTTCGCGGTGCGGTGCAACGAGCGTCTCAGAAGGGTCGTGCTGCGTCCGTCCGCTCTTTAAACTCATCGCTGGAAAGCGGCCAGTCGACAGTGCGTACTCCCGACCCTAACTTGCCGTTCAGCCTTTCCGTGACCTGAACGGCCGCTCCCGAGCGGTATAACGGGCTCTCAAGGACGCCGCCCCGCCTGCTAATGCTCAGGACGCGCTGAAAGGCTGCTACCGGTCAAGCCGGCGCTCACCGACCGCGCACGGATTTAGAAGCCAATCGGATGCCACTATCCTTTGCTCCCAGCGGTTGGTGTCCCGAGCCCTCGAATGCCGTTCAAACCGCGCCTGCCCCCCATGCGAGGAATCCACCGTCCACCGGAAGCACGATCCCGTTCGTGTATCCAGCTTCCTCGGACGCCAAGTAGCAGACGGCTGCGGCGATTTCCGACGTCGTGCCGTATCGCTTCATCGGAATCGCATTTGAGTATTCGGCACGGAACTCTTCGCTGTGGAGCGCCTTAGTCATCGGCGTATCAACTGGACCCGGGGCGATTGCGTTAGCGGTGATGCCGTAGTCACAGAGCTCCACCGCCATCTGGCGCGTTAAAGCGATGACAGCGCCTTTCGACGTGCCGTAGGCCGTGCGTCCCTTACCGACCGCTCGCATGCCGGCCACCGACGCTATATTGATGATGCGGCCCCAGCGGTTCTTAACCATCAGACGCGCGGCATGTTGGGAGCATAGAAACGCGCCAGTTACATTGACCTGCATGGTTTTGAGAAACGTGTCGAGGGGATAGTCTATGAATGGCACCAGCTTGGCAATGCCGGCGCCGTTCACCAACACGTCACAACGCCCGTGCGTCTTGTCGATCGCATCGAACGCAGCGGCAATCGATTCGGCGCTTGAGACATCCATCTCCGTAGCCGAAACTGACAGGCCCGCGCGCCGCAAGTTTGACGCCGCTTCCTCTGCGGCGTTCTGGTTGATATCGGCAAGAACGACGTGATAACCCCGTTTTGCAAGCTGTTCTGCTGAATCTGCACCGATGCCCATTGCGCCGCCCGTGACCACTGCAACGCGGCTTGCGTCTTTTTGCTCCATCTGCTCCACCTTGTCCCTTTTGATGTCAGACCGCTAGCGGCATCGACAGGATGCCCGTAAGCGTAGAACGACGGCGCTGCGCGCCATCCCGTATGGAGATTATTGGAGCCTAAGCGGACACGGTCAAAGGATAATAAGGCCGCACATTGTGAAAAAAAGTCACACTACATTACGTAGATCGCGGCGAGAAAACAGGCTGATGAGGCTTCATCCCTCCATTTGCTGTAGCTCGTTCCTCAGCCATTCCACCAAGGCGACGGTTTTCGACTGACTCTCCGCGTGAGGAGCAACCCACAGCACAATGCTTACAGGGCCTGGGACAAAGCCAAACGGCGCGACAAGACCAGCTGAGTCCAATTCGTCCCGGACAAGCATTCTCGGCACTGCAGCGACTCCCAATCCGCATTTAGCGGCCTGGATCTGAAGATAGAAATGATCGAACGATTCAGCGATCTCGGGCGGGTTTTCGAGCACAGTCGAGGTCGCCTTAAACCAGTCGGCCCACGCGGACGGTCGCGTATTGGTTGCTAGAAGCCGCACACGCGCCAGGTCGCTCGGTTTTTCGATCCGGTTTGTTTGCATGTACTCTGGCGCGCACACTGCGCCGATCCATTCCTCAATCAACGGTATCGGGGTGACACCTTTAGGTACCGGGATGGAGGAAAGCCGTATCGCCACCGTTATCTTGTCTCGGGTAAAGTCGATTTCGCCATGACTTGTGTTGAAACTCAGCTCAAGCGATGGGATCGCATTTTTCAGCTTTGAGAGGCGCGGCAGCAGCCAGTACATCATGATCGAGGCCGAGCACGAGAGCGTCAACGGCCCGGGCTTCAGCTGATCGACGGTCCTTTGTATAAGGTTGAACGCCACGCTCAGGCCTTCGGCCATCTGCGCCCCTTCGGGCGTCGGCTCCGTCAAGTGTGCATTGCGTGACAGCAGCAGGACACCCAGCTGGTCTTCGAGTGCACGGATATGTCTGCTGACCGCACCATGAGTCACGCTGAGCTCGTCGGCGGCGGCACCGAAGCTCCGCAGGCGAGCTGTGGCTTCAAAGGCGCGCAGCGCATTCAATGAAAGACGAGGCACATGGGCTCCTATGGGCCCGAGGCCCACGGCTTATGGAAGTGGCCTATTGTGAGTTTTTCGCTCGGCGTCGAGAAATCATATCGTTTGATGTCGCAACACGTCAAATCTATATTCTGGTCATCCCCCGGCTAAAGCGCATGCCGCCACGGCAGGTCCATGCGCCCGGTTTCAGCTCGAATACCCAGGACGAAGAGTCAAACATGGTCGAAATCTCCCATCAAAGAGCGGAATTCACTGCGCGCTATCTCGTCGAAAGCGCAGTGCCGATTGCAAAAGCCGCAGAAGTCATTGCGGGCGAACAGTCTAGCGGAACGTTTCTGTCGCTCCCGGGAGAGACCGATGCCCTGAAAAATCGTGCCCGTGCTCGCGTAGTGAAGGTGGATTCTCACCCCCCCGTTCTCGAGCCGTCGTTGCGCAGTGCTCACGTCGAACGGAAGGGGTCGCCGAGTGTCTATTATCGAGGCGAAATCGAGATCGCCTTTCCGGTGGACAACATTGGCGCCAATCTGCCCACCCTTTTATCCACTGTTGCAGGCAACCTGTTTGAGTTAGGGGAAGTGACAGGGCTGCGCCTGCTTGACGTCGATCTACCAGCAACGTACGCGGCACAATTCCCCGGCCCTCAATTCGGTATTGGCGGAACCCGTGACTTCGCTAAGGTATACGACAGACCAATGATCGGGACGATCATCAAGCCGAGCATTGGCTTGCTTCCGGAGCAGACGGCTGAAATCGTCGATAGTCTTTGCGCCGCAGACATCGACTTCATCAAGGATGACGAGCTGCTCGCCGATCCAGCATACGCGAGCTTTGATGAGCGTCTCGCAGCCGTCATGCCGGTTTTGCATCGACACGCGGACCGCATGGGTCGCATGCCGATGTACGCGATCAATATCTCCGGCACAATCGACGAGATGCTCCAGCGACACGACGCGGTTCTACGGGCCGGCGGTACGTGCGTGATGGTTTGCATCAATTGGGTTGGTTTTGCTGGCGTCGAGCATCTTCGCAAGCATGCCCAATTACCTATCCACGGCCATCGCAACGGCTGGGGTGCGTTCACTCGCTGCCCGCAACTCGGGTTCTCCTTTCAGGCGTTTCAGAAGTTGTGGCGACTTGCTGGAGTGGATCATTTGCACGTCAACGGCATTCGCAGCAAGTTTTGGGAGCCAGATGCATCGGTCATCGATTCGGCCCGTGCCTGCCTGGCACCGTTCGCGGGTGTGCAGCCGTTGATGCCAGTTTTTTCGTCGGGCCAGTGGGCGTCTCAAGCTCCTGACCTATATGCTCAGCTGGGCTCCGTGGACCTGATGCATCTGGCCGGCGGCGGAATCATCGGACATCCGCATGGAATCGCCGCGGGTGTTGCCAGTATGCGAGAAGGGTGGGAAGCAGCAGTCGAAGGAGTAGATCTGAAAACCTTCGCGGAGTCCCGACCTGCGCTGCGTGCTGCGCTGTCTCACTTCCAATCGGCGTAATCCAGGATGAGTGCAAAAGCTGAACAATCCGACGCGGCATTGCGTCTGGCTTTCTACGGCGACGACTTTACCGGCTCGACTGACGCTCTGGAAGTCCTGGCTTTCGCGGGGCTGCGGTGCGCCCTTTTCTTGACAGCGCCTTCGTCCGAAAGACTGTCGCAACTCGGCGGATTTGACGCTATCGGTGTCGCAGGTGACAGTCGAGGGATGAGTCCGTCCGAAATGGACGAGTCTCTTCCATCGGTATTCGGGGCTCTGCGCGCCCTGAATGCTCCGATCCTGCACTACAAAGTCTGTTCAACTTTCGATAGTGGCCCAGCGATCGGAAGCATCGGAAAAGCTCTGGAGATAGCCCGCGCTGGAATCACCAGTACGCCAGTTCCGATTGTTGCCGGTACTCCAGCATTAAAACGCTACTGCGCCTTTGGCAACCTGTTTGCCCGATCCGGTACCGATAACAAGACTTATCGAATCGATCGCCATCCGATTATGAGTGTCCATCCGGTCACACCGATGATGGAAGGAGATCTTCTGCGCCATCTGGCGCTGCAGACAGACCTGCCTCTCTCCGGGATCTTCCTGCCCAGTCTGGAAGGCGCTCGCGAAGAAATAGACCGGGCGTGGTCGGAAGCAACTTCAACCGGCGACGCGGGAATCTTGCTCGATACAGTCACGGAACGTCATCTGACCGAAGTCGGCCGCATCCTTGACGGCTACGCTTCAACGGTCGGTCCCATATTTACCATTGGCTCGTCCGGGGTCGAGTATGCGCTGACCCAATGGTGGCGTGAACTCGGGAAGCTTCCCAATACGCAGCGATCTTACGACCATATCGCGCCCACGAGTCAAATTCTTGCCATCTCTGGGAGTGCCTCACCGCTCTCTGCCGCACAGATTGACACGGCGATCGCGGCAGGCTTCGCCGAGATTGCCATCGACGCAAAAGCGCTTGTCCGGGAAGACTCGTGGCAGCAAACAGCTGAAGATATCGTCGGACGCACGATTGCGCTGGTCAGCGAGGGGCGCAGTGTCATCATGCATACTGCCCGTGGCCCGCGCGATACACGCATCGCGGAAATGCTCGAGTGCTTTACCGCCGACGGACTGACCCCGGACGACGCTCGGCATCAAGGGGGGCGATTGCTGGGCCAACGGCTTGGCGCGGTCGCGAGTGCTGTCCTTGAGGCCACTCATTTGCGCCGCCTGGTTCTGTCAGGCGGCGATACGTCGAGTCAAGTCACACAGGTTCTTGGGCCCGATGCACTTGAGATTGACGGGCGCCTCGCCGCAGGCGCGCCATTGTGCCGCGTGCTTTCAGACAAGTCTCATTTGCAAAACCTGCAGCTCGCCCTGAAAGGCGGCCAGATGGGCGACGAAAACTTCTTTGTCATCGCCCGGGATGGCACCACAAGATAATCGCCGCGCCGCACGACGCAGCCACACTTCTTGACGCCGCAAAGTAGGTGCTAACGGGAAACCGCGACCTAAAGCGCGTTCCCGTTTCATCAATCAAACACGTCGGACAACGGCCCCCACGCTTCGGCGATGGGGAGAAGGAGGACCTCCGCACTGAGTCACGCGGAGCAAGTCTCTATCGCATAAGTTCCCTGTACGGATGGAGACCGACTGCAATGTCGTCGCATCTGAAGGCGGTAGTTGCTCGCTTTCCCAAGCGGCGTCATCTCCGCCCGCTTCGATTCCTCGTCTCTTCCGCACGAAGTCTTCCGTAACCTGAGAATCTTCATCGATGAACAGAAACCGCTCCACGAAAATCCTTGCGACGCTCGGACCTTCAAGCTCCGCCGAGAGCCTGATTGAGAGCCTGTATGTGTCCGGCGCCGACGTTTTCAGGTTGAACATGAGCCACGGCAGCCATACGGAACAGGCTCAGCGACTGCTGGCAATTCGGCGCATCGAGGCCCGACATGGTCGTCCGATCGGCGTGCTGCTTGATCTGCAAGGGCCGAAGCTACGTGTGGCGCAGTTCAAAGATGGGAAGGTCGATCTGCGGCCAGGACAGACCTTCAGCTTTGACCTTGATAGCGCGCCCGGTGACGAGTCGAGGGTCTGTCTCCCTCACCCGGAAATCTTCGCAGTCGCAGCGATCGGCGATACTTTGCTTGCCAACGACGGCCTGCTGAGGTTCAAGATCGTCGATACGTCGCTTACCCGTATGACGACCGAAGTTGTCATCGGCGGCATCCTTTCGGACCGAAAAGGCGTCAACGTCCCGAGCGTGGTCCTCCCCATTCCAGCACTGACCGATAAGGACAAGCAAGACCTGCAATTCGGCCTAGGACAAGGCGTAGAGTGGATCGCACTGTCTTTTGTGCAGCGGGCAGACGATGTGCGCGAAGCGCGTAATCTGATCAAAGGCCGGGCTAAGATTATCGCCAAGATCGAGAAGCCGTCCGCCGTTGATTCGATCGAGGAAATCATCGAGGCTTCTGACGGAATCATGATTGCGCGTGGCGATATGGGTGTTGAACTGCCCCCCGAAGAAGTCCCGGTAATCCAGAAGCGAATCGTAGGTTTATGCCGGGAGGCCGGAAAGCCTGTCGTTGTAGCAACGCAGATGCTGGAGTCGATGGTGAACTCTGCCGTGCCCACGCGAGCAGAGACGTCCGACGTAGCGACGGCCGTTTTTGACGGCGCCGATGCCGTTATGCTGTCCGCGGAGTCCGCGTCAGGTGCCTTTCCAGTCCAAGCCGTTTCGATGATGAATAGGATTATCGAGCACACAGAGAATGCGCCCTCGTATCGTCAACTGCTGAAAGCAGTCAGGCCACCGGCCTCTGCTGACGCACCGGAGGCGATTAGCGCAGCGATCTTTACCATTACATCAATGTTGTCGGTTGCAGCAATCGTCGCCTATACCACTTCCGGCGCGACTGCCGAGCGGATTGCTCGCGAACGGCCAACCTCCCGCATCCTGTCGCTCACTCCTGATGAAGCCGTTGCGCGTCAACTTACGTTGACCAGGGGTGCCTGTCCTTTACATGTCGACGATGCGGAGAACGTTGAAGATATGGTCACGAAGGCCACGGCGGCAGCGCATCGGATCGGTGTCGACCGCCGCAAACCGCTCCTGATCGCAGCAGGTGTCCCGTTTGGCACGCCCGGCATCAGTAATCTGCTGAGAATCGTCTACCCTTCCTGATCTTTCATTCATACGTCAGGGCATGGGGGCGCGCTGCGCGGGCCCCATGAGTTTCGGCAAGGCGCTGGTATCCGCCATGGTAACGAAAGCACGGAATCTCAAAAAACCACGACGCGGACCGGCGCTGTCCAAACAGATGCTTCTTCCGCTTCCCTTGCCGCTTGTCAAAGACCTGTCTTTAGTCTCGCACCTCGCCCTTGCTTCGTTTCAATCCGGCCACGGCAGCCAGCATCTGCTATATCAACTCATCCGAACAACATATCTCTCATATTTGATGTGGAACGAGGGACTGGGCGCCGGCACCTATCAGCTTTACTGCGACGCTGAGCGCGAGATAGAGGCCATCGCTGCTGTTCGCGCAGGCGGCGGGCCATGGACGCTCAGTGAGAACGCGAGGTCTATACTCGAGAAGATCGTATGTATCTACGACGTCCAGCTTAGCGGCATATCCGGGGGGCTTTTCACACGATGCCACGCTAAGTTGGAACAGCTCCTTGGCATGTTGGTAGTCCGATCCGGGGAAGCCTTGCTGCAGTGCGATCAAACTCGAAGCGCCGATAAAGCCAACGGGGATTGATCGTCCATCCAGCGTATCGTATCGGCACAGGCGAGCTTGTTGCAGGCACCGTTCTTTTCTCTTGTTCCGCAACTTGATACCGGCGGCAACGCACTGACGCCGTGTCCAATCCGCGCTGGCGATAGTTGCTTCCCACCATCTCATGGCCTTATCAACTTATCAACATCGCCACGATCCCCTGATGCCCCGAAGCGACTTCCAAACAAAAAAGGCTGAACGTGCGTCCAGCCCTTTTGATTTCTGCGTTAGGCGCCTCTCAGGTTTTCAGAAAGCCGGTCGAAATCCACGGTACCGCTGCGATGACCACAATGCCAATGAACAGTGCAGCCATATAACCCATGATCGGACGAATGCCCAAGTTCGGCGAGATCTTGCTGACTGCACACGCGCCGTAATAGCCGACCCCGAACGGCGGCGAGAACAGCCCCAAACCCATCGAAAGAATGACAACCATCGCGTATTGAACTTCATGGATGCCGACAGCCCGGGCAATGGGGAAAAGTAACGGCCCGAAGAGCACGATGGCTGGTATTCCCTCGAGGACGCTGCCCAGGATGATGAACATGAAAATTGACACAACCATGAAGGTGAACGCGCCCCCTGGCAGATGCTGCATGAAATCCGCCAGTCCGTGAGAGAAGCCGGACTGTGTGAGCGCCCACGCCATCGCTGTAGCCGTACCAATGATGATGAGGATCGCACCGGAAAGAGCGGCCGTCTCCACGAGCATGGGGCCAACACGCTTCCAATCAAAGCATCGATACACCATGAGCCCAGCGACAACAGAATACGCGATGCCGACTGTCGAAACTTCCGTTGCCGTGGCTACGCCTTCGACCACAGCCACGCGGATGATAACCGGAAGGGCCAAGGCCGGGATCGATACCACAAAAGCCTTTCCGACCAAGGACCACGCGGCCCTCGTGGAGGACGTGGGCTCGAATTTTCGGGCCCGCCACCAGACAAGCATGCACAACATGAACGCCAGTACGAGCCCCGGCAACAGACCGCCGGTAAAAAGCGCAGAGATTGATACGCCAGTAACCGATCCGATCGTGATGAGCACGATGCTTGGCGGAACCGTTTCGGTCTGTGCGCCGGTTGCCGATAGCAGTGCGATGAGCTCGCCGGGATTCTCGCCACGCTTCTTCATCTCAGGGAACAGAATCGGAGCAACGGCCGCCATATCGGCCGCCTTTGAACCGGAAATCCCAGAAATCAGGTACATCGCGCCAACCAAAACATATGAGAGGCCACCCCGAACGTGACCCAGCAACGATGCCAGGAAGTTGATCATCGCCCGTGCCATCCCTGTCATCTCAATGAGAAGCCCGAGGAAAATAAACATCGGCACAGCCAACAGAAGGATTTGAGACATTCCTTCGTCCATGCGGCTGACGACGATTTCCAACGGCATGGAGGTTGACATTGAAAGGTAAGCAAACACGGAAAGGCCGAAGGAGAATGCGATGGGCATGCCGCTCAAGACCGTGAAGCCGACCACTCCAACGAAGAAAATCACTAGGTTAAGGTTTCCAAGCGATTGCAAAACAGGTCCGGCATGTTCCAACGCAAACACACTTACTAGCGACACCGCAACCCCAGCGATAGCGGTCTTCCAGCCGATTGCTAACAACTTGACCACGCAGATCAGCAGCATCGACACAACCCCGAAGATGATAGCCGCAACGCGTACGCCGTCATTGATCTCCATTGTCGGGGTCAGAATGTCCCACTGCTGCTTGATGTAAGCGATCGATGGAACAAGTATGAGCCCGAGAAAAAGCATGCTCGCCACCATCGAAATGGTGTCCCAGAATGGGTCCCAGTGCTCGCCCATGCGGTTGACCAGTGCCGTCATGCGCATGTGGCTTCCTCGGTGCAACGCCGTAGCGGCACCTGTCATTGCTAGCCAAAGAAACAGGATGGCAGCGAGTTCGTCGCTCCAGATTAACGGGTGGTGCAGGACATAACGAGCAACAACGCCGCTGAAAAGCAGGATAACTTCTGCTAGCACCAGCAGTGCCGCAGGCACAGAGACGATTACGCCAAGCGCAAAGTCCACACGGGACAGCCAGCGTGGCATTGTCTTCGTCGTCTGGTGGACAGTTGCGCTGGTCTGTTGTTCGAGCGCGTCATCCACGTCTTTCAGCATTTGCGTTCTCATGCGAGCTTCCCCGTGTATTTCTCCATGAGACTCCATTCTTCGTCGCCGAAGAATTGCTTCTGCTCCGTGTAGAAGTTCGCGGATTTCAGGGTTTGGCGGAACGCGTTCGCGTCAGTGGCGTTAAACGCAAGCCCTCTGCCCTCAAGCGTCTTTTGCAGGGAGGCGTTCAACTGGATCACGTCTTGTCGTTGCTTCAACGCCCCCGCATTGAGGTGCTTTGAGACGATGTCACGGACGGTGGACGGCATTTTTTCCCACGCTGTCTTGTTGCCCAGCAACCAGTAGCCGTCCCACATGTGGTTCGTCATCGAGCAATATTTCTGGACTTCATAGAGCTTCGCGGCGTCTACCACAGCGAGCGCGTTCTCCTGTCCGTCGACGACCTTTGTCTGCAACGAAGAATAGACCTCGTTGAAGCTGATCGACGCCGGGGCTGCGGAAAGCGACTTGAACAGCGAGATCCAGAGACGACCACCCGGCACCCGGATTTTCATGCCCTGCAGGTCGGCAGGAGTCTTGATGGGCTTCGTACTGGTCGTGATCTGGCGGAACCCGTTGTTCCAGATCTTGTCCTGAACAACCAGATTCGCCTTTCCAATAAGCCCGCGAATATGGGCGCCAAGGTCGCCATCGAATGCCGCGAATACCTGGTCATAGTCTTTATACGCGAAGCCGACGCCAGAAATGGATGCCTTCGGCACCAGAGTCGACAAGGTATTTGCGCCCGACACCGTGTAAAACTCCAGTGCCCCAGCTCGCAACTGCGAGAACATGTCCGGGTCGCCACCGAGCTGATTATTTGGAAACACGCGGAGGTCGACCCGACCGTCTGTCTCCTTTTTGATCGCATCCGATGCCTCTTGAATACGAACATTCAGCGGGTGATTTACCGGCAGGTTCGTCCCGACCTTATACGAGAACTCTGCCGCGTTGGCGCGTCGAACCCACGGACCATCCAGGAGGCCTGTCGCTGCGACAACGGCTGCTCCGGTTCCGGTGATGAGAAAGTTTCTACGATTGAATCCCATGTTGTCTCCTACGATTTGAATAATCGTCCGTCAAGGACTTGCGCTTTATATGCTTAGCCGCCCTTCCCGAACGGGATGGGTCGAAGGAACGTCTTGGTGCGCTTTTGATTTGACGCGCCGGTCAGATCGGTGCGTGCATTTAGAGTAGCGGACGCGCCGCTCCTCAACAAACGACTTTATCTCGGCTTACGGTGAGAAAAACTCGCTGACAGGAAATCGAGACGCGACGGCCTCGGCAGACGCTCCCCGGCGCAGCGCAGCGGCTGCGGACTGTCAAGAATGTCGCGTGCAGTGTGGGCGACTGCGCACTTTGAGGATCGCCTCTAGCTTCTACGCACCGGGGGCGACGGGGAGGGCGATATTTATGACGCGCGCGGACCGATTTGGCAGCCAGTCGCGCTCGCAAAAAAGATCAACATTGCGGGAGAATTCTCGAACTGCTTGAAAGCCTTCCGCGGTGAAAAAAACTCATCGATCGGACCGCGGGCTTCTAAGCGCCGTCGCCCCGATCACAATGAGAGGTGCCATGGCCTTTGGCTTCGTGATCTTGCGTTCTCCGTCGCAAGCGCTACTTTGCGGCTGCTACCGGAGCTAGTCCGGCCATTCCAGCGCCGGGTCGTTCCAGGCGCTGAACGTCGCCTTCTGGCCGTGTCGAGGAAGTGCCACCGGCAATTCGCTCGCCGGAAACCGGCCATTGAGCGACGGCGGACGAGGCCTTGGTATCTAAATTGGATGGCGGCTTCGACCGACCGCTTGTGGCCGACTGCTGCCCGATGCTACCTGAATAGATCGCTCCGTAGCTGTCGGCGGCGGAAGTAGTGACGAGCGTTCGTCCGTGTGCACGCTCAGCATCGCTGTGTTTGGATTGCGCCGGTCCGAAAGTCCACCAACAATCACGCGACAGCTCAGTTCTATGAGTGACAGGTCACCTCAGGCGCTGCACCAGTTCGTCGATCTGGTGCTGCAACGAGCGGACTTGCTCCGTCAGTTCCACAATACGCCTGTTCGCGCTTGCCACCAGCGATTGTGCCGAATCTCGCTGCTGCAAAGCATCGGCGAGCCGCTCCTCCAGCGTTCGCCTGCGGCTGCGGAGCTTGATGCGTGCCTGACGCTGCGATCTGTGATCAACCTTGTGCAGTTCGACATATGCCTGGATTTCTCGAATCAACGCCGGAAACCGCGCCTTCTTAAGTGCGGATGGATCGCAACCGGCTTCGCGAGCAACGTTGTTCTGTGTAACGGCCGTTCCGCGATCCAGGACGTTCGGCTCACCGTTCTTGATACGTTCAAAGGCCTCCCGAAAGCGCATTTCGGCATTCATTTTGTTAATTGTTCTCGACGACGTTCAGATAGTTCTCCATGCCCCGGCATTCAGAAAGTAGCGCGTTATAGCGGGGACTGTCCTGAGGCAGCTGAGATTTTTCCCTTCTCAGGGACGACAAGTCCTGCCGAATCTGGTTCTCTTTGGCTCTATCAAAAAGCACATCGGCGCAAGGCTTCCCATCATCACCGCCCGCGCATCGAGCAATCGACTCAACCCCACCGTATTCGCACGCACCGGCCTTCATGCAACCACCAAGCCGGTGCTCACGGAATGTCACTTTTCCCCTCTTGGCCCAAGTGAGCAGCGTTTTGACGTCTTTATCGCTCAGCAGATTGACAAGAATCGCATCCTTTCTCTCGGGTGAGTGCGGAGAAACAAAACGTGCGCTCATTGCTGACTCAAGCTGAGCGGCCATTGTTTCATACATCGCTTTGATGATGGCGGTTTCCACATGCTCGTTAAGGCGCAATCGGGTGTACCCTCGACCATAGTAGAGAGGCATCAATCGGGAGCTATGCTTCATATGCTGTTGCATCGAGACATCCGATATGAGACCCGATGCGAACATGCTCACGGCACCCGTGCGTCGATATTGGTGCCATGCCAAAGGCCATACCTTCCCGACGGCGAACTCGTCTTCAGGCAAGTTCGGCGTCAGCTGGCGCGCAATCTTGAGGTCCTCGCTGGTAATGCGCAATTGCTCAGGGTCCATCAGCTTTGGATAAATTTCCAAATATTGCTTAAGGCTCCAGGTTTCGGCGCGAATCTCATAAGTTTTGCGATTGCTGGTGACCCAAGGTTCGGATGGTGAGCTGAACAGAAATGGGTCGCGCTGGTCCGCGGCCGTCGTTGCGCGAGCTGGGTTTGCCTTGTCACAGAACATCCGGAGCCGGGCAATGACAGTCATGGCCTCGATGGCGACGCCGACGCTAGGGCTCGCAACCCAGCGTGCATCCGAGTCAGGATCGGTCTTGGTCGTCTCTCCGCAAATCAAGGGGACTCGCCCCAGTTTTTCATCGTCCTCCCAAACCAAACAGGCCACCCTGAGCGATGCGGCCTCGTCCCTGCGCTGAAGCGTGAAGTTTGCAATGTATGCGAGCCCCGCTGCGCTCACCAAGCTCATGTATGCGGACAACGAAGTCACCAGAAAGCGCTCAGGCCGAACGTCTAACCAGCGTTTGAGTAGATTGTCGATACCGAATCGTTCCGCCGTTTCGGCGAATGGCCCGTAGGACGTGCCGGTGTTTCGACTAGTTCTGAACGGCGCTTTGAGACGATCCCTGTTCGCCGTAAACGCTTTCTGCAATGACCCATAGTTCTCCGCATAGGCATCCAGGCAAAACATGTAGCATGCCTCGAGCTGATCGCGGTGGCTATGGAATTCGTCGAGACACTCGCGCAGTCGATTGACCTGATACACCCAGATTCGTGGCGGGATGTAGGGCGTCTGGACTTCTATATGATCTTTTCGGGCAGTCGCCAGCCGCTTGAGCCCCTCGGCGTCCAGAATAACGAAACCGACGTGCTTCCTCGCGTCATAGAAGCGATGAAATTCAGCTAGCAGATTGTCCCCCTTGCTTGGCGCCATAACGTTAGGAATCTGCTCTAGCACTCGTGGAAAGCGCATCAGACGATCAGCTGGAATGCCGTTTTTGCTGCACAACGCAATCACAGCCCGCATCCGGGTAAATTCAGATTTCAGCGTACTCGCCTTCCGTACGGCACGGTTCCCCCACATGCGCCAGGTCACGAGTCGTCGTAACAGGTCCGCATTTACGGGATCTATCGGATCGGTTTGACAGACCGCGCCGTCACCGAAATTCAGCGTCAGAGTTGTGCCCGCCACAGGGGATAGATCCCATATGGAGTCGCCCCACACAGACAGGACGTTTCCGTTACGATCAATACTCACCGGCCAGTCGCGTGGCGGCGGCCAACTCGGGGGGCGAAAACAGGATGCAGTGGAAGCCATCCAGTCTGGCTTCATCGCAAGAACGAATTCCCGTAACGAACTGTTCATCCCGCAACACCTTCCATGTTTGCGATTAGCATCTGCCAATCAGCGTGGTAGTGGCCTTCCTCCACCCGCGCGAAAGACTCTTCAACCCACGCTCGTCGTGTCTCATTCGAATTCCGGAACCACATCAGTTTCATACTTATGCGGCTGATCGCATGATCGGCGGGGTGCGTTACTACAGCTCCCTGGGGAGGGCGATATCGGCCCACCTCCAGAATTTTGAGATGTCTGAAGCAGCTCAATGCCCATACATAATCCAGCGAATCAATATCGCGATGATGCTCGCACCAGAGACAGCCTGATGGACGGATGCAGTCGGGTTCTGGCGCGCCCTGGGGTATGTCTTGCACTGCGGAAGGTGCGCCGTCACACTCGCCGGGCGCGATAGCCGTGACTGATGAACGCCTGGCAAGATGGGGATCGGCTTGCTGCCAGAATCGCGTGACTTCTCCAATCGTGCGTTGTAGCGATGGAATTTCATAAGTTCCAAGCAGCGTTTGCTTGCGGTGTTGGGCCATCTCGGCTGTCAGACCCGGATCGCCACTCCGCCGCAAGAGCCAGTTGATCCTGGTGCTTCGCAGAAGCCTAGGCGGAACCCAGCGGACGCCTGCTTGCTTGCACGCTTGTTGGATCTGCAGAAAGCCAGGAGGAGTCGATTCGAACGTCTTGAACCTGAACACTGGGAATAAGCGACTATCGTCGGGGAAAACGGAACGTCGCCAGACGAGATAGCGCTCGAAATGACTCCGGTATTCCTTGAATATTTCGAAGATGACCTCGCCGCCACGCCGGGCCTTATAGTCGCGGACTTTATAACCATCCACATCGCTGGCATAGCTGAAGTGGCGCAACGTTAGCTGATGTGCTTGCGCGAGATTCATCCCGGTCTGAGCGATGAACGTTAGCAGTTCCGCCAGAATACGCATATTGGCAATTGGGTACCGGGTGCGGAGTGTTTTGTCACTATCGAACATATTCTTCTGCTTTTCGGCTCGCTTGATATGATTCCCATGCTTTGACGGCTCAGCAGGAGGGGCAGATCGTCCCGAGTAATGGAGCAGTTCGCCGCCGCCAGAGAGCGGGATACGAAGCGGTGTAGGACCCCACAGCGCGTCGAGCGTGATCCCATCGCAGATATCTTGAAGCAAATTTCCGAACGCAAACGTCTCGGCCACGTTCTGCTTGTCAGCTTTTACACCTTGCAATTTTCGGTTCGATTTCGGCTTTTTTAATCGCGTCGACATAATGATCGCGGAAGGCCTTTCAAGTGCGAGGTCCAGGATCTGCCCGACCGCTCGGCCTAGCGTGTAAGCGGTCTTGTCGTTGAAGCTCTTTCGGACATGAGCTTCGTGGATAACCGAATCTGTCCAATGCATATAAGCGTCGGCGACGCCATTCAGGTCGAATGGATAGCCGTGATCGTCGACCCATCTGACGAACCTGTTCATCGCAATCACTTCGTTTCGCGCCGTCGCTCGGGCACCTCCAAGGACCAACTTCGACCTGATAGCAGCATGAATTGCTCGGACGAGTTCAAGTCGACCGACTTGCATAACACCCCAGCGCCCCGCCCGTATTTGCGGATAGACGGTCTTATGCAACGCCCCGGCGGCTCCTAAGTACAACCAGCGCGACAAATCCCAGACCGTTTCGCCCGACCCAAGCGCTATTTCGGGGATCGTCAATTCATTTGGACCCAAACTCTCAAGCATCAAACCTGTTCCAGTTGCGGTTGCGGATTCCCGAGAACGCAGCGGTAAATTCGTTCGCAATGGCAGCCTTGATCGGGGTTTGCTGAATAAATCTCACGTAGCGAAGCGTCACCGCTTCGTCTTTGTGCAACATCGCGTCGCGAACAAACGCAATGGCCGCCGCCTCTTCGGCAACCCGCAACGCCAGCTCCATCAGCCAAGTACCGTAGGTACACCGGGTCTGGTGAAACTTGAAAGTCAGCATGAAGCGCAACCCATGTCGTATGGCCCGACGCCGAAGATCAGTCATGAGACGATTGAATGTTTCGGGCTGGTAGGGATTGCCGCGGGAGGTTAAAAACAGCAAGTCGCGACGCTCCTCGCTGGCCTTCGCCTGCCTGGTCAGGCGAGCCATGGAGTACGAGTATCGACGAAGCGCTTCGATCAAGAACCGAGGCACCAGTAAATCGCCTGAGACGCTAAACTTCGTGCTCACGCCCGTGCCTGGGCCGACCGGAATACGGTAAAAGTCAGGCATCGACGGATCTGGCATTGCATCCTCAACACTCTTGACGCGCAGCGTTGTAATTGTGCCTATGCGCGCACCCGTGAAAAAGCCGAGCGACAGTATCAGGTGGATCTCATCGAGGCTCTCCGAAGCCGTGAATTCCATCAACTCTCTCACGTGCTCGCCGCGCAGAGACGTGAGTCCGTCCTCCAGCAAAAGGCCGGGCCGCGCGCGATTCGGAATGGCCAGATCAGAGGAGACACGCATCAGCGTGCGCTCAAACCCGACGGCATCGAAGTAACGGATGACTGACATCCGGTCGTTCCACATAGGAGCACGTCGGCTCACAAAGCCTTGTACTTGCGCGTAACGGTAAAACTGGATGACAGCTCGCATTCTTGAAGTCACCGTGCTGGGCTTCAAAAATCCTGTATCCCGTTGGCTGATCAGGCTTCCACGATAGCGAACCAGGCACCGGTCTGCCATACGACTGGGGAAATGGCGCCAGTCGATGCCCTCGGCTTCGAGCCAGCCCGCGTAGGCACTCAGGTGCTTCATCAGTGCAGATACGGTCTTAATGTCAGCGCCGGTCGTGCTTGTCGCACGGTCCAAGGCCCAAAGATTGGCCTCTACCCAGCCGTCACCTGTCGACCAGAAGATCTGCGGCAGGTATTGAATGAGAGAGCCGATCTGGTCGGGTGCCCATACGACATCGCCGTCTACGATCGACTCACGCATGGGTGTAAATCTAATGTATTCAAGACGCGCCATGGCGAAACACCAGTTTTTGGGCGGCGGGCCCTTGCAGAGTTCCAGAGTGCAGGCGCTCCATGCCGAATTCCTCCGTAAGTCGTTGTCCTGAAATCCCATGTCCATGGGCTAACATACAAGGGTTGCGTGTCCATAGGATGTAACTCGCGGGTGTCCTTGTCCCACTGGATGATCGAGCGGTCGGCCATCGCAGCGTTCTCGATCGGCACCAGCCTCGACAGCTTGCCGCGGCTGATCACGAAGCCGCCGCTGTGCTGCGAGAGATGTCGTGGAAAGCCCAGCAGCAACGCCGCGAAATTCGCCCACTGCACGATCAGCGGTGCTTCAGGGTCGAGCCCGGCCTCGGCGAAGCGGTTGAGCAGATCGCGGCTTGAGTCGAACCACTGGTAGGCCTTCGCGACGCGATCGACGATTTCCGGATCCACGCCGAGCGCCTTGCCCGATTCGCGCAGCGCGCTGCGTGGGCGGTACGTCGTCACGGCGGCCGTCAGCGCTGCCCGATCTCGCCCGTATTTGCGATAGATGTACTGCACGACTTCTTCACGGCGCTGATGCTCGAAATCCACGTCGATGTCAGGCGGCTCACCCCGCTCTTTCGAGATGAACCGCTCGAAAAGCATCGACGAGCGCGCAGGATCCACTTCGGTCACGCCAAGAGCAAAGCACACGGCCGAGTTGGCCGCCGAGCCGCGCCCCTGGCACAGGATGCCTTCGCTGCGCGCAAACCGGACGATGTCGTAGACCGTCAGAAAGTACGGCTCGTAGCGCAGATCCCCGATCAGCGCGAGCTCGTGTTCGATCTGCAGTTGCACCTGATGCGGGACGCCTTCCGGCCAGCGGCGATGTGCGCCGACGTAGGTTTCCTGCCGCAGGTAGCTGGTCGGCGTATGGCCGGCCGGCACCAGCTCGTCGGGATACTCATAGCGCAGCTCGTCGAGTGAAAACGTGCACAGGCGAGCGATTCGCAGCGTCTCCTCGAGCGTGCGTTGCGAATACAGGTTGGCGAGCCGCAGACGAGATCGCAGGTGCTGCTCGGCGTTGGGCGCGAGATCATAGCCGCATTCCCCGACGGGCTTTCCGACGCGGATCGCCGTCAGCACGTCCTGCAGCGGCTTGCGCGAACGCACGTGCATGACGGGCGCGCCGGTCGCGACGACGGGAACGCCGTGACGCGCCGCGACGTGTTCGACGGCGCCGCGGTGAATATCGTCCATTGCACGCGCGTGCAATGTCAGTGCGACCCATGCGCGATCGCCGAAGGTCTGGACGAACCACTCAACCTGCGTATCCAGTCTGTCTTCATCGGCGGGGTAGTCCGGTGACAGGATCGCGACGCACCCGGGCAGTCCCCGCAGGTGTCCAAAGGGCTTCTCCGGGTGCGCGAGATCCAGCGGCGCGAGCCGGTAGCTGCCCTTGTGTGCGCGCATGCGGCCGAGCGTGATCAGCTCGGACAGGTTGCCATAGCCTTCGCGCGTCATCGCCAGTGCGGTGAATGACAGGGCCGGCGAGCCGTCGGCGTTGGTCAGGTGGAAGTGCGACCCGACGATGAAAGGCAGCCCGGCCTTCTTCGCCTCGACGTGCGCGCGCACGACGCCGGCCAGCGAGCATTCGTCCGTGACGGCCAGCGCGGCATACCCGAGCTGTGCGGCGCGAGCGGCGAGATCCTCGGCGTGCGATGCGCCGTGCAGAAAGGAAAAGTTGGACGCGCACTGAAGCTCCGCATAGTCGGGCAGTGCGCCGTAGGTCGGCGCCATGGGCGATCACCCGAACAGGCCGTGCAGGAACCAGCGCGGCTCGCGTTCGTCGACGGCGCTTACTCGCTCCCGGAAGACCCAGTAGTGCAGCGCGTCTTCGGACTCCGCGACAAAATAGTCTCGCGTCACCGGATGCCCATCCTGCCAGCCGACCTCGATCCGTTCGCCCGGCGAGACCATGCGCAGCGGCGTGCCGTAGAACGGGCGGTGGCCGCGCATGATGAGCTGTACCGGCTTGTCGAGCAGCCAGGCGGGTCGCGGAAGATTCGGCGGCGGCAGCGTGGCCCTGGCGGTCTCGCCGATGGGAAGCCAGCGTGCGGCGACTTCCGGACGGTGGTCGGCAACCGGCGCCGCCTTGAGCACGTTCTGCGCGCCGAGCCGGGCGACGAGCAGCTCCATGAGGCGCGCGTGATCCTGAGGCGAGCCGCCGGGCTCCGGGAACAGCGATTCGCTCGGCGTGTCCGCTTCGCGGACGTCCTTTGCATCGAGGCGAACGGCGATGACCGGCGCGGCCAGTTCGACGCGGCCCAGCCGTTCTTTCAGAAGACGCACGAGGTGCTCCTCGCGCGACGTCGGTTCCGCGAGGGCAACTTCGATTGCCGTCGGCGGCACCGCCGCGCGGCCGCGTTCATGCTCGAGCTCAAGTACAAACCGCGCGATCGCCAGCTGTCGGGCCGACAGCCAGCCGGTCATCTGCAGGATCAGGCGCCGCGCCGCGAACAGCACGGCTTCCGCATGCTCGATCCGGTCGGGCAACTCGAGCCGCGCGCTGAAGGCGGGGGGCAACGCCAGCCATTCGTACACTTCGGGCGCTGCGCCCGTCGCCCGATCGAGCGCATCCAGCAGCGCCGTGCCGCAGCGCTTCTTGAGGCCTGCGCGGGGTAGTCGCCGGACGTCGTCGACCGTTTCGCATCCCAGTCCGTCGAACCATTCGGCGTAGGGGCGCGCAGGCGGCAGGGCAGGTAACGGCACGCGACGCAGTGCGCGGTCGACGGAGCGCAGCGTGAGCGCGATGCCAGCCGATGACCGGGCGAAGAGCCACGCGGCCTGCCCCGTAGGGGCAACGGCAAGTGTCGCGGTCACGCCGAACGCGCTCACCGTTTCGCCCGCCCGCCGGCGCAGTGGCCGGATGCCGCCGAAGAGCCGCAGGCTCGCCGAGACGTCGGCCAGCACGACCGATTCCTCCGCCAGCACCACGTGGGGGGTGAACTGCAGCAGGGCGAACGCCACGCCACGAACCAGCTCCGCTTCACGGGTGAGATAACGCTCCCGGATGACCGCGTCGGGCGCGAGCGTCAGCACGCCACCGCGGCGCATGCCGGCCACGATCCCGGCGGGATGCGCCGCGCGGTCGAGTGCGACAACGCGGTCCTTTTCCAGCACGACGAATCCGGCCTCATGGCGTGGCGTCGACCAGCGCGGGAGAAACGACTCGAGGGCGAGGTGCGGCAGATGTACGCCGATCCAGAGTTGCATATCGGCTCAACAGGGCCGGTGAAGGCGTGAGAGGAACGAAAACGGGTTCGTCGCGCTGCGGTCCGCGGCGCTTGACGAAGGTCACTTCAATGCCGCCCCTGGCGGCTCGCAGCGCAAGCCGCAGCGGCGCCGGCGACGTCGCCTGGGCGGCCGCGAGCGGGCGAAACAGGAGCAGCAGGGTGTCCGAGGCCTGCGCGGCCAGATGCAGGCGCCGGAGCGCTTCCTGCCGGACTTCGGCCTGCCAGAAGAGCAGGGCGCCGCAGGTGCCGGCACGCAGGATCTGCTCGGCGGCCCACAGCGCATCAGCCGTGCGGGGTGCGCGCAGCACGCAGGCCTGTCCTGCGGGAACGCCCAGCCACGCCAGTCCGGTGGGTTGTAGCCGATGCGGCGGCTGCAGCAGGAGCAAGGGGCGGGATCCAACGGTCGCCAGTGCGGGCTGCAGCAGACGCAGTTCACCGCAGCCCGGCTGCGGTGTGAGCAGTTCGGTGAGCGCGCCAGCGGGCCAGCCGCCGCCCGGCAGCTCGGCGGTTAGCGCGGCGTGGCCGCACGACACCACCCGATCGAAGCCGGCGGCCAGCTGCGAAGCTCGCCATAGCGTTATTCCCCCCGAGCCGGGATACATAATTTCGTGCAGTAGAGCATCCAGAGAACGTGTCCGCTCGTCTGGAGAACGTAGTTGCACGGGAACGGTGGCGGTGCGGTTCATGGGAAGCGCTCGCTAAATACTGTATAAATATACAGTGATTCTAGCGCAAAAATTGCCGGGCCGTTTGCGGGAGCCACTGTCTACGACGTAGTCAGGTCATCAAGGCCCTCCACGTTGTCCGGTCGTCCCTGATCGACCCACAACTGCCGTTCGGACCGCTACAACTGCAATGACAGCTTCCGGGGTACAACGGACAACCACCCAGTCGGTAACTCATCGACCAATGCGGTCATTGAGCCGATCGCCGGCCAAGGGTCGCCATCGGCCCCCAAAGCGACCCTTCCGATTTCCCGAGGGTAGTCGTTCATCTCGTCGAGTTGTCTGTCAGGTACACGGAAACAGACAGACAGTGCAACCGCCGTTGGACGGCGAGGCAATTCAAGAGCCTCTCTTACTTTTCTTTCTTCTTCTCCTTCCGAATCTCGGCCTCTTGCGCCCGGCTTACAGCAACCCGCGAGAGGGATGGTCCTGACGTGGAGACAACTATTTCCCAATACCGAGAAGGAATTCGCGATCGGGCTCCGGCATTGAATTGAGCCATTCCGATTCGGCTCCAGGTGCGGGCAACACCTTACCGTACTCAACCATGTGGGACGGCGGTAACTCAGAGAGATACACCCAAACGGAGCGCTTTTCGGCGCCCGTCGCGTTTGCGACAAGCGTGACGAGAGCTTCGAGCAAACCCCTCTTCTGATCCGCGCTTCTGCCCGCACGGATCTGTCCTTGGACAAATAGCTGATCCGACACGAGCGGTGCTCCGCCGAGGAAGTGATCGCCAGCCGGAATGGCCTGAAAAATCACCTGCGCGAAAAAGCCCTGCGCGCCGGTCGCCTCGCTGTGTACGCGCGTAATGTCTCGCGCGATCTCCCGCTTCTGCGGATCGGTAAGCCGCCCAGCGGCCGCCATCACGGTATAAGTTGGCATGCTGCTCTCCTGTTGCGATTGCACGCTACGTTGCGGATTTGCAAATCTCGAATTGGGGCGATGGATACGCCTCGTCCCTCACGGCCCCGACGCGATATCTCAAGGAATCTGTTTCCGCGCCGGAAAATCGGTGACTCGGAATTAATGCGCCTTGCTATCGACAGATTGTGACCCATTCAGCGTTACCGATCCATCGATCGAGATGCGTTGATCCCGCTCTCCGTAGAGCACCGCGTGCATTTTCGACCGATCGAGCTCCCCCTCCCACGCCGACACCACGACAACCGCTACTGCATTGCCAATGACGTTCACCAACGAGCGGCATTCTGCCATGAAGCGATCGATACCCAGGATGAGCACCATTGCCGCCACAGGGACGGTAGGCACAACCGCAAGACTTGCCGCAAGCGCAACAAAACCAGCACCGACAACCGCACTGGATCCTTTGGACGTGAGCATGGTTACAGCCAGGAGCGTCAATTCCTGGCCGGTCGTCAGATGTATATTCGTCGCCTGGGCAAGGAACAGAACGGCGAGCGTCATATAAATGTTGGCACCGTCAAGGTTGAACGAGTACCCGGTAGGCACGACCAGACCAACCACCGCTTTCGAGCAGCCCAGTCTTTCCAGCTTCTGCATCAATTGAGGAAGCGCCGCTTCGGACGTGCTCGTTCCAAGCACAATGAACAGTTCATCCTTCAGATAGGCGAGAAGCCGGAACACGCTAAACCCCGCTATCCTGGCGACAGTCCCAAGCACCACTGCAACAAAGATGAACGCCGTCACGTAGAACGTCAGGATCAGCTTGAAGAGCGGTATCAACGATGCAATTCCGTACTTCCCGACGGTGAACGATATCGCACCGAATGCACCGGCAGGCGCAGCTTTCGTGATGATCTTGACCAGAGAGAAGAACACTGCAGACAGCTTTTCAATCATGGCCGTCACGCCGCTTGCCTGCTCCCCCGCCGCAGAGATCGCAATGCCGAACATGATGGATACGAAAAGGATGGGCAGCGTGTCGCCCTTGGCAAACGCATCGAAGAACGACACGGGAATGATCCCGAACAGAAAGCCGGTCAGCCCGTCGAGATGTTCCGACTGGCTGACGAAGCCTGCAATCGCCCGTGTGTCCAGCGACGCGACCGACACATTGAACCCGTCGCCAGGATGCAGCACATGGCCGGCCAGCAAGCCGATCATCAAAGCAATGGATGACACGACCTCGAAGTAGACCAGCGCCTTTCCACCGACGCGTCCCACCTTTTTCAGATCGCTCATGCTGCTGATGCCCGTCACCACCGTACAGAAGATCACCGGTCCGATGATCATGCGAATGAGCCTGATGAATGCATCCCCGAGCGGCTTCATTGCGGTCGCGTACTGCGGGTACAGGTGACCGAGCAGAACGCCAGCGGCAATCGCCAGCAGCACCTGCACGTACAGAACTTTGTAGAAGGGTTGTCTCATGATGTCGTTTTCCGTTAGCTCGTGGTCTTCTGCCGGGCCTGATCCAGTGCCAGCCTGATATCCGTTGCCCGGACAGGTAGGTGGCGCATCCGCACGCCCACAGCAGCAAAAATCGCGTTGGCGATCGCCGGTGCGACCACGGTAGTCGGAGGTTCGCCAAGTCCGACAGGCGCCTCCGTGCTGTCCACAAAGGCGATGTCCATGTCCGGAACGTCCGCCATGCGCAGCGGCGTATAGGTATCCAGATTCAGATCCTTCACATACCCATTTTCGAATCCGGTGCCTTCGTAGAGCGCCATGCTCAAGCCCCACAACGTCGCGCCCTGGGCCTGCGCCATGGCACCATCGGGATCGATGATCGAGCCCGCATCGATCTCCATCCACAACTTTTGCACCGTTACGTGTCCCGTCTGCCGGTCTACCTTGACCTGCGCCACGCACGCACACCATGTCGGCATTGCGCGCTCCTGTCCGAACGAACTGGCAAGGCCGAGACCCGTGTCGGGCGGCATCGCGCGTCCCCAACCCGCACGCGCTGCCACGCGCCGGATGACGTTGGCCTGCCGCAGCGCGCCACCCGTCGAACTCGGCGCGGCGCCGGCGTTCCGGCCCGCGCCTGTGAGGTGCGCGAGACGCAGCGCCACGGGATCGATTTTCTGCACATGCGCGACCTCGTCCATGAACGACTCGAGCGCCCAGTTCGTCCATCCCGGCGCGACTGCACGCAACCACCCCGGACGAAAGCTCTTTTGTGCGAGATCGTTGTTGACTGCACGGACCCGCAGTGCGCCCACGTCGTACCAGTGGTCCGCGCCCGAGATCGAGAACGGATCGTACGGTGCACCATTGGTGCCCTTCTGCATGTTTCCCGGAAACACCGTCAGACTGGGCCAGCCTGCAACCGCGACGTGTTCCATCGCCACGATCTTTCCATCGTTATTCCAGCCAAGGCGTAGCCGCTGTAGCGTGGGCGAGCGCAGCGAGTCGAGCCGCGTGTCGTCTTCGCGGGTCAGCACCATCTTGAACGGACGCCCAAGCGCTTTCGTGGTCAGCGCCACAGGAACCGCGTAGTCGCCGTTTAGCCGTCGACCAAAGCCGCCGCCTATCAGGTACGTCCGCATGACAATGCGTTCTACCGGAACCTGAAGCGCTTTGGCGAGGACGGGCAGAATGAAGCCCTGCGCCTGATTGCCGGTGTGAATTTCGAAGACGCCGTCTTTTTCGAACGCGACGGCGTTGACGGGTTCGAGTTGGAAATGCAACACGCCCGTCGTGGTGTAAGTGCCTTCGAGCTTCTTGGCTGCCTGTGCGAGACCACCGTCGAAATCACCTCCGCCTGTATTGAGCAGCGCGCCCTGGCTCCGGTCAGCCACCAGCGCTGCGGCATGGTCGAACAGATCCTTTGCGGATACCGTTGCCGTGTCGCCAACCTGCCACTTCACCTTCACGAGATCGACCGCGCGTAGCGCCGCGTAGAAGCTGTCCGCTATCACCATCACCCAGCCAGGTACCGTTCCGGACGGATCGTCCAGCGCCACACTACGCAGGTAACCTTTGACGCCTCGCGCAGCACTGTCGTCGATCGAGAGCACCTTCGATCCGTAGCGTGTGGGCGGTAGCTTTGGCCGGCCGTAGACCATGCCTGGCACGTCGACGTCGATACCATAGACCGCCGCGCCGATGGTTTTGTCGGGAACGTCGAGCGCCCGGGTCGGCTTTCCGATCAACGTACGATTGGCGGCGCCTTTGATCGGCAGCGCTTTCAGCTCGTCAGCGGAAAAGCGGCGTCCGAGGTTGCCGCGGCGGACGATCTCGCCGTAGCTGATTGAACGGCCATTCGCATGGACGGCGCCATTCCTGGCAACACATCGTCCAGCGGACACATCCAGCAGCTTCGCACCTGCTTCGATCAACGCAATACGACCGGCCGCACCCGCCCGGCTAAAAACCGGGAACGTCGCCCACACCGATGTACTTCCGCCCGTGACCATGAACCCCCATCTTGGATTGGTATCGACACCCACGATCCGGACCATGTTCCAGTCGGCTTCGAGTTCGTCGGCCAGAATCCGCGCTATGGCTGTGCCGATGTGCTGACCCATCTCGGCCTTCGGCACGTTCACGGACACAACGCCTTCGTGGTCGATCTCGAACCACACGGTCGGCTCGAAGACCGGCTCGCCCGATGTCGCTGATGCTGACGCCGGCGACGCGCCTCCGAACGCATTGAGCGCGAACGCGGCCTGCGAAAAGCCGAAGAACGCGCCTGTGGCAACTGTCGCCACCAGAAAAGAACGGCGCGACAGATTAACGGCCGAATCTTCGCCGCCATGCTGAGTCCTGCTCATGCCTTGTTCTCCGCCAGTTCCCGCGCAGCCCGCCTGACTGCTTCCCGGATACGCGAATACGTCATGCATCGGCATAGATTGCCGGTCATCACTGCGTCGATATCCGCGTCGGTTGGATCGGGAAAGTCTTTGAGCATGGCGGCCGCCTGCATGATCTGACCGGACTGGCAATAGCCGCACTGGGGAACCTGCAGTTCTCTCCATGCACGTTGCACGGGATGCTGGCCGTGCGAATCGAGCCCTTCGATCGTCGTGATATCGGCGCCTTCCACGGCACCTAGCTGCGTGACGCACGAGCGCGTCGAGCGACCACCGACATGGACCGTGCACGCACCACACATGCCAATCCCGCAGCCGAATTTGGTGCCTTTCAAGCCGACCTCGTCACGAATGACCCACAACAGCGGTGTTTGCGGATCCGTGTCGACCGTGGCGGGACGGCCATTAATACGAAACGTTGTCATCGAATTTCTCCTGGCCCTGCGGCACGGATCGCTGCAACCTGTTTCCCGAGATCCGGCCACGGCGCTTTGGTCGTTCGGGTACTGCGCAAATAACCGGCGATGCTCGCTACATCTTGGTCCGTCAAGCCACGTGCGAAGCCGGGCATCACGATGCTGGCGGCGCCGTCCTTCGCGTTGATGCCATACAGAATCACGCGAATGAGGTTCGACGGATCGTCCAGAAATACGGCGCTGTTCAGTCCCAACTCCGGCCTGTCTGGATTGACGTCGGGCGCCCGGTTGTAATGGCACGAGGCACACGCGGCGACGAACAAACGGCCTCCCGCACTTGCCATACGGCTACGATCCTGCGCATCGACGTCGAGCGCCGATGACACCGCCGAAGCCGTATGAGCAGCCCTCGCATCGCCCTCGCCGATCGACTCGACGTAGGTCACCAGCGCCTGCTGGTCCTCGGCACTGAGAGCGCCGAGTCCCTGCGTGACGGGCGCCATCGGCCCTGCCGCTGTTCCGTGATAGTGGCTCGCTCCGGTCGTCAGATAGTCGTGCAGTTCCGCTGACGTCCACGGCACCGGCGCAGGATTGGTCGCGGTCAAAGCCGGCGCGAACCAGCCGTCGACCGATGCACCCTGATAGAGACGACTCGTGAGTTCCTCGCCCAGCGGACCGCGCGGCGTGTGGCAGGCGGAACAGTGGCTCAGCCCCTCGGCGAGATTAGCGCCGCGATTCCAGGCGGGCGATCGATCGTTTCGCGGTTCGAATCGCTCCGGATGGAAAAACAACAGCTTCCATCCCGCCTGAAGCGCCCGGATGCCAAACGGAAACGGCATCTCGTTCGGATGGTTCTCTGCGTACACGGGCTGCTGTGTCATGACGAATGCGTACAGCGCGTGAATGTCCTCGTCCGACAGCCTGGTGAAGTGGTCATAGGGAAAGGCGGGGAAAAGATGCGACCCGTCGCGCGCCACGCCTTCACGCATGGCGCGAAGAAAGGCTTCTTCCGACCACGAACCAATGCCCGTCTCGCGATCCGGTGAGATGTTGGTGGAGTAGATGGTGCCGAAGCCCGTCTTCATTGCGTAGCCGCCGGCAAATGGCCTGCCGCCCATGACCGTATGACAGCTCGCGCAGAATCCCGCAGCGGCAAGACGCGCGCCTTGCTGTATCAAAGCGGGCGAAAAGCTCGACGGGTCAGGCGTCGGCACTTCCGAAAGTGCCGGCCTCCAGGCGAATGCAATAAATCCGCACATGCCTATGACAAGCACTGCCGCTACCCACGCCACGACGCGCCTCATACGACGACGCTCCGATCGTGGCGCTTCTTGCGGCGATGTATCCTGATCTCTCGACATTGCATCCCTCTTCAACCGTTGGCGTGTTCACCGACGATATTCACCGGAGGATTAAAGGAACCTGAGGAACCGGAACGGCGGCCGTTGCAGGCGCTGCCAGAAACCTGTTGCCACTACCTTAGATGACGCCGATGCCTCAAACCATGTCGAATAGGCAGGGTTTTCAGGTCATCGAGAAACCCATAAAAAAGGACCGGATACAACGCATCCAGTCCTTTCACGAACTTGCTCAATAACCGGGATCAGTTCGTGCGCGCTTTCAGTTTCGCCACCAGGACGTCACCGAATTCCGGTGCCGACATCGGCTGCTGACCCGTAATCAGTTCGCGATCGACGACCACGTTGCTGTGCCAGTTCGCGACCGTATCGACATGCGCGCCCGCTTCTGCGAGTGCATTCACCGGATAGAACTGAACATTGCCGCCGAGACCGTTCGGGCCTTCGAGTTGCTGCTCTTCACCCGTGGAGAACACGGTCATGCGATAACCGGCATACGGCCAGCCTGCAGCGAGCGAATTCGCCTTACCATCATTGGCGATCATCGATGCGACGAAGGCGTCCGGGTCCTTCAGCGTGGACAGCAGCACGATGGGTCCGTGGCAGATGATTCCAGTCGGACGGCCGCTGTCATGGAAGCTGACCAGGATCTTGCCGAGATTGCGGTCCTTCAGCAGATCCACCATCGGGGCGTGGCCACCCGGAATGAAGAGCCCGACATAGCCGCCTGTTCCCTCGGCGACCACCGAAGCGAGCGTCTTGGGATGCTTCAGCTGCGCGATGCCTTGCGCGTACTTCAGTGCGTCAGCGCGCGCCGCGTCATCGCCGCCAAAAAACATCTTGTTGTTCGAATTGGCGTCCATGACGGGCATGTCGCCTTTCGGGTTCGCGATGACCGGCTCGTAGCCTGCCTCGACGAGCTTGCGATACGGCACGACGAACTCGTTCAGGTAGTAGCCGGTCTCGTAGTGCTTGCCATCGCGCAGGTCGAGCTCATGCGCGCTCGACATCACAACGAGGACCTTGCCGCGTGACTGTGCCGACGCGCCCACCGGCAATGCAAAGGCACTGGCCATCGCGAGCGCAGCGGCGCCGAATTTAAGGAGGTTCATGATCAATCTCTTTCGCGTTATGGGTTGGTGGGCTTACTGGGCGGTCGTGGCGTTCGACGTGTAGCGCGGCGCTGCCTTGGCATTCGCGAACCGGGGAGCCAGCGCGCGACGGTCGGCTTCCCACTTCGTCCAGTCGTCGCCATCGTGCAGCGTCGGGATGGTCACGAGTTCGCCCTGATCGAGGCCTGCGAGCGCGGCATCCACCAGATCGTCGGCTGTCATCGTGCTCGCGGCTTCCTTTTGCTTCGCATAGCCAGCGACGTCCCAGAACTCGGTTGCCGTCGCTGCCGGCAGCACGGTCTGCACACGCACGCCCTTGCCTGCGAGGTCGCGCTGAAGCGCATGGCCGAAGCTCAGCACGTACGATTTCGAGGCGCTGTACACACCGTTCAGCAGTTCGACTGCAATGCCGACCACCGAACTGATGTTGATGATCGTGCCCGAGCCCTTGGCGACGAACGCAGGCGCAACCGCGTAGGTGAGACGCGTCAGTGCCGTGATGTTCAGGTTGATCATCGATTCCATGGAGTCGACGTGACCGTCGAGAACCGATGCAACCGAGCCGACGCCCGCGTTGTTCACCAGCATCGTGATGCGCGGGTCTTCGCGAAGCAGGGTCTCGATTTTCGCGAGCGCAGCCTTGTCGTTGAGATCCGCGGCAATTGTTTCGATCGAGCGGCCCGTCTCTTTCGTGAGGCGCTCTGCGAGAGCGTTCAGTCGGGTCTGGTTGCGTGCCACCAGAATGAGGTCGAAGCCGCGCTTGGCGAGACGATCAGCGTAGATGGCGCCAATGCCAGCCGACGCGCCGGTGATCAGCGCGAAACCGTTCGTAGAGGAAGTCATTTTCAGTCCTTTGAGTGGGTGGTTGAACCAACAGGGCGTCGGTTCATGGAGCGAATTCTGAGCTCGGCCGCCTACGACCTCAATGCCATATATGCAATGATTTATGCCATTCCTTCGCCTACACTGCTGTCCGTTCTGTGCTACCTTCAACGAATCAAGCCATGACTCACGAGGCATCAATGCATACCGTCGGACTCGTCGTCTATCCCAACTTCCAGTCGCTCGCGCTCGCAGTGGCGAGCGTCTTCGAATACGCCAATCTGCTGCGCGGCGAAGCAGCTTACGAATTCAGCATCGTGTCCGAGCACGGTGGACCTATCGCTTCGTCCCAGGGGTTTTCGGTTCATAGCGAACCACTTGCCAAAGAGGGCTACGACACCCTCATCGTGGCGGGCGACAACGAATGCCGCCTTCCTTCGGCTGCGCTGGTGGATTACCTTCGGGAAGCGCCGCGCCATTCACGGCGAATTGCGTCGATCTGTACGGGCGCATTTGTTCTGGCTGCTGCAGGTCTGCTGGAAGGAAAGCGCGCAACGACACACTGGTTCCACGCGCGTGACTTCCAGAAGCAGTATCCGAACATACAGCTCGAAGAAGACCGCATCTTCGTCGTGGATGGACAGATCTGGACGTCGGCCGGCATGAGCGCCGGCGTGGATCTCGCGCTTGCGATCGTCGAAAACGACTTCGGGCTGGACACCTCGCGCATGGTTGCGCGCAAGCTCGTGCTTTATCAGCGTCGCGGTGGCGGTCAGTCGCAGTTTTCGGCGCTGCTGGAGATGGGCGCGCGCTCAGACCGCGTTCAGATGGCACTCACGTACGCGAGCGAAAACCTGGCGAGCGATTTGTCGGTCGAGCGGCTGGCCGAAGCGGCACGGCTCAGTCCGCGTCAGTTCAGCCGTGTGTTTCGTGAGGAAACGGGTCAATCGCCCGCGAAGGCAGTCGAGCGGCTTCGCGTTGAAGCCGCTCGTCTGATGATGGAGACGACTCGTCACCCGATCGAGATCGTCGCGAGAGAGACAGGCTTTGGTGACCGGGAGCGGATGCGTCAAGCGTTCCTGCGTGCATTCGGTCAGCCACCGCAAACCATACAGCGGGCGTCGGGTGTCACGCCCCTTGCGCTTTAAGCGTAGTTCGCCTTACTGCTCGCCCGGCGTCCACTCCGGGCTATAGCCGCCCAGCGCCGGGTGATACATCTCATCCCCGGAATGCTGGGTGAATTCGACGTTGAGCCGGTCTTCACGCAGGCCGAGAATTTCGATGCAGTGCGCACACAGCGCTTTGGCCACGTCCATACGCAGTTCGGGCGTCCTGCCCTTTCTGACGTCCAGCATCATGACCGCGACCGGGGTGGGCTCTTCACCGGCTTCGGGAATCCGCCAGACACCGCCATCTCCCAGCTCTCGAATCGCGACGCTGATACGCCTGATGTCGACCGACATCATCCGCGCGTAGGTCTCGCTCATCTTCAGCGCCAGGCGCCGCTTGTCTTCCACTGAATAGTGGTCGTTTACGTCCAGTTGCAGGTAGGGCATAGCGTCAACACTCCTGGAAAGCCCCATTTTTTCACAGGACGCGGTGCCTCTCCAATGTCAGATGTGCAAGGTTTCCGGACACGCAAGTGATTGCGTTCCTTCGCCGTGGATCACTTTCTGGACGCCGCGGGATTGCTTGCGCGAGCGCTTTCATATGCGGTCAGAAATTCATCCGACGCGACGTGATCGGCGAGCGCGCGCAACGCTGCGGCCGATTCCCGCCCGAGTACCACCTCGACACGCTCGTTGACTTTAGTCCAGTGCATGAACGCTTGACGAACCCGCGCTGCGCCCATGCGCGTTAGCGCGGCACGTTTGGCCGCCCATCCAGCTCATCGGGCCGCAGTTCGACCAGGCCGTCTCGAATGAGCTGCCAAAGCGCATGAGTCACGGCGGAAATCTGAATGGCGCGTTTGATCGCCAGGTTAAACGGTCGCTCGCGAGAATGTCGGCCTTATCCGGTCCAAGCAATGACGCGTCCTGCCTCGGTGTAAGCGCGGCGACTACCACGTGCCCTACGGCCTCTCGGCCGCGTCAGATCGATCGTTCCGGCGCGGCCAGACAAGCCCGCTTACTGCGCCGTCCATCCTCCGTCGATACGCAGACTCGTACCGGTGATCATTGCGGCAGCTGGAGACGCAAGATACAGCACCGCCGCAGCGACTTGGTGACTTGAAAGCAGACGGCCCATCGGAATCCGGTTGAAGACCCAGCGCTTGAACTGCTCGTTCTCAAAGAACGGCTGCGTCATCGGGGTATCGACGAACGTAGGTGCCACCGTGTTCACGCGTATTCTGGGCGCGAGTTCAACAGCGGCTGCCTTCGTAAGACCTTCCATCGCGTGCTTCGTCATGCAGTACACCGATCGATCAGGTGCCCCCACGTGGCCCATCTGCGACGAAATGTTGATGATGGCACGGTCACCGGTCGCTTCGCATTCGAGCATCTTGCGAACGGCCGCGCGGGTTACCAAGAACGTCGCCCTGACATTCAAGCCGATGACAAAGTCCAGATCCGAAGTTTTGACGTCCGCGAGTCGTGAAGGGATGTTGGTGCCCGCATTGTTGACGAGGATGTCCAGCGTCGGGAGTTCGGAGAATGTCCGCTCTAGTTGGTCATCTTTTAAGAGGTCGCATACAACAGAAGTGCAAGCGCCACCGTTTCGATGGATACTAGCGGCGACTTTATCCAGTTCCCCGGCATCCTTGCTGAGCAGATAGACGTGCGCGCCGGATTCGGCGAGCAAAGAAGCGATGTCCGCACCAAGGCCACGACCCGCGCCAGTCACAACAGCAGTCTTACCATCAAGACTAAAAAGTCCCTTAGACATATGTCCCTCTCTGATTCAAATCCGGTTGATTGATTGTTTCGCTGGCTGCGTCCACACCGTGTGCCCGCCGATTTGTGACAGTCCATTCGGAGGCAGGCGAGCAGAGTCGCGCACGACTAGTTGACCACTGACGATGCGTGGCCCCGCCGATAGGTCGCGACCATCGCCATTTGGTCGTTCGCGCAAAAGATGGCGTCAGTCGCGAGTTGTTTCATTTTCTTGATGCAGTCGTGTGGTGTTGTGTGAGGTGCGGTGTGTTGTGCCACCCATGATTTCCAGGCCACTCCAGTTCGTCGAGGTACAGGTTCCGCCTCCACGCGGAAGCGATCAATCTCGACGGAGCGCGACTCCGCCTTCATGCGTTCCGCTAGCCGGAATCAACATCGCCGTTGAAGGAGCTTTGCGATCGTTGGCGACCCTTGCGAACAGGGCACAGACGAGCGTGATGCCGGCCGCAATCATTGCGAAGATGGCCACGGGTGTGTAGTCGCCGTACTTCGCGAGCAGCGCCGTCGCGATTAGCGGCGTCGGCGCACCGGCAACCAATGCGCCCAATTGGAACCCAATCGTCACCCCGCTATAACGCACCTCGGGGCTGAACATTTCGGCGAACCAGGCGGCCATCGGCGAGAACACAGCAGCGTGAGCAATCGTGAGCACCATGATTTCCGCAAGCAGGATCATCGTCGGGTTCCCAGTTCCTATCATGTGGAAGAACGGGAAGGGTGCCACCACCGCAATCGATGCGCCAAAGACTACCACCTGCTTTCGACCAAACTTGTCAGATAACGCGCCGAAAAGTGGATTCGTCAGCAGTTCAAGCGCAGCGGCAATTAGAATCGCGACAAGCACCGTCTTCCGCGGCAGGCCAAGATGGCTCGTCATGTACGTCAGGCCGAAGGTGGTAAATACGTAGTACAAAATATTGTCCGCAAATCGGAGTCCCGCAGACATCAGGATCGCCCTCGGGAACCGGCGAACCGCCTCTACGATAGGCAGTTTGACGGTTGCATCGGTGTCAAGTACCTTCTTGAAAGCGGGCGGCTCTTCGATGCGGAGTCGGATCACGAGACCGACAGCGACAAGGACAGCACTGAACAGGAACGGAATACGCCAACCCCACGCCAGAAACTCCGCTTCAGGCAGGCGACTTGCCAGTTCCATTCCGCCCACTGCCATACACAACCCTGCGGGAAGACCCATCTGGGGGAAGCTGCCATAGAGGCCACGTCGGTTCGGGTTTGCGTGCTCGACGGCGATCAGCGCGGCCCCGCCCCATTCTCCGCCTACGGCCAACCCTTGCACGATGCGCAGCAGGATCAGAAGGATCGGCGCAGCGAGTCCGATGCTGTTGTAAGACGGCACAAGACCGATGAGCGTGGTCGACAAGCCCATTGCGAGCAGCGTCGTGACCAGCACGAACTTGCGCCCGACACGGTCGCCGAGATGACCCGCGACGATACCGCCGAATGGCCGCGCGATGAAACCGACCGCGAACGTACCGAACGCCAGCAGCGTCCCGGTCAATGGATCTCCACCGGGGAAATACAGCTTGCCAAAAACAAGTGCCGAGGTGATCCCGTAAAGAAAGAAGTCAAACCACTCAATGGCACTTCCAATAAAACTGGCGGTCGCAATCGTCAGCATCTTCGATAACGAATGCCCTGCCGCAGTCGAGTGCTTGGTATCCAAACCTGTCTCCTAATGCATAGGTATGCAAAGTTTTGTGAACGTATCGACAGCCCATATCGTGGGGATGTCGATCACGCGTAAGGCGGATCAGGCAGCTGCTTGCCACCGCGGATGATGAACTTGGGAACGAATTCAAGCAGGCCGGTCTCGATGCGGTCTTCTGAAATGCCCGCGAAATCGCTGAAAATGGCGCTCACTTTTTTGACAAGAGTGAGCTTCGCTTCGTCGGATCGACCGGCGCGAATGTTACACATGATGAGCGTGTCGCCGCCCGGTTCTCCACCTATGTAGCTGCTTTCGGACGCCAGGTCATTAAAGATTACGCTGATGATTTCGAGCGGGGATTTAATGGTCTCGTTGACGGCGATGGTGATCGCCTTCGCGATCTTCCGCTTGACATCGACATCCAGTCCTGCGCGCGTGTTGCAAACGATGATGGGCATTTCCGAGAGCTCCTAGAGAGGCGAATCAGGTTATGGGTTTTGTCCGGATTGAATACGTATGCAGCTTACGAAAACTGCATGGACCGGACAGCATCGCGTTAATTTCCGGTTGTATATACATCTATATGGATGTAAGTTGGCAGTGCGACGCGGGTGGCCCCAACAAGGCGCAATGTCTCGTCCGCTACCACTTCTGATGCGCTCACCCTTGAATTTAACGGCTAGATTCAATCGGGTAGAGATGTACCTACAACTGATGTATATGCATCAGTCTAGTGAAGATGGGCAGGTTTGAAACCTAGTGAGAACCCTACGGACCCTCGATGCCCCTGTCATAAAGTCTGAATGGGCGCGGAGTCCGATTTTAGATCTAACTTCAAACCGGTCACCGGTTCTACATGTCGCTGTCGAGAGGTGATACGATAGTTGCATATACACTGCGCGTCTATCCGGAGGACCGTCGATGTTCACTGAATGCTATTGCACCCAGTTCAGGCGCTCGGCGAACGCCCTGACGAGCATTTACGACGACGCTTTGCGCCCGGTGGGTCTGAAGATCACGCAGCTCACCCTGTTGCGTGGTCTCGACCGCCTCGGCTCGGCAACCTACAACGAGATTGCGACTGAGTTGTCGCTCGACAAGACGACAATCTCGCGCAACATCAAGTTGCTAATCGATGCGGGATGGGTTGAGGTATCGAGCGATGAGGATGCGCGCTATAAGCTGGCGAAGCTTAGCCCCGCCGGTGCCCGTGTATTGAAAAAGGCTGAGCCGCACTGGCGCGCGGCGCAGACCCAAGTCGAGAAGGAACTCAAGAAATATTTGAAGGGACCTGCCAAGGACGTGCTTCTGGAAGCACTGGAGACACTGCAGCAGTTTGGCGGCGAATGATAGGCAGCCGTCGCCGGGAGAAGCGGAGCACGAATTGCTCCGCTTTTTTTCTTTTGCCTGGGCGTTATGCCTTCCCGGTGAGGTTGTAACACGGAGCAGGCTTGGCGTTTGCAAATTTAGGCGTCGTCGTGCGCCGATCTTGCCTTCGCGACCTGCATGCGCAGTTCGGGTGTTCGTCCCCTTCGAATGTCACACATCATCACGGCGGCGGAAACGGGTTCTCCGTCCACGATTCTCCAGACGCCGCCATTGCCCACTTCTCGAATGGCGATGCTGATGCGTCGTATGTCTATCTTCATCATGTCGGCATATGTCGACGCCATTTTCTGCGCAAGCGCTTTCTTGGCCTCTACCGGATACGTGCCGGTCACGTCCAACTGCAGATACGGCATGCGGAAATCCTGAAGCAAAGCGGACGGTGGCCGTAGCGCTCACGACGCCCGCTGTCTTCACACGTTCACTTTAGATAGTTGATCTGGCTATGCCAGCAAAGAGACTCTCAGCGACTGCCTTGAATTTGTTGCACCGCGCTACGTAGATCGTCAGAAAGCTGGACCGGCCGGCGAGTGATACGGTCGACGTAGGCGTGAACGAAGGTGCCATGCGCGAACGATTGATTACTGTCGTTTCTGAACAGGCTGATCTCATAGGTTACGCTGGTTGTACCCACTCTGCTTACGGACAGCCCACAGGTGACGAGGTCTGGAAAGACGACCTCGTCAAAGTACTCGCAGCTCGTGTGCACGACCAAACCGACAGCCTCACCGCGAACCGGGTCCAGGAGGCCTCGTTCGACGAGCCATCCATTGACTGCGGTGTCAAACCACGTGTAGTGAACAGCGTTATTCACATGCCCGTAGATGTCGATGTCTTTCCACTGGGTATTAACCTGGCAGAACCAGTGAAAGTCGGTTCGCGGCCGCGGCTTGGTCCGTGTCATGAGCGTTTCCTTATCGGCAATCAGGCGGGGACGGCGGTACCGTAAGGCACATCGCGGTTGCCGAAGCGACGCACGCGGATGTTGGCTTGCTCGCCGTGGGCGATCATGCCCTCGATGGCGCAGAGCCGAGAGCAGTACGAACCAATCAAAGCGCTCGCTTCATCCGTCAGGACCTTCTGATACGTGCAGGTCTTGATGAACTTGCCGACCCAGAGGCCGCCCGTGTAGCGCGCGGCCTTGCCGGTCGGCAGCGTGTGGTTCGTACCGATGACCTTGTCGCCGTAGGCGACGTTGGTGCGCGCGCCAAGGAAGAGCGCACCGTAGTTCTTCATCCTCTTCAGGAAGTAGTCCGGGTCGCGCGTCATCACCTGGACGTGCTCGGACGCGATGCGATCGGCTTCCGACACCATCTCCTCGAGCGTGTCCACCACGATCACTTCACCATAGTCGCGCCACGAAACGCCCGCCGTGTTCGCCGTAGGCAGGATCTTCAGCAGGCGCTCAACTTCAGCGATGGTGTCCTTGGCCAACTGCAGCGAGTTGGTGAGAAGAACAGCGGGGGTATTGAAGCCATGCTCTGCCTGACCCATAAGGTCCGTCGCGCAAATTTCTGCATCGACGCTGTCGTCGGCGATGATCAGCGTTTCCGACGGTCCTGCGATGAGGTCGATGCCGATGCGACCGAACAGTTGACGCTTCGCTTCCGCGACGAACGCGTTGCCCGGTCCGACCACCATTGCAACCGGATCGATCGTCTGCGTGCCGAGCGCCATCGCAGCGATGGCCTGAACACCACCGAACGTGTAAATCTCATCAGCACCGCCGAGATGCATGGCGGCGACCACAGCCGGGTTGGGTTTGCCACCGACCGGCGGCGATGCGGTGATGATGCGCGGGACGCCTGCAACCTTGGCCGTTACGACGCCCATGTGTGCCGAGGCAACCAGCGGAAACTTCCCGCCGGGAACGTAACACGCCACGCTCTCGACCGGCATGTTCTTGTGACCAAGGACCACGCCCGGCAGCGTTTCCACCTCGATGTCGCGAAGCGAGTCGCGTTGCGCCTGGGCGAAGTTGCGCACCTGCGCTTGCGCGAACTTGATGTCTTCGAGCTGACGCTGAGACAGCGAGCGAACACAGCTTGCAATCTCGTCTTCCGACAGTCGGAAGCTTTCAGGCGACCAGTTGTCGAATTTCGCCGAGAGTTCAGCGACCGCTGCGTCGCCGCGCGATGCTACGTCGGCGAGGATGCCCGTGACCACGTCGCGAACCTTCGCGGCGTCTTGCGAGGACTCTTCGGCGCTACGACCGTGCTTCAAGAATTGGATTGCCATTTGCATTTCCTTTTTGCAGGGGGGTGATCGGTAGCAGCGTGCTGTCTGAAGTTGGGTAGTCTGCTGCGTTGATGCAAATGTAGCGCAAATTTTTCTGCAAAATCTGCGCAAATGCTCCATACTTACCCTAGCGGCCAGCATCCTTAGCGTGAAGTAACCTGTCTGCACCACCCCGCCAATGCAAATTTATGCAAACTAACATGCGTTCGATTGTTCGCTCAAAGTCTTCAAAAGTCCGGCTTGAAGATGTTGCCGAGCGCCTTGGCATCTCGGTGTCCACTGTGTCTCGTTCCTTGACGGGGCACCCAGCCATCAGTAGCGACACCCGTAGCGCCGTGCAAGCGGTCGCTGCCGAAATGGGATACAGGATTCCGTCCCAAGGTCGACCCACGCGTAAGTCGGCAACGAAGCTGATCGGCGTGGTTGTCGGAGCGTTGCATAACCGGTTTATGACGTTGTTGCTGACGCATCTACATGACGCTCTGCAGGAATTCGATTACCAGATCACGCTGATGATCGACTCGATGAACGATTCAGGAAATTTGCTCGCGTTTCGGCCTTTGATCGATGGCTATCTCGATGGAATGATCTTCGCGACCGCGACACTGGATTCACCTGTCGTGGCGGAGATGCAAAGACGAGGCATTCCCTTGGTACTCGTCGTTCGGTCCGTCGACAATGTGAGGGTCGACACGGTAGAGATTGACAATGTTCACGCTGGTGCGATCGCGGCCGAACATCTCTACCAACTCGGTCATCGCCGAATCGGGCTTGTAATGGGTCCGCAGAACACGTCGACAAGCAGAGACCGCGTCAAAGGGGCCATGCAGTGGTTAGAAGGAGCGGGCATACCGCCGACTTCGGTACCGTTGATTTTTTGTGATTACACCAGCGAAGCGGGGTATTCCAGCGCCATCGCAATGCTAAGCGAGGAGAACCGCGTCACTGGCATCGTTGCGGGCAATGACACCATCGCGCTCGGTGTGCTTGAAGCAGCAAAACGGCAGGGCATCGCAGTGCCGGGGCGGCTATCGATTATCGGCTTTGACGACATGCCGCTGGCAGGCTCGCCGCTGGTCGGCCTGACATCAATCCGACAGCCTGTCGAAGCGATGGCACGAACTGCCGCGCGCCGGCTTGTGGAGCGCATCAGAGCGGGTGGAATGGGACCGCCGGTCCACGATGTTTTGCCCATTCAACTGGTGCGGCGCGATACCACGGGACCGTGTCAGTAAGTGACGCGACTCGATGACGAAGTCCTTCGAATTGCCCGGGAGCGGGCCGTCGCGCGGTGTGCCGACCATACTTATCGTGTGCGTCCGGACCGGCAACGAGGTAGACGAATCTCTCGCGAAACCCGAATGGCGCTTTACGGAGTGGACCCGTCATTCAAGTGTCGATGGGAGCGCTCGAGCGAACGTCGCTTCATGGCCGTACCCAGCCATCCTTTTCCCAAAAAACGGATCGTTCACGAAGCTACCGCGGCCCGCTCAAAACGATGTATTTCGATGTAGTCATACATGGAATCAGGAGTTACGCGAAAGCCATGTCGCGCAACGCGTGCATGCCCGCAAGTCACAAACTATGCATCGTTAGGGTATAGGTCCATAGCGCGGGGTGGATGTCTTCAGGATGACGCGGCAGGGCGTTCATGGGGCATGAATACTGTATGGATATACAGTATCTAGTGTAGCGCTTATCGCGAGAAAATGTGAAGCTGGTGCACATCCTTCGCTTCGCGTGGCTCGTCGACGTGCGCTATCTGGCCGGCAACCCGTTAGTGCCTGACCGCCCAAATGAAGGTGCGCTCGATTCCACACCCTTGAGTCGTTGGCGGACCGGCTGGACCCGCCGTAGACTAGGCCATGGCTGGGCGTTGTGGATTACATCGGACACAGTCAAGATGCTGGAGAACTTCGAAGAAATATTCCGCGAAATCGTAATTGGCGTGACGGGTACGGAACCGCTTTGGAAAGTAGGTGCCACCGATGAGGCATATAGCGAGCGCATTAAACGCGTGTATGAGCGTCTCACACAAGGAATGGAAATTGAGGAGTGGGCTGGAGACGCGGACACGTTAGCGCGATCCGCACTGGATGCGCTCCTACGCAAGATGCTCGGCACAGAACAATTCGAATCGCTACGGCGTGCGGTCGTCTTACGCGCAGTCAAGGAGCTTGGCGGGAATGGCAGATAAGATTAAATACCTTGAAGATTTGAAAGCGGAACTAGCGCAAGCACTCGGAGAGGCAATTTGGGCGTTTGCGATGATCGAGCAATTGACCTATCGCTACATGAAACAGCTGTCGAGTGACCGGCTTGACGAACTCATGGGTGGCCAGCAATTCAAGGCGCGCATTGAACTGGTGATCAAGCTTGTCGAGCGATTGAAAGGGCAAGAGAGCGATAAAGCCGTTGCGCTCAGCTATCTCAAGAAGGCCCAAAAGCTTGCCGATAGACGAAACCTGCTTGCCCACAATCCATGGCAAATCTGGATTGATCTTGACGAGTCAAAGTTCAAATCGGAAATAAAGAAGGTCACAGACGAAACAAAGAGGGTGGACTTGGAAATGGTCCGCGCGTTCAGAGAAGACGCGGGTGAGGTCGCCTCCACGCTCGAATATGTCCTTGGTGAGCTTCGATACCCTGGACCGTAACCGCCGAATCAGGGTAGGCCCCGTCCCGCGCGGCAAGACTCGAATCCATCGCGGGACGCGCGCAGGACTCTCCTATTTGAAGACCGTATGCAGCGCGCCTTGATCGAGCGTCGTTGTGCAGTTGGGTCCTGTGTCTGTGTCGCGCGAGGTGCGGCCACAAAGCGATGCGCCAAGCAGAAAGCTACAGGAACACCGCGCAAAAAAGCTGTAGTCGACTGGGCGTGGACGACGTCCGTTAGCCTCTCAAAGCGGCCATTGCCGATGCGGCGACCCGAGTGACGGCAAGGGGTCGATCACAGGCGTCGCCGCTCGGCCCAGAAGTAGCATCGTCGCGATGACTCACGAAGCCGTGAAGGTGTTTGAGGAGAACAGAGCCCCAACGCATATTTGAGACACGCGTCCAAGCCCTCATCGGGACCAGTAGAAATCCACGGGGATAAGCTCGACGACCCATCCACCTTCTTCGCCCAGCGTGGCCGCCGGGTGCATGGAGGCGATGCGCAACGCCTCGTCATGGGTATCCGCCTCGATGATGAACAGGCCGCCCACGACTTCCTTCGACTCGGTATAGGGCCCATCGGTGACGTGTGTCTTGCCATTGCGCGGGCGGAGCGTCCTCCAGTTGTCCAGATCGCCAAGCGATGCGGAAATCAGTACCTTGTCGGTAGCCCGCATCTTGTCGTCCAATGCGGGGCATTGGCTCACCAATTTCTTGACGTCGTCTGGCGCCATCGCGGCGAATTTATCGGGGGTGAAGTAGGCCAAGCCGAGGTATTTCATGGGAGATCCTTTGGGTGTGAATAACCTGACGACGAAGCTGATGATCGAAAATCGACAATCTTCTGAAAAGTTTGTAGCGGGTCTCGCCAGACTGTCCGCTTTTGGGGTCGCGCGGTGCCGACCGCTGGGTTCGTGCTGCACATGCGGATCGCGTGAGGCAGAGGTCGGCCAACAGCGGGCATTCCTGTTGATTATTCTGCGGACGTTTGAAGGTCGGCTCCGCACCGACAACGGACGGTGACCTTCCACGTTGCAAGAAATTCACGTCGACCGAGCGCCGTTGCCTCTGCGAGGAGACAAACAGATATCCCTCCTTCTATATGATCTTGATGACGACCTTACCCTTTGCACGTCCCGTTTCGACATAAACCAAAGCCTCCCGGGTTGACTCGAATGGGAAAATCCGATCGATCACGGGCCTTATTGCACCTGCCTCGATGAGCTTGGCGATGTGGCCTAGCTGGTCTCCATCGGCACGCATAAAAAGGAATGAATAGCTGACGTCATGACGTCTCGCCGCCTTTCGGATGCGATGGCTTAGAAAGCGCATCGCCGTTTTCAGGAACCAGGAGGCACCCATCTGTTTAGCAAATTCAGGATCGGGTGGACCGGCGATCCCGATGAGCTTCCCAACCGCCTTGAGCACTCGCAGTGATCTTTCGAGCGTATTTCCGCCCTGCGTATCCAGCACCAGGTCGCAGTCTTTCAGCACGGCGGCAAAGTCGTCTTTCTTGTAATCGATGACGATATCCGCGCCAAGTTGCTTCATCAATCCGGCATTCGCGGCGCTCGCTGTCGTCGCGACGGTCGCGCCCAGATGCTTGGCCAGTTGAATGGCAAAGGTGCCAACGCCGCCCGAGCCGGCATGTATCAGTACCTTTTGCCCTTTCTTCACTTGCCCTTTTTCGACCAGCGCTTGCCAGGCGGTCAAGCCCACCAGCGGGATTGAAGCCGCTTCTTCCATAGTGAGTGTTTTGGGCTTGAGGGCTACGCCGTCTTCCTTGACCGCGATGAATTCCGCGAAGGTGCCGATCCGATCTTTGTGCGGTCGCGCATAGACCTCATCGCCCGGCTTGAATCGCCGCACGCGCGATCCGACGCGGACAACAACTCCGGCCAGATCATTGCCCAAAATCAGCGGCAAACGATAGGGCAAAATGAGCTTGAACTCTCCATCCCTGATCTTTGAATCGAGAGGATTCACGCCAGCGGCGTGAATCTGGATCAATACGTCGTCCTCACGCAGCTCCGGAACCGGCATATCGCCGGCCCGTACGCCATTCTTGCGTCCATATCGATCGACGACGAATGCCTTCATCATGGTTCGTTGTTCCTTGCCAGTTCACGTTGCGTTAAGTAATTCCGTCTACGTTGTGAGCCGCAGATCTTTGCGAATGCCGGCGTCTACCACGCCCGCGGGCGCAAACCTGCGTAGCAATCGCAGACGGCTGGCGAGTCCACCGGCTGTATAGCGGAGTTTCGGGCGAGCCGCGAGAGCGGCCTGCAGCACGGTCTCGGCCACAATCTCGGGACCGTCAGCACCCTCGACCACCTCCTTGACTCGCTTATCCACGGCCGAGCGCACCTCGCGGTACTCGTCGAGGGGGGCGTCGGGCGCCATGAAGTTCGCGTCGAAAGGCGTCTTGATGTAGGCAGGCTCAATAACCGATACTCGGATGCCCATTGTGCGCAATTCATGGTCGAGCGACTCTGAATACCCTGCAACCGCGTGCTTGGTGGCGGAATAGAGCGCCATATAGGGCATGGGTAAGAAACCCAGCACGGAGCCGATGTTGATGATGCGGCCGCTACCTTGTCGCCGCATGTGGGGCAACACGGCGCGCGTCATACGGACAATCCCGAAGAAGTTCGTATCGAAGATCGCACGGGCCTGGTCAAGCGAACTCTCTTCCGCAGCGGCAGGGGCGACGCCGAAGCCAGCGTTGTTCACCAGCAGGTCGATGCGGCCGTCTAGGCGCAGTACTTCCTTGACGGCAGCTTCGACTGATTCTTCGCTAGTCACGTCAAGAGGCAGCATCTCGAACGTCCGCTGGCCGGCTTGTGCGCCGCGTCGGCTCGTGCCATAGACCTTGTATCCGGCCTTCGCAAGGCGGTTTGCCGTGGCTTCGCCGATGCCCGACGAGGCGCCCGTCACGAGCGCTATTCCGTTTTTCATAATGTCTTTCCGGTAGTGAGGAATGTCTTTACATGGTTGGTCGAGCGTCTATTTTGTCGAAAATATGATGATCATCATATTTATGGTCCAGCAAAAACGCACGCCGGATGCGCGCAGTTACTCCTCAACGGGTGCGAATTTTTTCAATGCGGCTTCAAGAAAACTGTCCGACAGCTTGGGGTCGTCGACGGCGCGTGCCAGCACCATGGTGCCGACCATGGTGGCAACGGTCATAAGTGCCTGTTCATGCGAGCCCGGTTGCCCCCAATCGGGCAATTGACGAGCAACGACATCGATCATCTCCTTGATGCGGCGGGTGGCCGCGCGTCGCACGACCGGCGCCTGGCGCGGCATCTCCGAGCCAAGGGCGGAGACCGGGCAGCCCGTTTCTATGGCTTCACGATGCTCCTTCGACAGATAGGCGCGCACCATCGACGGCAATGCCTGCTCCGGCGGCACAGATGCTGCGATTTGCTCCGACAGGGCCACGGCCTCCGAGCCGGCGCGATCGGCAGCTTCGGCAAGCAGCGCCTCGCGCGACGGAAAATGGGCATAAAAGCCACCATGAGTCAGGCCGGCCTCCTTCATGATGTCTGCCACGCCCGTCCCGTCATAGCCGCTGCGCCGAATCGCGCGCGCGGCAACCTCGACGATGCGCTCGTGTGTGATTTCCTTGCGGCTGGCGGGTTTCCGATTTTTAATCGATGACTTTTGCATGATGGTCATCATATCCCATTTCGGCACAATTTGCAGAACGGCGTAATCTCGATGCAGATCAAGGCCTCCACTAGGCAGCGTCAGCGCGCGCTAGTCGCTTCAAGACACTGAGCCCGAGCTCGGTGTTTCATGTCCGTGGTCTTGGTAGGTCTTGCAGTCGCGCTTCCCGGCTACCACAAGCGAACTGACGATTTCTTGTTGGGCTTACACCTGGGTGACCGCCTTGCCTCGGAAGCGGACGTATAGACTACGCGGCACCGAACGGCTGATAGGGGTCGCGTGCTGCCGCTCGTGGCACGCACGGGTCGATCGCACGACGATGGGCAAGGTACGGCCCATCTCCAGCCGTTCGCCTGATACCGTGCGCGTTCCTCGGAAACCCAAGAGGAATCAGTTGCGCACGCGGAATCGCGTTGTTCATCCTGTTCGGCACGCAACCGACCACGGCCGATGACACCGGAGATACGACGTAGTCGTGCGGGAAATGCCCCGAGATATACTTCCTGCATGGAACTCGACCCCCGCGACCTCGATAAAATCAGTGCCGTCACGTTGCAGCACTACGACGCGCACGCGAAAGATTTCCGCGACGGCACGTATGACCACGACGTCACGCAGAACATCGCGGCGCTGCTGCACCATATCGAAGTCGAGCCCCCTCTTACGATCCTGGATTTTGGCTGCGGGCCGGGGCGAGATCTCAAGGCCTTCACTACACTCGGCCATTGCGCGGTCGGCCTCGATGGCGCCGAGCGCTTCGTTGCAATGGCGCGTGACGCGACTGGCTGCGACGTCTGGCAGCAGGATTTCCTGCATCTCGATTTGCCGGCTGCGCACTTTGACGGCATTTTCGCCAACGCCGCGCTGTTCCATGTCCCGAGTCAGGCGTTGCCGCGCGTGTTGCGGCAATTGCACGCGACACTGAAGCTCGGCGGTGTGCTGTTCAGCTCCAACCCGCGCGGCACGAATCAGGAAGGCTGGAGCCACGGCCGCTACGGCGTCTTCCATGATCTCGAAGCATGGCGCCGATATATGGCGGGCGCGGGATTCGTCGAAATTGAGCACTATTACCGGCCCGCCGGCTTGCCGCGTGAGCGGCAGCCGTGGCTAGCCAGCGTGTGGCGCAAGCCGGTCGCCTGAAACGCCAGGGGCTGTCACCGTATGCCCGCGTTGGGCTTGGTAGATGCTTGCGTTCAAGCCGCTTTGATGCAGCGCAAAGCAGCCGATTTGCAGCACTGTCCATCGCGCAGAGAAACGGCCAGTCGTGGATCTCGCACAATCGGCAGAAGCGGGGACGCCTGTCGTCGGCCGCGACAGGCAGCGTGCGTCCAATTTGAGCCATTCGACACGGCATGGTGGATCGTCGATGGTTCCGCTTGACCTCGTCAACCAAAGTCTTATGGGGTGTCCAATGAGCTGGGATGTGTCGCTGTATAAGTTCACTCGGGGTTATAGCCACATCCAGGACATTCCCGGCGAGGAGCAACCACGTCCACTGGGAACCCTTTCCGAAGTACAAACGACAGTGTCGGACGTTTTCCCAGGTACGAACTGGAATGATCCTGTCTGGGGCATCTACGACGGCGAGTTTGGCTCGATTGAGTTCAACGTTGGAAAAGACGATTCGGTGCAAAGCTTGGCCCTTCACGTACGCGCGAGCGATACCATCGTTGGCGGAATACTCCAACTTTGCGAACGCCTTGGCTGTCAGGCCATAGACCTTTCGGACAGTAGCTTTCTCGACCAGGCGGAGCACCCTGCCGCCGGCTTAGCGAAATGGCGTGAGTATCGCGACCAGGTCATCGCAAAGTCTCGTGGCTAATCTGTGCGAGCGCTACGCCGACGTCTGCTTCAGGTCGGCTGAGCAAGCACACCGCTTCGCTTCCAAATCAGGTGCGCCAGAGATCGGCCAGTTTGAGACGTTCGACGTCGTCACTTGAATTGTTTTCAATCATCAGGCACGGCCTTGAATCTCCGATATCATTTTCGGCTGAGATGTCTTGATACTACGGACCCCGGCACTCGTTGAAGACAAAAAGCGGAAAATTCTCAGTCATGTTGGACGCATGAGTCGTTCACGACAGAAATTACGACGCCTTTAGAGTTGGTGATTTGTGGCCCTGATTCGCGAACCCGGTAACGGATATGGAAGAAAAACACGCAATGTTCGACGTCACGCTACCGATTGCGAATTTAATTTTCAACCTTGCCAACATGGCGCTAATCGTCGGAGCGATCCTAGTCGCCATCGGTACTATCGCCGCGATTTGGGCTAGCGGCATCCGCGATCGTTTTGCCGATGAAAGAATCCAAGTGAACGAAGCGCAAACCGCCACTGCCCGAGAGGAGGCGGCCCGCGCGAATGAAAACACTGAGAAGTTGAAAGAGTCCAATCTGATACTTCAAGCTGCCGCCGATCATGAACGTGCGGAACGGTTAAAACTAGAGGCTCGAATGGCGCCGAGACGGTTGTCCGCCGGAGCGACAGCGGCCATGAGCGCCAAGGCGCGTGAGCTATGTCCACGTATCGGGAACATTCCTGTCACAGCCGCAGGTGGCAACAACGAAGCACAGACCTATGCAACGGACTTCGTGACGATCTTTCGAGGCGCGGGCTGTGCGTCCGATCTAGCCTTACCCACCCCAGGACTGCGACCAGAAGTCGAGGGAGTTCACATCGGCGTTAGGGACATCGCCAACATTCCGCCCGAAGCGCGCTTGCTTGGCGAGATCCTGACGGCTGGTGGCGTCGCCCACAGCATAGGCCCGCTCACACCGGAATTCTTTGCTGGCGAGCGCTTGGTTCTAATCGTCGGCGCGAAGGCGAACGACATACGCCCGTAGATGTTGCACCCTGAAAAAGTCGCATGAAATTCAACACGAGACGGCTTTGAAGTTGCGCCGCGTTCGGTCGGAGTCGGCAGTTCTACTTCGGGATGAACCCTCGAAGCCGCTCACCGGAGCGCGGAGCTCCCTTTGAGCATCCTTTCAAGAGAGTCGCCTGCCCCTTACGGGTCGTACACGGCCGGTCGCGTCAGGCAGTAACCGGCCTGAACGGTCAGTCGACATGGGTGCCTGAATCGTCGGCAATCCGCGCTTCCCGCATCGGACGGTGGAACCGCGTATGCATTAGCTTTGCCGATCTCAGCGATTTTTTGAGGTGCCGAAGCGATGCGCCGAGGCGGAATAAACAGCGCTGTTAAGTCGCATACTGACCAAAAATTGGATACGCTATGGACACGTTCGACGATGACCTCAAACTAGATTCTTTGCCCGACCTCGATTGCCTACGCATCATTGGCACAGCTATAGATAAGGCGCGCGACGACGATGACGCAACCCTGAATGCTCGTGCGCTGGCGTGGTGTGAAGAGCTTGATGCGCGCACGCTGAGCGGGGGGCACGCAGTGATGCTCGACTACTTTCGGTCAAACGCTTTGGCATTTGCCGGTGCTCGTCGACGCTCGGAGGAGGATTCCGCGTGGGAGTGGGACCAAGAAGAACTGCAAAAGCAGATCTACTTTTTGAGGCGTGCAACCCGGTATCAAGAGTACGAACAAGTAGATCTCCAGTTGCAGTGTCAAATCTTGACGAATTTAGCGGGCGCTCTGAGCCATTGCGGACGATTCGTGGAAGCAAGTGCAGTTTGGACCGAGGCCTTGCGCAAAAATCCAAAATTCTGGATGGCTAGAGGTAATCGCGGCAGCTCCTTGATGGACTATGCCCGTTCGCACAATGATGGTCCCCATGGTCCCATCTTCATGTGGTTCGCCCATCGCGAACTGGAGCAAATGCTTAACCACACGGATGAAGAGCCAACTATAGGCGATCAGGGCCTGCGCTCACACTTTGCATCCAAAATCGATCACATTGAGCGTTACTACAAGTTGGAAGCAATCGACGAAGCGTTCTCGCTGGATGCCTCGGGAAGCAACCTGAATGTCGGCGATGAATATCGTCGCTGGTGCCTGTTCAGTGGACTGTATTTGAACACGTTGAACGACATTGGGCCGATCGAGTTAGCGGCGCACGATGACCTCGACTTACCCAGCATGGTCACGAAGCTCGGTAAGGCACCGGTTGTGGTTGGATTTTTCAACCAACTTAAGCAGGAGTTCGTCTCTGCCCGTTGGTTGTATTTCGAAGCGGTAAATTCAGACGAGGTCCATGACTCTGACTTAGGAGTGTACCTGTACAACACGCTGGATTACCCCGCGTATGGTCTCGCCGTAGAGAAGCTCAAGATCTCGTTCCGCATGGCGTACTCGATCCTGGACAAGATCGCGTACTTCATAAACCAGTACCTTGATCTGGGCATCGCGAAAAACAAAGTTTCATTTCGCGGCATCTGGAAGGAGGAGAAGTCTCCCACGGTTAGACCAGAATTCAACGCATCCAAGAACTGGCCCCTGCGCGGCCTTTATTGGCTGAGCAAGGATCTGTTCGAGCCCGAGTTTGCGGACGTTACTGATCCAGATGCGCAAGGACTCAGCAAGCTCCGGAACCATCTGGAACACAAGTACGTGAAGGTGCAATCATTCGCGATACCGGAATCGGATACCTCGGATATGTGGTTCGATGACTTTGCGTACTCGCTCACCGTCGATGAGTTCGAGCGCCGCACACTTCGCCTACTTCGCCTTGTCCGCGCTGCTTTGATTTATCTCATATTAGGTATGCACACAGAAGAGCGGCGTCGGCACGACGAATTGCCGGCAGACGCATTGCTCGGTGAGTTCGACCTCATACCCTTCGAGAATGAGCGAAAGCGGCGGAACTGAAACGGTGAGGGCTTACTGGAAATCCGACGGTGATTCCAACCAAATAGGTCGCAAACTGTCTGAACTACCGTGTCTGCAAATGACTGCTTGAAGGAAAGCCGTGAGACTGCTTAGGGTTGAACTGCGACTTTCGAGCACCCTCGACGGATCTGCCAATCCGATCCAAGATAGTGTGCCGCAGCTTGTGACTCGTGCGTATCACCCGGCTAACGTGGATATGGTCGGTTTTGTCGCCGGCGATGCTATTAGGATATGAGAGTACGCGGACCGAGACTGTCAGAAGGTGTCAACGCGAGCCGCTTGAAACCGGACAATTGCTCGAGGTCGTACGTAACGATGCTCCTGTTTCGCTGAGCGCCAATTGGGTCCTTCTCGGACGCCATGTCATGGGGCTGACGTAGTCCAGTATGGTCCGGCGAGCATTCTAACGGCGGACCCGTTGACAACCTCAATCATCCCAGCGTGCCTGGTAGCCAAATGGCGGCCTTGCAAGCGTGTCAACTTCGGAGGAGTCCATTCAAAAATGTTGATTAATATAATTATGTAAAATGAGAAGGAATCCGAAGTTTATCGGCTGCCGAAATCAATAATGCAACGCCCCCTGCGGCAAGGGTTCCGCCCGAATAGTAATCGGCCAAGGTTTGCCGATACGGCGATTACGGGATCGGGGAATGGTCCGTTCCCATCAAAAACCCCCTCAGCTGCCGCTCCGCTTCGAATACTTCGTGAAGAGGAGCCCTTCCGAGCTGGGCGTCATACAGCGTCAGCAGCGCTTCAAAGTCGCTGATTACCTCAGACGCGAGCCGCCACTCCCCCGTCTCGTGGGCGTGCGCCAGGGTGTTCTCGACCGCATATTCGGCGGTCTTGAACTGCTCCACCAGTTGGTTGCCGTAACCAGCACGCTGCAGATACCAGCTCAGGTACACCGCGCACATAAGTTCATTGACCAGATGGCTGTTGCCATGTCCGTCGCGGCATGCGACCAGCGCAAGATGACAGGACAGCGACCGTTCACTGGCGGAGGCGCGATCCATCGGCAATAGAAGCGCTTTCGTCAGCGGCCTGCGGGCTCGGCCGGGGGATCTGTTTCGCTTGGAAGACATTTTTTCGACATTGCGACGCCGGGAAGCGATTGATTATATCGAAGCCTTATCAGAGATACGGCCGCGACGACAACCAACGGCCGAGTTCGACCCTCAACCGTCATTCGTCCTGGCACCGCAGCTATGGCCGCTCTCGGCGTCTGCCGGTCATCGGAGCCGTTGTGCCAGTCGGCACGTCGTCGGCCGGGACGGCTCTTTGGCGATTTTTCCCGATTATCCGGAGCCTCCTTGAATCAGGGCATTGCCCCTTGATCGGAAATCACCGTCTCTCGATCTCGAAGTGTTGGCAAGGCAGAACGACACCCGCCTGAACAAGCTCGCCTTGTACTGCCATGATGATCCTTCGTAGGTGCGATAGCGCGCAGAAGAATTCTGACGTGGGTTCATAGTAGTTTTGGTCCGCTTGATATGAGGTGTGTGACCTGCGTAACCCCGGCATCAAATTCGCCATATTGACAGGTTCATCAGGATTGCTGCTTGCGGGCTGTGCCGGGACGTGTGAGGCATCGCTCGCGTAGAGGGTTTGAAGCGAACCATGGTCATTATTCGGGGCAATTCCAGGTTCAGGCTCTTCCTCCACACCGGGTTTGTGGCATTGGCGTACTACGCAGGCGCAAAAGTAGGACTTGCTTATGCGATAGTGGGCGGCGCAGTGTCTCTGGTGTGGCCTTCCAGCGGCATCGCCCTTGTTGCGCTGCTCGCTCTGGGCTTCGAAGTTGCCCCCGGAATCGTCATTGGCTCCTTCCTGGCCAACGTGTCGGTGGGCGTGCCCTTGCCAGTGGCCGCGGTGATTGGCGCCGGCGCTACAGTGGC